>NC_015589.1:915926-1221235 GCF_000215085.1 Desulforamulus ruminis DSM 2154
GAAGGATGAAATTAAAGAGATGCGTTATGGTGAAGACGGGTATTTTTGGATTGACAATACCGATTACATCAACGTAATGCACCCGATGAAACCGGAACTGCTGGGAAAAAGCAGACTGAACGAACAGGATGCCAAAGGAAAGTATCTGTGCAAGGAATACATAGAAGGAGCCCAAAAGAATAAGGAGGAAGGGTATTATTCCGACTTTTGGTTCCCCAAGCCGGGAGCTACCGAGGCCTCTCCCAAGCGGGGCTATTCCAAACTTTTTGAACCCTGGAATTGGGTTATTTGTACCGGGGCTTATATTGATGACATTGATAAATTTGTTCAGCAAGAAAGCTATAAGATGGTTTTGGTCATCGGAATTATTGTTTTGGTGACTATGACCTTTGTCTATCGTTTCAGCAAAGCCAGTATTGTTTTGCCGTTAAATCATTCCATTGCCAAGATTAATGAAATGGCGGAAAATGGCGGAGATTTGACCCAAAAGATTGAGGTAACCAAAAAGGATGAATTTGGCCAATTAGCCACGGCCGTAAATAAAATGGTGGATAATATAAGACTTATTATGCTTCAACTGATTGATAATGCCAAAAAAGTAACTTCTGCTACCCAGCAGTTAGTTTCTAACTCGCAACAGACCGCTGCCAGCGCCAATGAAACAGCGGCTACCATGAGTGAAATTTCCGGTACGGTTGATAACGTAGCCATGAATATTCAGGATATCAGCAAAACCGCTGAGTATAATTCGAAACTAGCAGATGCGGGAAGTGAAGGAATTTCTAACGTAGTTGGCCAAATGCAGAAAATTACCGACACCGCCAACGAAGTCGGCATCAGCTTTGAGGGGGTAAACAAGAAGTCCCAGGAGATTAATAAAATTATCGAGCTAATTACCTCTGTGGCGGATCAGACCAATTTACTGGCACTGAATGCAGCCATTGAGGCAGCCAGAGCCGGTGAACACGGACGGGGTTTTGCCGTGGTTGCTGAAGAAGTTCGCAAGCTGGCTGAACAGTCTGCCAGTGCAACCACGGAGATCAGAGAGTTAATTCATGACATTCAGTTGGAAACACAAAAGGCTGCCGTTAGTTTAGACGCTGCCAATAAAGAAATTGAAATGGGCACCCTTCTTTTTAGAGAAGGCGGAAAAAGTTTTGATACCATTGCCCAGGGAACAAAAGAGTTAACCACTCAACTTTATGAAATCGTATCGGCGACGGAGCAAATGTCTTCCGGGGTACAAAGTGTCGCCGCCTCCACCGAAGAGCAAACCGCTGCTACCGAAGAAATTTTAGCTTCTTCCGAGGCCTTAGAGAGAGTTGCAGAGGAATTAGATCGATTGGCCGGTGGTTTTAAAATTTAAATCATCACAGTGAAAACAAAATAATAAAGGAAAACCTCTGGACAGCGCGGGTTCATAACCCTGGCTGCTTCAGAGGTTTTTTTATCGCTTGGGAGGATTTATCTTCCGGGAGGCTGCCTTCTGGCTAAAATGGTTGAAAGATAAGTTGGCTTTAGGTTTGCCGCATTGCGAATATCCTGGTGAATTGCTTCGTCCGGATGACCGCATTTGCTGATCATTACGGCATGTTCCGCCAAGCTGTGGTTGTTCAGCTGTTCAATGACTTCAGGGGTATTTTTATAGACTTTCATGACCACCACGTTATCCGACGCCTCCAGTATCCGGGAAAATTTTTCCCTGCTGCATGTTGCGGGAACAATGGAGAGAACATCATTTCCTTCGGCCAGGGGGAAGTCAAGGCGGCTCCCGGCGGCGCAAAAGGAAGTGATGCCGGGAATGGTTTGAAGATTAACCCCGTGCTTGGATAAAAGACGGTGTACATAAATATAGGTGCTGTAGAGCATTGGGTCTCCCAGGGTTAAAAAGGCTGCTTGTTTGCCCTGCCTCAGAAGCTCCAAAATGGTGTTTTGGCATTTCACCCAGGCTTCGCTAAGGCGGGTTTCATCGTAAACCATGGGAAATACCAGCTCCAAAATCTCCGTCCTTTCCCCCAGGTGGGGAAGGGCGATGCTCAGAGCGGTGCTTTTTTCACTTTTATCCCTGCGAGGGGCGATTACCACATCCACCGATCTTAGAATGTTCACTGCTTTTAAAGTGATCAGTTCCGGGTCTCCGGGTCCAACACCGATACCATATAAAGTTCCTTTCACAGCGCCCTCCTAGTATTTTTAATCAATCTTATTATAAGCCTCCCGCAGGTGTTTTACATAGATATTTAAAATGTCTTCAATATCCAGAAGACCGGCCAGGTTGACGGAAACTTCGTAGTCCTGCTGCAGCTGGCTTTTCCAGGAGGCGGGTTGGCCGCCGGCCAGATCGCTGACGGCATGCTCCCCGGCGATGTTCATGAGGGGCATCACGGTTACCTGCTTTATACCGGCCCGGGATAAATCCTGTTTTACCTCCCTTGGGGAAGGATAACCTTCCACCGTTCCCAGAAAGACATTGGGATAACGATGACGGAGTAAATCATTGAGGCAGCCGTAAGTGCTAAAGGCATGGTGCCCGCTGCCGTGTCCCACCAAGACCAGGGCGTGTTCCGGATTTTCCGGTACAAAGGACCGAATCCCTTCGGCCACCTCCTGATAATCTTCAAAGTTATAAAGGAGGGGGGTTCCCAGGGTTAAGCGATGGAAACCGAATTTGCCAATTTTGCTCTGGAAATGTTTACCTGAGGATCCGTGAAAGCGGGCCATATTGTCCACCACGTTGACTAAATCATAATACTCCTGCCCGGCCAGCACATGCACCGATTGTACGGCTACCCGGGTAAAACCTTCATCCTGGAGTTTAGACAGGGCGGTAATGGGGCTGTCCACAGCATAGCCCTGCCGGGCTAGGTTATTACGGATGGATTTGGCGGTATAGGACCAGCGCACTTCCACTCCGGGGAACGCTTTACGGATTTTGTTTTCCAGATGTTTAAAGGAATTTGCCGCTTCCGCAACATTGGTGCCGAAGGTTACCAGGAGGACGGCCTTGTTATCGCTCATTTCTTTCACCAGCCTTAAACAAAATAAGCCTTAACTCCAATAAGTTAAGGCGAAGGGTAAAAAGGGGCAGAATGGATCAACCCTCTTAACCGCCTACCTCTCTTCGGGAGGAACAGTGGATTTTCCAAGGCAGGTCTCCTGACTTGCGGGTCGTGGCCGATTTCAACCTTCCCGGATGATTCCAGTGGTGTTTCAGAAATCTGCTCTCCGCATACAGTGGCCGGACCGTTCGGGATTTGCACCCGATTCCCTATTAAACCCCCTCCGGGGGTGCCCTGGAAGAAAATATGATTTAATTTACTATAAAATAGTATCATCTTTAGGGGAGGGTGTCCATAAAAATCCAGCCTGCGGTGCCTTTGTGCCTGGAACACAAGAATATAAGCGGAGGGTATTGCCAGGCAGCGGTTTTTCTGGTTACAATATGGATGAACAATCAAACATCTTCTGCAGGTGCCCTTTGGGGAGAATAGGGAATCAGGTGCAAATCCTGAGCGGTCCCGCCACTGTAAACGGAGAGTCTGCATCAGTAAGCCACTGGCCCGGAGGCTGGGAAGGTGGATGCAAGACCATGACCCGTGAGTCAGGAGACCTGCCTGTGGAAGTCCGCCGGGGATGATGGTAAAATTCTCAGCCTTTTTTAAGGCTGGGATTTTTTATTTTTAAATGAGGAGGAATCCATATGCAGCTGTTAAATAAAACCCTGGCCAATATCCAAGCTCCTTGTGCAGCCAGTCAAAAGGCGGCCAAAGAAAGGCTGGATAATCTGACGAAACCTCCTGGGAGTCTTGGGTTGCTGGAGGAAATTGCTTACCGTATGGCAGGCATGCAAGGAAACAGCCTGCCCCAATTGCCCCAGGAGAAGCTGGTTGCCGTGTTTGCCGGTGATCACGGGGTGGTGGCGGAGGGAGTCAGTGCTTTTCCCCAGGAAGTAACACCCCAGATGGTATTGAATTTTCTCAGAGGTGGTGCGGCCATCAATGTTCTGGCGCGCCAGGCAGGGGCCCGGGTTGTGGTGGCAGACATCGGGGTAGCCGGGGCTCCCATGGAACATCCGGAGCTGATAAACTGCCGGATTAAAGCCGGCACGGCAAACTTTACCGAGGGCCCTGCCATGAGCCGGGAGGAGGCTGTCCGGGCGATTGAAACAGGAATTGGCCTGGTGCGGCAGCAGGTAAAAGAGCGGCCGGCCCTGGTGGGGCTGGGTGAAATGGGCATTGGCAACACAACCGCCAGCAGCGCCGTTCTGGCAGCCTTCAGCGGTCTTCAGGCCGACCGGATTACCGGCAGGGGAACCGGGATTGACGAACACAGGCTTCAGCATAAGATTTCTGTGATTCAGCGGGCTTTGGAAGTAAACCGGCCGGATCCCGGAGACGGGCTGGATGTGCTGGCCAAGGTAGGGGGATTGGAAATTGCCGGACTGGCCGGCGTTATTCTGGGGTGTGCCGCGGAAAAAATACCGGTCGTCATCGACGGGTTCATCTCCGGGGCTGCGGCCCTGGTGGCCTGCGCCCTGTCACCCCTTAGCCGGGAGTACTTGTTTGCTTCCCATGTTTCTGCCGAACCAGGTCATAACCATGTACTGGAAATATTAAATTTAAAGCCCCTCCTGCATATGGATATGAGATTGGGAGAAGGGACCGGGGCGGTTCTGGCCTTCCCCATTATTGAGTCGGCAATTCATATCCTTCATGAAATGGCAACCTTTGCGGAGGCGGGAGTCAGCCAAGGCAAATAAGTATAAAACCCTGGTCCGGACGTTAAAGGGACCAGGGTTTTATCGATGAAGCAGAACTTGTGCTCTAATTCTTTGGGTCTGTTCCAACCAATTGCTTTCTCAGTATTTTCTTCACTACTGTCGTCAGAATGAAGATACCTGTTGCTATCAGGAAGCCTAAAAGATAAGCTTTCATGATTTTGCCCAGCCTTTGTTTTAGAGTCGGGATGCCGATATCCAATTTGCTGGAGAAAAAATGGTAATAAAAATGACCGCTGTTGATATGTTTACTTTAAGGGGGGGGATTACCATGCTGACTCCCAGTTTAGAAGATTATTTGGAAGAGATTTACCGACTGAATCAAAGTGGTGAAGCCGTGCGGGTAACGGATATTGCCGCCTGCCTTAGGGTAAGCCTGCCTTCCGTTACCAGGGCGCTGCAAAAACTAAATGAAAACGAATATATCCTATACCGCCGTTATAAGGATGTAGTGCTTACAGACAAAGGCAAACAATTGGGCCATTTTCTGGTGGAAAGAAACCGGATCATCCGGGAATTTTTGCATCTCATTGGTTCAAAATGTGATGTGGCTGCGGAGGCCGAGGCCATGGAGCACTACCTTTCGCTGCCCACCCTTTCATCCATCATTAATTTTGTAAAGTTTACCCAGCAATATCCGGCTTGGCTTAATGAATTTAAACGGTTCTGTCAGCAGGTGGAGATTGCCCAAGACCAGCAGGGCTAAACTAAGCCCAGCAGCCTTACGGTCTGGTTTACGATGAAACAAACGATACAGGCAACGCTTAAGGGAAGAAGGCCGGCCAGAAGGGTCCACTTCATACTTCCGGATTCCTTTTTAATGGTCCAGAGGGTGGTGCCGCAGGGATAATGTAAAAGGGAGAAAAGCATCATGCAAAGAGCGGTCAACCAGGTCCAACCCTGTTGAACCACAAAGAGATTGTATAAATCCTCCAGACTATTCAGTTCAGTCATAGAACCGGTGGCCAAATAACTCATAATCAGGATGGGAAGGACAATTTCATTGGCCGGAAGACCCAGTATAAAGGCCATCAAAATAAAACCATCCAGACCGATCCATTGGGCCAAGGGGTTTAACCACTGGGCGCAAAGGGTCAAAACGCTTAAATCACCTACATAGATATTGGCCAGCAGCCAGGTAATGGCACCTGCCGGAATAGCAACAATAATGGCTCGTCTCAATACGAAGAGGGTCCGGTCGAAAAGGGAACGTACGATAACACGCCCTATCTGGGGTTTACGATAGGGAGGGAGTTCCAGGGTAAAGGAGGAAGGAACGCCCTTTAACAAGGTTTTGGAAAGAATCCATGAAACCGCCAGGGTTACGGCAATTCCCAAAAGGATGGCACCGACCACAATGGCCGTGCTGCCAAAGCTGCCGCCCATACTCAGAACCATAATACCGGCCAGGGCGATTAGGGTTGGGTAACGGCCGTTGCAGGGGACAAAGTTGTTGGTCAGCATGGCGATCATGCGCTCCCGGGGAGAATCGATGATTCTGCAGGCGATGATACCGGCAGCATTACAACCAAAGCCCATGCTCATGGTAAGGGACTGCTTGCCGTGGGCTCCCGCCTTCTTAAACAAGCGGTCCAGGTTAAAGGCAACCCTGGGCAGATATCCGAAATCTTCCAATAAAGTAAAGCACGGAAAAAAGATGGCCATTGGCGGCAGCATAACCGAGACAACCCACGCCAAGCAGCGGTAAATTCCTTCCACAAAAAAACCGTGAACCCAAACCGGTGTGTGGAGCCAGTGGCATAGATCCGTAAGGCGATCCTGCCCCCAGAAAAGTACTGAAGCGAGCATTGCCGAGAGAACATTGGCCCCGGACACGGTGAACCAAAAGATCACACTTAATAAAATTAACATGGAAGCGAAGCCATAAACCTTGGAAGTTAGAATATCATCCAATTTTTTATCCCAATCGATGCCGGGTTTTTCTTTTTGAGTGACTACCTGGCCGGCAATGTCTTCGGCTGTACGGTAAAGATGGCCGACAATGACGTCGTTCATATTTTGGGTATCCAGGGTATCGACTTCCTTTAGAATGGCTTTCAGGCAGGCGGAGCAGGACTGACTCATGCCCAGAGTTCACCTCCAACTTTCATTTTTGAGTCTTGCTGGCCGGGCAGGCATTTTTCCAGGGCAGCAATCACAATGGGGTCTTTATCCAGCAGTCTTAAAGCTAACCAGCGGCTGTTATAGGCATCTCCCACCAATTTCTGGATTTGGGGTTGAATCTTTTGAATGGCTTCCTCCACCCGGGAGTCATATTGCACCAGGCGGGGGGTAGGCTTAAGCTGTCCGCCGGCCACGTCGGAAACTGTTTTAACTAATTGATCAAGGCCTGCGCCTGCTCTGGCGGAGGTTGGAACCACCGGGACACCCAACTGGACGGCTAATTCCTTAATATTGATAATAATATTTTTTCTTTTGGCCTCATCCATTAAATTTACACAAACAACAACCTTGGAAGTAATCTCCAGGACCTGTAATACCAGGTTGAGATTTCTTTCCAGACAAGTGGCATCCACCACCACCACGGTGGTATCCGGTTTGCCAAAACACAGGTAGTCCCTGGCCACCTGTTCTTCAACGGAATTGGCCAGAAGAGAGTAGGTACCCGGAAGGTCAACGAGGTTGTAAACCTGCCCTTGGTTGATATATTTCCCTTCAGCCCGCAACACGGTTTTGCCGGGCCAGTTGCCGGTGTGTTGGTTCAGGCCGGTTAAGGCATTAAACACCGTACTTTTTCCCGTGTTGGGATTTCCTGCCAGTGCAATCACCGTTTCTGTTCTGGATAAATGATTTCCCTCCATTTTTAATCCCCCTCGTAGCTTACCAATATTTGGCTGCCTTCTTCCTCCCGAAAGGCGATAACGGTTCCCCGTATTTTATAGGCTTTAGGATCTCCGGCCGGACTAATCCTAAGGGTCTCTACCCGGGTTCCCGGAACCAATCCCAGATCCATTAGCCTTCGTCGAACCATTCCCTGGGCTTGAATGGAACTGACAGTGGCGGATTGGCCAACCGGCAGTTCATAAAGAGTCATCATGCTTTCCGGCATGAAACCATATTTTTTCATAGCACTTCCTCCTTGAATTGAGTTAGATTGGTTTAACTAAATTAGCCTCGGCTAACAATGGGCCGTAAAAATGGGCAGATTTCTCCACAATCGCCTCCTTTACAGTAAGGGATGATGGTCTAAGTTAGATCAAACTAACTATATCTTCAGCTAACACCAATCTATGAAAAATAGGCAGTACTTGTTACAAAACAAAAAGTGGAAATATAACCAGTCGAAAAGGTGGAGGAGTTTGCCCGGAGGGGAGAAAAGTGTTCTTACAGCATCCTTTGGGAGGAATTAGAGGGCGCTTTTAGGGTTGCCTGTTATCATTGGTTAACGTAAAATAAAAAACATGGAAAAATTGTTCAATAAGGGGCGGGATTTATGAGAAAGTTCATGGCCATATATATCATTGTAATTCTATCTTTTTTTATTTTTTCAGGACAAGCCTGTCTGGCCGGTGAAGCAGACCCCCAGGCTGAAGTTAAACCGGAGCAGGAAATTGTGGTCCGGGCGAAAGTTTTAAACGTGTCGGAGGGTCAGGAACTTCCCGAGGCCATGGATGGTTGGACCCAGGGAAAAGAACAACTGCTTACGGTCAAAGTGCTCAGCGGAACCTTTAAAGGAGAGGAAATAAAACTCTCCCATGTGATACCCGATCAGCCTGGCTTGGGAGTAATTGTTAAGCCCGGTGATGAAGTGGTTTTATCCATACAGGTGGAGGGAAATACCATCACCAGCGCTTTTGTTTCAGACCACGCCAGGGATAAAAAGTTATATTATCTGGCGGGATTGTTTGCCCTGCTGATGGTGCTAATTGGCAGGATGAAGGGGTTAAAGTCGGTTTTTTCCCTGGTATTAACCGGTGTGGGAATCTTTTATGTGCTTCTCCCCATGCTGTTTAAGGGACACAGCCCCATTTTAGCCACCGTGCTGCTGGCCGCGGTGATGACGACCATTACCATGACGCTGGTCCACGGGGTGAATTATAAAACTCTGGCAGGCATCATTGGTACCACCAGCGGGGTGCTGGTGGCCGGCCTGTTGGCCCTGCTAATCGGTAAGGCGGCCCACCTCACCGGTTTTAGCAGTGAAGAGATGCAAATGCTGTTATATATTCCTCAAAAAATTGCTTTTGATTACCAGGGGCTGCTGTTTGCGGGGATGATTATTGGTGCTCTGGGGGCGGTTATGGATGTAAGCATATCCATTGCCTCCGCCATTGAAGAAATAAAAAGGGTCAATCCCTTACTGGGCACAAAGGATCTGTTCCGGTCCGGCATGAATGTGGGAGGGGATATCATGGGCACCATGGCCAACACGCTGATTTTGGCCTATACTGGCGGAGCCATACCCCTTATCTTGATTTTTATGGCTTATGAAATGCCTTACTTAAAGATGATTAACCTGGATTTAATTGCCACTGAAATTGTCCGGGCCCTAACCGGCAGCATTGGGCTGATTATGGCCATACCTATTACTTCCATGGTGGCGGGCTTGTTGTTTAACCGGGTTAAAAGAAAGTCGGCCGTTGATTCGGAGTAAATCAAGGGCAACAACTGTAAAAAAAGTTGTACCAAATAATAGTTGAAATTGATAATCATTTTCATTATAATAATAGACAAGTATTTTTGTATGTTATTGTAAGGGAGATGAGATCATGTCTTTAGAAACAGTTAAGTCCACGGCTTCCGGTAGACAGACGGTAAAAAAATTACAGCAGGAGAATGAGGAACTGCTGGCGGTCCTTGCCGCTGTTGATGAAGAATTGAGAGAATATCAGGACAGGATTAAACGGCTGGAAGATGAAAACCTCACCTTATTGGCCCGCATTGACGAACTGCAGACCTCCATCCGGCACTTGAAAATCCAACGATACTGCGGTTGCAACGACCGGGTGGAACCGGTGGAAACCTGTGATGAAAACTGCTGTCACTATGATCTCTGCGCTAAAAGGATATTAATTGTGGGCGGCATCACCAAAATTAAGGCTACCTATAAAAGTCTCATTGAACAATGGGGCGGAGAGTTTGATTATCTGGATGGTTACATGAAGGGCGGCGAAAGGGTTTTGGACAATAAGATCAGAAAAAGCGATCTGGTGCTTTGCCCGGTGGATTGCAACAGTCACAATGCCTGTTTAAGTGTTAAGAAGCTCTGTAAAAAACACGGCAAGCCCTTTAAAATGCTAACCTCCTCCAGCATTTCCGGTATCACTCAGGCCATTCGTTAGTGCCTAGCCAGAAAAAAATACATAAACCCTGCAACCACCTGTTTGGTTGCAGGGTTTTTCCGTGGTACTTATCCTTGAAGGCTCCCTCCCAGCAGGGGAAACTCTCGGAAAGGTAACGTTGCTTATGGTTCCGGGACCTTTTTGCGGCCCAGATAAGCATATCCCGCAACGGCTGTTACCAAGAGCAGAAGACTGACCACCTGGGCCGCCCGCAGGGGACCCAGCATCAGACTGTCTGTGCGTAAGCCCTCAATAAAGAATCTGCCGATGGAATAGAACCCCAGGTAGATCATAAATAGCTGGCCGTCCACCTTCTTTTTGCCCCGGTAAAGCATCAAGATGATAAATACCAGTATATTCCACAGGGATTCATATAGAAAAGTGGGGTGGCGGTAAGCCCCGTCGATATACATGGCCCAGGGGAGGTCTGTAGGGTAACCGTAAGCCTCCTGATTAAAAAAATTGCCCCAACGGCCAATGGCTTGTCCCAAAGGAAAACTGGGAGCCACAATGTCGGCAATTTGCCAAAACCTCAGTTTGCGAATCCGGGTAAAAATATATCCAGTTAGTACCGCCGTAAGAAGCCCGCCGTGGATAGCCAGTCCTCCGTGCCAGATCATGGGTATTTCAATGAGATTTTGACTGTAATAATCCCAGCGCAGGACTACATAGTATAACCGCGCGCCAATCCAGGAAAGAGGAGCGCAGATGAGCACCAGATCAATGATGTCATCCCCCTTGACTCCCACCCTCCGGGCCTCACGGAGGGCCAACCAGGTTCCCAGCACTACGGCCACCATCATTAAAACGCCGTACCAGCGCAGGGCGATGGGGCCCCAGACAAATAGATAAGGGCTTACCTGCAAGATGCTTCATCCTTTCCCGGTGATATGAAATGCTTCACTGATGATCATTACTATTTATTTTAACCTCCTATCAAGAGATTCCTTCTTAAATTTTAAGAATTCATTGATTCATCCCTTCCGATCCCCGAGCGGGGGATATTCTTCCTTGTGTTTTTCGGGGGTTGTAAAGTATAATTTCTCTGACTGGCAGCGTGAATACGCTTTATAAAAGAGAATGACCACCAAAATAATAAAAGCAGGAGTCAACCATGAAAATACCCAGACTGGTATTGGCCGGAACCCATAGCGGGGTTGGCAAAACCACTCTAACCCTGGGGATTTTAGCTGCCCTGCGGCAGAGAGGTTTAAAGATTCAGCCTTTCAAGGTAGGGCCCGATTATATTGATCCGGGGCTGCATCAGGTGGCCGCAGGAGAGGTTTCCCATAATCTGGACAGTTGGATGGGTTCCCCGGCAGCCCTCCGAAGACTTTTCCGAAAACATGCGGGAACTGCGGAATTCTCCCTGGTAGAGGGTGTTATGGGGTTGTTTGACGGGGCCAAAGGGGAAGGGGAGGCGGGAAGTACCGCTCAGGTGGCCAAGATTTTAAAGGCCCCGGTGGTGCTGGTCTTTTCCGCCGGCGGATTAGCCCGGAGTGCAGCGGCCCTGATCAGCGGTTACCGCAATTTTGACCCGGACCTGCAGTTGGCCGGAGTCATTGCCAATGGAATCGGCAGCAGCCGGCACCGTGAATTCATTCGGGATGTGGTGGAAGGGGAATTGGGGCTTCCCTGGCTGGGAGCCCTGCACCGGGATGCGGATCTAACCATACCCGGCCGGCATTTGGGCTTATTGCCGGCAGCCGAGAATAAGGACCTGGGACAGGTATTAGAGCGGTTGGGCCAAAGCATGGAGCAGCAGTTGGATCTCGATGGACTTTTGCTCCTGGCCCGTCAGGCTCCGTTTCTTGAGAAGGATCCGGCCCAGACTCTGCCGCCGGCTTCCCCGGTCCGCCTGGCTGTGGCCAGGGATGAAGCCTTTCATTTTTATTATCAGGACAGTCTGGATTATTTAGAGGAGTTAGGGGCTGATTTGCATTACTTCAGCCCTTTGAAGGACCGGTCGTTACCCCGGGAAGCGGACGGTATTTATATTGGGGGAGGATTTCCCGAGGAGTTTTTGCCCCTGTTAACCTCCAATCAGCCCATGAAATCCCAAATTCAAAGGGCCTGGAGTGAGGGGATGCCCATTTATGCCGAGTGCGGCGGCCTGATGTACCTGTGCCGGCAAATTGCAGCCGCGGGGCAGGAATTTCCCGGAGTGGGTTTGGTCCCGTCCAGGGTCCAAATGGGTAAAAAGCTGGCTGCCCTGGGCTATGTGCGGGCCCGGCTGCGGAAGCCCAGCCTCCTGGGCGGTGAAGGTACCGAATTAAAGGGCCATGAATTTCACTGGTCCACCATGGAGGAACTGCCTCAAGAAGATAGCGCCTACTGCCTTAAAGGAGGCCGGGGTGGGGATGGGCGTCTGGAAGGATATGCCCGGGAGAACCTGCTGGCTTCTTATGTACATCTGCACTTCCGATATCATCCCGGAGCCGCCCAAAAATTTTTAGCCTGTTGTGCGGCTTACCGAAAGGCTCGGTGGCAAAAAGATGGGTAGCAGTCAGGAGAAAAAGGAATTGAAAACCGGCTATACCACAGGAAGCTGCGCCGCCGCTGCGGCCAAAGCAGCAGCGATGGCCTTAATCCAAGGAGAAACGGTTTCTCAAGTAACCATCTCCCTGCCCGGCGGCGGCCAGTTGACCCTGCCTGTGTCCGGGGTGGAAGCGGCTTGCGGCCGGGGGCGGGCGGAAGTGGTCAAAGACGCCGGAGATGATCCCGATGTGACCCACGGTCTGACGGTGGTGGCGGAGGTTACCCTAGAAAATAAGGGGGTTCACATTGCCGGAGGGCAGGGGATTGGAACGGTGACCCTGCCGGGGTTGGCCATACCGGTGGGAGAGGCGGCCATTAACCCCGTTCCCCGGCAGATGATTGAGCGGGAGGTCAAAACGGTGCTGCCGCCGGGCCAGGGAGCCAGGGTCATCATTAGCGTACCCGGGGGAGAGGAAGTGGCGAACCAGACCATGAATCCCCGTTTGGGAATTGTGGGAGGAATCTCCATTTTAGGAACCGGAGGGATCGTGCGTCCCATGTCCGAAGAGGCTTACCGACGGTCCCTGGTGCCCCAGATCGATCAAGCCCTGGCCCTGGGCTACCGCCTGCTGGTATTAACACCGGGTCGAATGGGCGTCAGAAAGGCTGAAGAACTGGGTTTGCCCCGGTCCTGTGTGGCGGAAACCAGCAATTTTATCGGTGCTATGCTGGAGGAGTGTGCGCAAAGGCCGGTGGAAGGGGTACTGCTACTGGGGCACTTAGGAAAGCTGGTAAAGGTGGCGGCGGGAATTTTTCATACCCTGGGCAAACTGGCCGATGGACGGAGGGAAACCCTGTCGGCTTATGCGGCTCTGGAAGGGGCCTCCCGGGAGGTTATCGAACGGTTGATGAATATAAATACCGCTGAAGAAGCGGTGGAAATACTGAGGCAGGAAGGGTTGAGTCAGGTGTTCCACAGGCTGGCGGCTGCCTCCAGCCGGCGGGCGGCCGATTACAGCGGCCGGCGGTTTAAAGTGGGGACCCTGATGTACTCCCTAAAGGGTGAGATTGTAGGCTATGATGAGCAGGCCAAGCAAATTGGGGGTGAGTTGGCATGGAAAGCATCATTAAAGTGATCGGTGCAGGACCGGGCGACCCTGAATTTTTAACCGCAGCCGGAGCCGCCGCCTTGGGACAGGCCGAAACCATTTTTGCGGCGGGGCGTTTATTAAAAACCTTTGGCCGGGAAGATCAGGAATTGATTGCCCTGGAGTCTGACCTGAAGGCAGCGGTTAGGCGCATTCTGGAGAGGTCCCAAGACAAAAGGGTGGCGGTTCTGGTGTCCGGAGACACGGGAATATTCAGCTTTGCTGCCACTCTGGCGGATCATCTGCCTCCCCACCGGTTGGAATTTATCCCGGGCATTAGTTCGGTGCAACTGATGTTTGCCCGGTTGAAACAGCCCTACCAGGATGTGGCGGTGATCAGCCGGCACGGTCGGGAAGACCCTCGCTTGACAGCCATGGTGCGGTCCGGATTGACGGTGGCGGTCCTGACCGACAGCCAAAATTCTCCCCAAACACTGGCCTGTGAGTTGCTGGAATCCGGCTGCGGAGACAGGCCGGTGTCCGTTGGCAGCAACCTTTCTTATGATGATGAGAGGATTTACCGGGGCACCCTGACCGGCCTGCGGGGGTATCCGGAAAAATTACCGAACAGTGTGGTGGTTGTTGGTGTCTAAAGTGGAATGGTCCTATGCAACACCAGGTATTCCCGATCATCTTTTTAGAAGAGTCCATGGCATTCCCATGACCAAGCAGGAAATTCGCCTGATTTCCATCTGTAAGCTCCGGATTTTTCCCGGGGCTACGGTTTATGACATTGGCGCCGGCACCGGCAGTGTTACGGTGGAATGCGCCCTGCTGGCCGCGCCCGGGACCGTTTACGCCCTGGAAAAGGATAGTATTGCCGATGAACTGGTGGAGACCAATGTGCGGAGATTTGGCTTGAATAACGTGAAACTGGTGCCCGGTTATGCTCCGGATACCCTGGACAAACTGCCTCCGGCGGACCGGATATTTATTGGCGGCAGTGCCGGTGCACTGGCGGAGATTTTACAGGCGGCGGATGAAAAATTAAAATCCGGGGGCTGGCTGGTAGCCAACGCCGTTACTCTGGAAACCGGCCCGCAGGTGCTTAAATTTCTGGAGGAAAAAGGGTACCAGCAGGTGGACGCGGTCAGTATCAGTATCGCCCGGGCGAAAGCCTTGGGGCGTTCTCACCTGTGGGAGGCTCAGAACCCGGTACAAATCATTTCCGGTCAAAAGAGTTAATTAGTCTATGGGGTACTGCTTAAGGGTCCTGTACAAGACCCAAAAGGAATCCGGTATGAGGCTAGACCTGAAGGAAAGACCTATAAGGCTAGGAAGGATTTGATCAAAAATGATTTATTTTGTAGGGGCCGGACCGGGAGATCCGGAGCTTTTAACGGTCAAGGGGCAGGGGCTGCTGCAGGAAGCGGATCTGGTGGTCTACGCCGGATCTCTGGTTCCCGAAGCGGTGCTGGGCTGCTGCCGGCATGATGCTGAAAAGATTGACAGCGCCAAGTTGGCATTGGAGGAAATTGTCTCTTTAATGATCGGAGCTTACCGGCAGGGGAAAAAGATTGTGCGTCTGCATACCGGGGATCCCGGTTTATACGGAGCCATTGGTGAACAAATGAAGGAATTGGATCAGCAGGGGATACCCTATGAAGTCATTCCCGGAGTCAGTTCCTTTTTAGCCGCCGCTGCCGCTTTAAAACGGGAGTACACCGTTCCTGGAGGCTCCCAAACCCTCATTGTCACCCGTTTGGCCGGCCGTACTCCGGTGCCCCCGGAACAGGCCCTGGACAAATTGGCTGCACACAAGGGTTCCATGGCTATTTTTTTGTCCGTGGGCATGGCGGACCGGGTTCAGGAGGAATTGCTCCGGCAATATCCGCCTAAAACACCGGTGGCTGTGGTGGAACGGGTCTCCTGGCCGGAACAGAGAATCATTGAAGGAGAACTGCGGCAGTTGACCCGGATGGTTCAGGAGGCCGGCATCACCCGAACGGCTTTAATCCTGGTGGGCGATTTCCTGAAAGAAAACGGCAAGTCTTTGCTCTATGACGGGGAGTTCCAGCATGGATACCGCCAGGACTAACGCCATTGCGGTACTGGCTTTGACCCGGGGAGGAGCGCGCCTGGCCGGGAGGCTGGGGCATTTGCTGCCGGATCAGGTCCACCTGTATTTGCCCCGGCGCCTCTGCGAGGGAGAGCTGCCGGGGCAGGCCTTTCCTTTTGACCGTTGGCAGCAGGCTGCCGGAAAAGTGTTTGCCGGTTACCGGCGGATTCTTTTTATCATGGCTTCGGGGATTGTGGTGCGAACGCTGGCGCCCTTGCTGGATTCTAAGCAGACCGATCCGGCCGTAGTGGTCCTGGATGAAAAAGGGCGGTTTGCCATCAGCCTGCTCTCGGGTCATCTGGGGGGAGCCAATGAGTTGGCTCGTCAGATTGCGGAAGTTTTAGGTGCAATGCCGGTGATTACCACCGCCACCGATGTGAATGATGCTCCGGCTTTGGATTTGCTGGCCAGGGAATTGGCCTGCAGGATCTATCCTCCTTCTGAAATAAAACGTTTTAACCGGTTCTTGGTGGAGGGAGAACAGGTGATCCTGTATTCCCGGTGGGCTTTAAGCCCGGAATACAGAGCCGGGTTTACCTACATAGACCGTCAGGAGGATATTCCCCTTGGGCACCCGGTTGTTTACATAACAAATAGAATCGTACCCTTGGGGCCGCAGCCGCGACTCTTGCTCCGGCCCCGGAACCTTGTGGTGGGAGTGGGCTGCCGCCGGGGTGTAAAGGCAGATCAGATTATCGGCGCCATAAAGGCCGTTTTTAAAGGGGAAAAATTGAGCCTGCTGTCCCTGCAAGCTTTGGCTACAGTGGATGTTAAAATGAAGGAGCCGGGTTTGCTGCAAGCGGCGGAATATTTCAAGGTTCCGCTGGTGGAAGTGGGCAGAGAGCAAATCGAAGCTCTTTCCGGGCAGTTTGCCCCGTCGGATTTTGTAAAACAAAGCATAGGAGTTGGTGGCGTATGCGAACCTGCGGCCATGACAGCCAGCGGACAGGGGAAAATCATTATCCCCAAACAGAAAATGGGTCCGGTGACGGTAGCGGTGGCAGAGGCCGGGTTACAGTGGTGGGGTTAGGTCCCGGCAACCGGGAGAGCATCACCCCGGAAGCCCTGGGAGCCATCAAAGAGGCTCAGGTGGTGGTGGGCTATCCTACCTATTTGGATCTAATTGAGGATTTAATGGCGGGTAAAGAGCGGGTAGCCACTCCCATGCGGGGAGAGTTGGAGCGGGCCAGGCAGGCGGTGGCTCTGGCTGTCGCCGGCAAAAAAGTGGCTGTGGTCAGCAGCGGCGACCCCGGCATATACGGTATGGCCGGCCTGATTTTGGAGGTGGCCGGAGGAGAAATTCCCGTTCAGGTGGTTCCCGGAGTCACCGCCGCTTCTGCCGCCGCCGCCGCTTTAGGGGCGCCTCTGATGAATGATTTCGCCGTAATCAGTCTCAGTGACCTGCTCACCCCCTGGGAGATCATGATTCGGCGGCTTGAGGCCGCCGCTCAGGGAGATTTTGTTATTGTTTTATATAACCCCCGGAGCCACGGACGGCCGGATCATATAAAAAGAGCCCGGGAAATCTTTTTAAGGCACAGGAGTTCCCAAACCCCCGTCGGTATTGTCCGGTGCGCCCGCCGGGGATTAGAGGAGAAGATACTCACCGATTTGGAAAATATGCTGCATTATGAAATTGACATGTTAACCACGGTGGTCATCGGGAACTCCCAAACCCGGGTCATGGGAGGAGAGATGGTAACTCCCCGGGGTTACCGTCTGTGATTCTGGTACTGGCCGGGACCCTGGAAGGACGCAATACAGCGGCCCTGCTACAGGAAAGGGGTTTCCGGGTGGCCGCCTCGGTGGTCAGCCCCTATGGCGCTCGGTTGTTGGAGAAAAAAGGGGTCCATGAAGTTTATACAGGAACCCTGGACCGGGATGACTTAAAGGAAGTGTTGAATAGAGGCTGCCGCCTGCTGGTGGACGCCACTCATCCCTACGCAACCCTGGCTTCCGAAACCGCCATGGAAGCAGCGTCAGAAACCGGAATTCCTTACCTGCGGCTGGAAAGGCCGGCGGCTTCTTTACCGGTGCATCCCCTGGTTCATCGGGAAGATTCTTTGCAGAGCAGTATTGATAAGGCCCTGGCTCTGGGACCGGTGCTGTTTTCCACCTTGGGAAGCAAAAACCTGCCGCCTCTTCTGGCTGCCGCCCGGCAGGCCGGGGTTCGGGTGGTGGCCAGGATCCTGCCCGATGCCGCCATGGTGGCCCGCTGCCAGGAATGGGGACTCACCCCGGCGGATATGGTTGCTCTGCAGGGGCCCTGCAGTAAAGAGTTGAATAAGGCTTTGTTCCGGCAATACGAAGCCCGGGTGATATTAACCAAGGAGAGCGGGGCTACCGGAGGCGTAACCGAGAAGGTGGAAGCGGCCTTGGAGTTGGGCCTGCCGGTGGTAATTTGGCAGCGGCCCCGGTTATACTATCCCTTGACTGTGGATTCACCGGAAAGGGTGCTGGAATACTGCCTTACCCGTTTGCGGGAAGAAGGTTAGGAGGAACAGGATATTGGAAGGCGTTATTATCCTGGGCCATGGCAGCCGCAGACCGGAGGCCAACCAGGAAATCAGAGATATTGCGGAACAGGTTAAAATGCGGACTGGGGACGTTATTTATGAAACCTGTTTTTTGCAGTTTGGACAGCCCGCTTTGTCCGAAGGAATCCAGCGCATGGTTGCCTCCGGGGTGGAGAAAATTACGGTGATTCCTCTTCTGCTGGCTGTGGGCAATCACATTCAGGTGGAACTGCCCCGGCTGCTGCGGCAGCAAAAGGAATTATATCCGGGTCTTACCCTCCTGCTGGCTCCGCATCTGGGAGCGGATTCCCGAATTGTGGAGATTGTCATGGACCGGATGAAGCAAGGAAGTGAAATATAGACTTGAGTATTTATGACGAAATTATATGGAACCCTCGGGAAATAGAACAGGAAAGCATGCGCCAAGTGAAGGCTCTTTTAGCCGGGACCCATTTTACCCCCGGTGAAGGGGCGGTGGTCAGCCGTCTGGTCCATACCAGCGGCGACCCGGACCTGGCCGGCCAGGTCCGTTTTCATCAGCGGGCTGTGGCAGCCGGCCGGGAAGCACTCCGGCGGGGCGCCCATATTTACACCGATGTAACCATGCTGACGGCGGGCATCAACGGCAATCGCCTGGCCCAACTGGGCGGAGAAATACACTGTGCCGTTCACCAGCCCGAGGTGGCCCAAGAAGCCAAGGAGAGAGGCATCACCCGTTCAGCGGTGGCCATGGAGAAATTCGGCAACCGCTTGCGGGATCAGGTGGTGGCCATTGGCAATGCGCCCACGGCCCTGTTTACCCTGCTTCAGATGATGGACCAGGGGCTAAAACCCGCTCTGGTGGTAGGGATGCCGGTTGGTTTTGTGGGAGCAGCCCGTTCCAAAGAACTGCTGCTGGAGAGAGAAGTGCCTTACATTACCCTGCTGGGAACCCGGGGTGGCAGCCCGCTGGCTGCTGCAACCATCAATGCCTTGTTATACATGGAGTAACTTGGGCTTGCAGAACCTTGAACTTTAATGGAGGTGATTCCTTTGCCCCTGCCCAGAACCATTATGCTGCAGGGTACCTCTTCTCACGTGGGCAAGAGCCTGCTTTGTACCGCCCTGTGCCGTATCTTTAAACAGGAGGGTTTCCGGGTTTCGCCCTTTAAGGCACAAAATATGGCCCTTAACAGTTATGTTACCGCCGATGGGGGGGAAATTGGCCGGGCTCAGGGAACCCAGGCCGACGCGGCAGGGATTTTGGCTACGGTAGCCATGAACCCGGTGCTGCTTAAACCCAAGCAGGATCTAAATGCCCAGGTGGTGGTGCTGGGAAAGCCCCTGGCGGATATGAGTGCCAGGGACTACCGGGCCAATTTTTTACCCCAGGCAGTGGGGCTGGTGGAACAATGCATCCGGGAACTTCAGTCGGAATACGAGATATTGGTGATTGAGGGGGCCGGCAGCCCTGCGGAAGTAAACCTAAAAGACCGGGATATTGTTAATATGAAGACAGCCCAACTGGCGGACGCTCCGGTTCTGCTGGTGGCGGATATTGACCGGGGAGGCGTTTTTGCCGCTCTGGTGGGAACGCTGGAACTTTTGGAACCCCACGAACGTCAAAGGGTGGCGGGATTTATTATCAACAAATTCAGGGGAGACCTGGATTTGTTGCGGCCGGGACTGGAATTCCTGGAACAGCGCACCGGTAAACCGGTGCTGGGAGTCATTCCCTATCTGCACCAGCATGGCATTGAAGAGGAAGATTCCGTAGCCCTGCCTGCTGCCGGGAAGGCCAAGGCCGGGGCTGAGCTGGATATTGCCGTAATAAAACTGCCCAGAATATCGAACTTTACGGACTTTGATCCTCTGACAGCGGTGCCTGGAGTGGACCTGCGTTTTGTGGGGCCCGGTGAAGACCTGGGTCGCCCGGATGCCATTATCCTTCCTGGAACTAAAAATACGGTTCAGGATTTACTTTTTCTCAGGGAAGAGCAGTTGGACAAGAAAATGGAAAGGCTGGTTCTTTCCGGGGTGCCGGTGGTGGGCATCTGCGGCGGCTTTCAAATGATGGGGAAAACGCTGTATGACCCCTGGGGAACCGAGGCAGGACTGGGGAATTTGGCAGGACTGGGATGGCTGGATATGGAGACTACCTATCTGGCTGAGAAGCAAACCCATCGCTGCCATGCCAAAATGGCTTGCGCAGCCCTTGGCTGGTATGGTATAACTAATCAGGAAATAAAAGGTTATGAGATTCACACCGGACAGGTGACCCTGGGTCCTGGAATTCAGCCGCTGCTGGAAATAACCTGCCGTTCGGGCCAGCCGGTATCCCAGTGGGATGGAGCGGTGGCTTGCCAGGGCCGGATATTGGGTACGCATCTGCACGGTCTTTTTGATAATGCTGAATTTTTACTGGGATGGGTTAATTTCCTTCGCCGGGAGAAAGAGCTTCCGCTGCTGGAACCCTCCCAGATACCCGGAATAAACCGGGAATTAAATTATGACCGCCTGGCAGCGGTGGTCCGGCAGCATCTGGATATGGCTGCCCTGGGCCGCATCATGGGTCTGGAGGCAAAGGAAGGATGAGCGGACTGATCCTTGGCGCCCTGCTGATTGACCTGATGGTGGGTGATCCCCGGTGGATCCCTCACCCGGTTGTTCTGATGGGAAAGCTGATCAGCCGCTTAGAGGCGGTGGTCCGCAGAGCAACCGCCAGTCCTTGGGGTCTTCGGTTGGGCGGGGTGTTGCTGGTGATCCTGGTATGTCTCTCCACCTATTGGGCTACCGGGTTGCTCATCCAGTTGGCCGGGAGAATCAATCCCTATCTGGGGATGGCGGTACACCTGTGGTTGTTATCAACCACCCTGGCCATAAAAAGTCTCACTTTGCATGCCCGGGCGGTGGCGATCCCTTTGGCGAAGGGCGATTTGCCGCTTGCCCGCCGTAAATTATCCCTTATCGTGGGACGGGATACGGAACATCTGGAGCAAGGGGAAATTGCCCGGGCAGCGGTGGAAACCGTGGCGGAGAATACGGTGGATGGGATTGTTGCTCCCCTGTTTTTCGCTTTCATCGGCGGCGCCCCTCTGGCCATGGCTTATAAGGCGGTGAATACCATGGACAGCATGCTTGGCTACCGGGACCAACGCTACCGGTATTTGGGATGGGCTGCCGCCCGGCTGGATGACTTGGCCAATTATCTACCTGCCCGGCTGGCCGGCCTCTTTTATCTGATGTTTTCTCCCTTAACCCCGGGCCGTTTTAAAGGAGTCCTGCGGGGAATCCTTCAGGATGCACCCGGGCACCCCAGCCCCAACAGCGGGATTCCCGAAGCCGCGGTGGCCGGGGCTTTTAAAATACAATTGGGGGGAACCAATTATTACCGGGGAGAGGCATCTCACCGTCCCAAGATGGGTGCCGGGACATTTCCTTTGCCGGAGCATATCCAAAAAGCGCTGAATCTGACTTACGGGGTAACCTTGTTGAGTACTCTGGCCGGTATTTTAATAAGCTATCTGCTGAAGGTTGCGGATTATCTCCCTTAGAACCTGAATGGATGGAATTGCATTGGGGAGGTATCGGGAAAGGAGCTGGCAGGATGCTTAAATCCCTGCGCTTGGCCATTAGTTTCTTAACCATTTTTCCGGTTTACCAGGAAAGGGCGGAAAGCCAGGAATTAGGGCGGTCGGTGTCGTATTATCCTCTGGTGGGTTTGCTGCTGGGGGCGCTGGTTGCAGGACTCTGTTACGGACTCCATCGTTTGGGGCTTACCTTGGCCGGGGATGGATTGGTGGTGGTGGCACTGGTTGTTTTAACCGGTGGTTTACATATGGACGGTCTAATGGATACGGCGGATGGGTTATTCAGTGGACGAAACCTGGAGCAAAAGCTAGCTATTATGAAGGATAGCCGGGTGGGGGCCATGGGCGTCATGGCCTTTGCTACGGTGCTGCTGCTGAAGACGGTTTTCCTTTATGAGTTAAGCATGGGGTTGAAACTTACGGCTTTGATTTTAGCTCCTGCTGCCGGACGTTGGGCTATGGTGTATGGGATTATCCGTTTCCCCTACGCGCGGCAGGAGGGGTTGGGAGGTAGTTTGGCGCAGGCGGGTCGATGTCAACTGGCGGTCGCCAGCCTGATACTGCTGGCGGCTGCCCTTTGGCTGGCAGGGCCGGCCGGTCTGGGAATTGCGGCATTTGTTCTTTTGGGAACCCTGGCTACCACAAGATTCATCAGCAAGTGTATTGGTGGCATGACTGGAGATACCTACGGAGCCACCGGGGAGTTGATTGAAGTATGGACGATATTGATAATTCTTATAGGTCAACAGACAGCATTTCTATAGAATCCCTTTCCCGGGGTGTGGCTATTGCTCCCGGCACCTGCGGCGAATTGGTACAGGGAGCCATTCAGGGGGAACCCTTTTTGGTCACCTGCCCGGTGGATTTATGGAGTGAGGTTACGGTTGAACTGAATCCCGGAAAATGCCCCGACGGGTATTTGGATAAATCCAGCAGTGCCTTAAAACTTACTTTGGATTATCTGGGATTTGCCGCTTCGGATGTTAATATAAAAAGAAAATCCATTTTGCCCGAAGGGAAAGGAATGGGCAGCAGTACCGCCGATATAGCGGCTACCTGCCTGGCCACCGCCAGAGCTTTCGGCCGGGAGCTGCCGCCGGAGGTCATATCCAAGATAGCAGCCCGGATTGAACCCACCGATGGGCAGATGTTTCCGGGGATTGTGATGTGCAACCATATTACAGGGGAGCCCAAAAGGTACCTGGGCAATGCTCCCCCGCTGGACCTGGTGATTGCCGATCCGGGCGGCTCGGTGGATACCGTGCTTTTTAACTGCCGTAAGGACTTGGCCAGTAAAAATTTCCAGAAAGAACCCATGATTAAACAGGCCTTAGAGTTGGTTACCCGGGGCCTGTTAACGGAAGACTGGGAGATGATGGGACGTGGGGCCACCATCAGCGCCCAGGCCAATCAGGTGGTATTGCCAAAGCCCCATCTGGCCCAGTGGAGGCAGTGGGCTGCGGAAATGGGGGCGCTGGGGGTGGTGGTGGCTCACAGTGGAACGGTCACAGGGATGATCCTGTCGCCCCTGAGTCCCCATTGCCGGGAAGTGGCTGATTATATTAAAAAGAAAAAGCCTGAGTGGAAAGTTTGGACCACCACCATGATTAACGGAGGCTTGCGCTAAAGGAGACGAAGGAATGAGGGGTCACGGTGGAAATATCTGGCGGGCTGGTAAGATGTATGGGATTGAACCGGAAAAAATCCTGGATTTCAGTGCCAGCATCAATCCTTTAGGGCCTTCCCCCATGGCCATGGAGGCGCTGGAAAAGGCTTTGCCCTTGATTCGGCATTATCCGGAGCCCCAGGCGGACTCCCTGCGTCGGGAACTGGCATCCTGCACCGGTGTGCCGGAGGAATTCCTGCTATTGGGCAACGGCGCGGCGGAGTTAATTTATGCTTTGGGCAGGGTTTTGCAGCCCACCAGGGTGCTGCTGCCTGTTCCTACCTTCCATGAGTATGCCGGCGCTTTTAAGGACAGTCCTCTGGTTGAAGTTGTCCTGGATGAAAAAGATGATTTTAAGATAAAATTGGCTCTGCTTGCGGACCGGCTGCGACAGAGGGATCTGGTCATTCTTTGCAATCCCAATAATCCCACCGGGCAGCTCCTATTGCTTAAGGACCTGCGGGAGTTTCTACAAAGGGTCCGGGATGCGGGAGCCAGCTTGCTGTTGGATGAGGCTTTCATGGATTTTGTTGTTCCTCAGCATTCTTTGCTGCCGGAGGTGGGGAAAAGCTCCGGCTTGATGGTTTTACGATCCCTAACCAAATTTTTTGCCCTACCGGGATTACGACTGGGTTATCTGGCGGCAGAACCGGAGATAATTGATCGGTTGGCTAAGCAATTGCCCCCCTGGCGGGTTAATTATCTGGCTCAGGTGGCGGCAAGCGCTTCTTTAAAGGATGTTTCTTATATGGAAAAGACGTTACAAATCATTCGTTGCCAACGGGACTTTTTGATCGAGGGATTGCAAAGGATTCCCGGCCTTCGTCCCTTAAGATCAGCGGCTAATTTTATTTTGGTTAATTGTAGCGCTACAGGCTGTCGGGCCAGCGATATTCAGGCCTTTCTTGGCCCCCGGGGAATTTTGCTGCGAACCTGTTCTAATTTTCAGGGGCTGGGAAACGGTTATTTTAGACTGGCGGTTCGCTCAGGGGAAGAAAACCGGCGGCTGCTGACTGAATTAGCGGAATTCATCAAAGGAACTCATCGAAGGACAGATCCATGAAATCAGAACTTACAAAGTTTTTATACATATTGAATCTTCTATGAACCCTCCGGAAACCGGAGGGTTCTTTTATAAACGATGTCTTTGTAAAATCCCAGTTCAATTTAAAAAAATTTGTTGTTTACAATTCTACTGAAACGGTTTTTGCAAACCTTTAACGTTTTAGAAGTTAATTCTTTTATCTATTAGGTTTTTAGCAATTAGTCTTTTATAGAATTAACGATAAATTTTAATGTCCAATATTCTACTTTTGCCAGAAATACGTTAAGATTAAGAGAAAAACCTTGTGAGGCATCCATGAGGAAGCTTAAATTGTCCTCGCCATTACGCATATTTTTAGTTTCTTTTATCGCCATGGCTGTAACCATGGCCACATTGGGCTACTCAACCTATTTTGTATGTTACAAATTATTGGAAGAGGACCTGGGGCTTCGGGCACAGGCTACCGCCCAAGTGGCGGCCCACCTTGTTTCGGTGGACGACCATTTGATTAAGGAAATGATGGGGCTGGATATCCGGAGTTCTCAAAAGCACCCCGCAGTATTGGAATTTAAGAGAAAAATGGCCCCGATTATCAAAGAAAACGGAATTAAGTATATTTATGTGGAAACACGCTTGAAGGGCGATGAAATCCGTTATTTTGTATCCCCGGATGAAGAACGGCAATTCGGGGAACCGCCCGGAACCCCTCTGCAGTATTTTTACGTTTTAACCAGCGAGGATGAGAGTCAATACCGCAACCGGGACCGCTTTGATGTAGAAGATCCTTTAAGGGAAAGGGCCTATAAAGAGAAAAAACCCATGTACTACAAGCCCATGCGCAGCAAGTGGGGGCAGCTTCTTAGCGGCTACGCCCCCCTTTATGATCAGGAAAAGCGTTTTGTGGGGTTCCTTGGGGTGGATATTGCCGAAGATCATTTCATCGGTTCGGTTCGTTATATAAGGAATATCATCTTTTTAAGTTACGGCATCCTGGTGCTGGTAGGGGGGATTTTTCTCTACCGGGCTTCCCGACTGTTAAGCAAGCCCATGTATATTGACGGGCTAACCGGGTTGTATAACCACCGTTATATGCAGGTTCGGCTGGAAGAGGAAATCAGCCGTGCCATAAGATATAAAAGAACCTTAACTCTACTAATGCTGGATTTGGATTTTTTTAAAAGCATTAACGACCGGTACGGCCATATTGCCGGGGATTTGGTGCTAAAGAGCCTATCCGCCGTCATTGTGGAGAATTTAAGAGAAGGGGATATCAGTTGCCGTTACGGGGGAGAGGAACTTGTCGTCATTTTACCGGAAACGGACCTAAAGGAGGGAACCCCGGTGGCCGAGCGCTTGCGCAAAGCCATTGAGTCTACTCCCTTCCATCTGTCTCCCGGCTGTCCGCCCATTCAACTGACCGTGAGCATCGGTATTGCTGAACTGATGGAGGGAGACACCGGGCAAAGCCTTTTGCAAAGGGCGGATGAGGCGCTGTATTTAGCGAAAAGTCATGGACGCAACCGGTGTAATTGCTGTTAAAAAATTAGTTATTGCCCCGGAGTGATTCCGGGGATTAATTATTTCCGGACGATCCGGGTATCCTAGTTTATGAAACATTGGCGAAAACCTTCTCTTATGGTAAAGTTTATAAAGGATTAGCATTTTTGCGGCTGGGAGTGTGGAGCTTGGCAGTAAAAGACAGAGAACAAATTAAAAGCAAAATTCTAGCGGAATTGCCCGAGGATGAACCGGTAAAGTTGGTGGACCTGTTGTTGAAATTAAGAATAAACCCGCAAAATTTGATTGCAGGCCTTCAGTCCTTGGTAGCCAATCGTCTGCTTAAAGTTGCGCGGGTCAAAAAAACCGGAGCGCCCATGGATGAGGTCTGGATTGCCCGCAACGAGGTTGCGGAAAGTGAGTTGACGGAGGCTGGCGAGGGAGATTGGTTGTATAACCCCCAGTTGCTTGCCGTAAAGCAGCGTCAACTGGCTTCCTTGTTGGGAGACGACAGCAAAGGAAAAATTATTGGGTTGCTGGAGGATGGCCGGCCTCGGACTTTGGCTGAAATGAAGCTCCAGTTGGGAAGTGAGGAACTGCCTCCTCTGGGCGGCATCGCCCAAATCCTTGAACTGCCCGACGGCAGGGTCACCCTTTGTACCACGGCTGTTGGAAAGGCAGAGCTGGAGCGCCGCCAGCAGGAGCAGCAATTATTACGGGAAAAGTTAAAGGATCAAGAAAGCAAACTGAAAGATTTGTTCCGGGACGGGAAATCCGCTTCCCGGGAGGAACTGGAAGCGGCCTTGCAGGGACCTGTTCTGCCGGGGGTGAAATATCCGGTTGTACGGCTGGTAAACGGAAGATATGCTCAGGCCGACAGTCCGGCAGCCTGGGAGGACATGGCTGACTATGTGGCCGCGCGCGGGCCCCTCTCCATGGAGGAAATTGTAAGGAAATTTAAAATTCACAGCAGTTTGGTGGCTGACCTTCGGGGCGGCAAAGAAAAGGAGCCCTTTATCCGGCTTCCCAACGGCACCATCACCACCTCTGGAACGCCCGAAGGACGGGCGGAGTTGACCCGCCGGCAGGTGGGGCTGGGATTAAAAGAGAGGCTGGAGGACTTCTATCGTCGGCAGCCCTTTTTCAATCTGGGACAGATTTTGGACAGCCCTGAACAAAGGGAGACAGCCATCCAGATGATTCGGAGCGACGGCTGTTACAGGATCAATGTGCAGGGGGTGGGTCTTTGGACTTCCCCCTATCCTCATTCGCCCAGAATCATTGCCCAGGAACTTAAACGGCTGACCGGCCTGCATCTGGAAGCGGGTGAAGGGCCGGACATGGTGCCTTTAACCATGATTGCCTCGCGCTCCATGACGGTGGCGGAAGCGGCCGATAAGCTTAAGCTGAGGGAAGAGGATATCTTGAACCTGTGTGAACTGGAAGAGCTTTCTTCCTTCCGGCTGGACGGAAACAGAAGGTTATGGAAGGATGAAGTTCGGGATATTAAATACCGTTCAGATTTACATAAGCTGGTTAAAGGCGCGTCTAAACTAACCACCCTGGAGGCGGCCGATCTTCTGGAGACAACGCCGGAGCAGGTACGCCGGCTGGTCCGGGAAGGATATATAAAATCCGCCGGAGAAGCAAAATCTGAAAGCGGCCGGAGCGGCATTCTGGTGCGCCGCGGAGATATACAATCCATTAAGGAACGGCTGCCCGGAATTGAACACGAATGGTCTCTGGCCACCCGGCAGCCTAAAAGGGAAACTGCCTCTAAAGTAACCCGTCGGGAAAAAGCGCCCGTGGGCAAGAAACGGCCCCGCAGGGCGGCGGCTCCGCCGGCCTTGACCGGGCCGGTGGAATTGGATGATTTTCAAAAGCAGGCCATCCAGGCGGCCCTGGTCGGTCGTAATGTTCTGGTGGCAGCCCCCACCGGCACCGGCAAGACCGTCATCGCTGAAAGATTAATTGAAGCGGTCATTGAAAGAGGGAAGGCGGCTGTCTATACCTCCCCCCTCAAGGCCCTCAGCAATCAAAAGTTTGTTGATTTTCGCCAGGTATTTGGGGAGGATATGGTGGGGCTGGTAACCGGGGATATCTCCATTAATCCCTATGCCCCTCTTTTAATCATGACTACGGAAATATTTCGCAACCGGTGCTTTTCCGAGCCGGAAGGATTGGATGACATCGCCTGCGTAGTCTTTGATGAAATTCATTATTTAGACGACCCTGAAAGAGGGACCGCCTGGGAGGAAAGCATCATTTTTGCTCCGCCCCATATTAAATTTTTAGGCCTTTCGGCCACCGTACCCAACATTCAGGAAATTGCCGACTGGATGGGCGAGGTACGGGGTGAGCCGGTGGAGGTTGTGGTAGAGACCAACCGGGCAGTTCCCCTTGCCATCAACTGGATTACTTCCGATGGGGCAGTATTGGATGAAGACGAGGCCAGAGAATACGTTGAAGAGGCCGTCAGGAAGCGGGCCCAGGAAAAAAAGGCTGAACGGCAGGCTGCCAGAGAAGAGGAATTTGAACAAAGGAGCAGGAGGTGGAGTAAGCGTGGAGCGCGTCGAAGCAGAAAACCCGTCCGTAGCCATTGAGGCTGTTCAGGATCATCTCCCTGCTTTATATTTTGTTTTTGGCCGGGCCCGTACCGAAGAACTGGCCTCGGAATTGGGCCGGGAATGGGACTTTTTATTTCAAGATGAAAAGGAAAAAGTGCTGCAAGCCATTGAAGAAACCGAAAGGGAACACCCGGAGATATTTCAGCGGGGGCACCGGAGGATTTTGCGGAAATTGCTTCAACAAGGGATTGGTTATCACCATGCCGGACTTTCACCCATTTTAAAGAATCTGGTGGAAAGGCTTTATGAGAACCGGTTGTTGTGGGTGCTGTTTTGTACCGAAACCTTTGCCGCCGGTGTAAATTTCCCCGCCGCCACCACCTTGTTTTATTCCTGCCGCAAGTGGGACGGCAAAGAATTCCGCACGCTGATGAACCGGGAATTTTTCCAGATGGCGGGCCGAGCCGGACGAAGGGGTTTTGACCGGGTAGGTCATGTTTACATTAAAATTGATGATAAATTTCCGGAGCAAACAGGATTTTTTAATGAAGGCGAAGTGGAATCGGTCTATGGCCGGTTGACCATTTCCCCCAACACCGTATTAAGCCTGCTTAAGTGGAAAACCGATGAGGAAATTGAGCAGTTTTTAACACAAAACTTTTCTGCCTATCAGGAACGACGTTCGGAACGGGAAATTCAAGGACTGTTGGAACAGCTCAAAGGCCGGCACGGGCAGATGGAGGCTTATTTTTGCGACCAGCGGGGAGAAGCTTCCTGTCCTTTGCAGAGAAGAAAACTCATCCGGGAACAGAAACGGCTAAAGTCGGCCAAATATAAAAATCGTCCCGGTTCCAGGGAGAGAATCAATGAAATAAAAAGGTTTTTAGCGGAAAACCAAGCCCAAAGATGCCTGCATGAGGTTTGCGCCGATGCCCGGGATGAACAGGAGGCATTAAACTATCAGCGGGCAGGGCTAATGAATCAGATGAATGCCATTAAACAACAGACCCGAAGATACATCCAGGAATATCAGTTTGTTAAAAGCGTTCTGGAAAAGCTGGGCTATATTCATGACCGGGAGTTTTATGCCCGGGGGAACTTTGCCCTGGAACTGCATGTTCAGGAAATTTTTATTACTGAACTGGTTTTCTCCGGATTATTGGAAGAACTGCCCCCGGAAGATGTGGCAGGTATTCTGGCGGGAGTGGATTATGTTCCGGGCCGGCGGGAGTTTGTGCCGGCTCCTCCCTATGATCCTACTCCGGTGTATGAACTGCGGGAAGAACTGCTGAATGCAGAGGTGCCGCCCCAATTTTTAGTTTGGTCCAATACGCCGGGTTTTGTGGCCCATGCCTGGTACAAGGGAGAAAGTTTGAGTTACCTTTTGGAGCATACCAGCCTGCAAGAGGGAGACGTTGTTTCCATTATTCGGCGCTTAATTGATTTGCTCAGGCAGATTGACGATGCCAGTCACAGCAACCCGCCTCTCCGGGAACGGGTGAGGGAGATTCGTCGGGTTATTGACCGGGACGAAGTGGCTGTGGTTTTTTAAGAAAACAGGCCGATCTTTTGGCCATAAGAAAAATCGGAGGTGGTCTCACCTCCGATTTTTCTTATTTAATGCTGAATTCTACATTTACCACCGCAGTAATTTCTTTTTCTACAGAAGAAGTATCGTTAATGCCATAATCGGATATTTCATTGGAATCAACGGGGGTTATCTGAAAGACGCCCATTTTGGCCGACCTCAGGGGTCCGATTTGACTGCCGGTGCTGGAGGCCATTTTTTCCGCCCGCTGCTTGGCGTCTTTGCTGGCTTCGGCCAGCATATTCACCTTTAAATCATTTAGTTTGGTGTAAAAATACTGGGGGGGCTGAGATTCAAAGATCACACCCTGTTCAATTAACTCGGTGGCTTCCCGGGCCACGGTTGAAATCTTATTGACGTCCTGAGACTTGATCTCTATGTCCTGGGAAAGCCGATAGCTGGCAATTTGGCCGGTGCTGGCGCCGTTGGCGTTATAAATATATTGAGGAGTGGTGGTAATGGAAGAAACCACGATACTGTTTTCGGCAATGCCTTTTTGTACTAAATAGTTTTTGACTTTGGCCAGATCCTGTTTGAGGTTGCTATAGGCCACCGGAAGCTGATCGGATTCCTGATAAAAGGAACCACGCCATACGGCCAGATCCGAAGTAATTTGTTTTTTTGCGGAACCGGTAACCGTAATAAAAGATTTGCTGGCGGTGTAGTTGGCTAAAGGACGGGATATCAAAATTGCGCATACCACCAGTGCCAAGGACAGGAGGGCGGCTGAGATGACCAGATAATGACTTCGGTTGTTTTGCTCCATAAAAATTCCTCCATTTAGAATAAATTGGAAAAACGCGCCATGGTTTTGGCTTTAACACCCCCCATCTTTTTTTCATAAGTTTGACAGATTTTCATAAAAAATGTAACAGGTTAATTTAAAAATATTTATAATTTTCCATTGCTACGTTATTTCGTGAAAAAATAAGGGATTTATTTTGTCCCCCTACTTATTTAATCCACAAAGGGTGTTAGATAGTATTTATTTAGTTGTCATATTAACTTAAAAAATATTACTATGTATTTCGTAAGTATAATGCCCTAAGACACATCGCGGGGCAATGAAAAGGAAAGGGGAGTCTTATGAAGTCCATCGTAAAATTGTTAACCGGTTTCTTTGCATCCGCATTTGTTTTTGCATTGGCACTGACGGTTCCCGGCATCGGCTCCGCTGAGGCCTATACCAGTTACTCAAATAGCAGCAGTAACTATACCTATTATGGCCACAGCTCCAGTTATGCTCAACCCAGCAACAATACCCAGTCCGCTAACTATAGCAATTACAGCAAAGGCAGCAACTACACCAATTATAGCAACTATACCAAGTATGGCAACTCTCAAGCCAGCAACTATACCAACTACACCAATTATCAGAAACCTACTTATAATACCCCTGGACAGTCCACGTCCAACCCCGGCCAAGTGACCAATCCATCCTCTCCCGGCAGCGTTAGTACCTCTGATGAGCAGGCCATGTTGAATCTGATCAACAAGGAACGTGCCGCAGCGGGTCTGAAGCCCCTGACCATGGATGCCGCCCTGAGCCAAGTGGCCCGGATGAAGGCGGAGGATATGATTAGAAATAATTATTTTTCCCATCAATCCCCTACCTATGGTTCTCCCTTTGATATGATGAAGAGCAACGGGATTACCTATCGTTACGCCGGGGAAAACTTAGCCGGCGCGCCGGATGTCAACACGGCCCACACCAACTTAATGAATTCTTCCGGCCACAGGGCCAATATCTTAAAGTCTGAATATACCAAGGTCGGCATCGGTTCGGCAAGTGGCGGCTCCTATGGTAAAGTGTTTGTGCAAATGTTTAACGGTTAAGTGTAACCCGTAAACAAAAAAGATCAATAGGCTCAACGATAAACAAGGCTGCTGCAAAAGAACACAGTATGGTTCATTTTGCAGCAGCTCTTCTTTCTAAAAAATAGAACACGGATCTACACGGATTAATGATTTATATTTTAAAATCCGCGCAAATCCGTATGATCCGTTCAATCCGCGTTCTATTCCTATCAGCCGATTGTTCGTTGTGTATCTGCCTGTTCTTGGTCACACTTTTAATGAAGTAGTTTTGCCACATTCCCTTACTTTTGTTATGGCCTATGGTTATTGCAATCTTGGGTCATTGGCTTTGCCCGGTGGTTTTTCATTCAATAATTTTAAGAGATAGGCTGCGGCTACCATTTTGGCATTGATGATGTCGGGACTTTGCTTTTCAATGACTTGTATTTGTTCTGCCAAAGTGCAGGACTCCCGGGAGCATCGAAATAATTCTTCGCTGAGCATCTTCATGCTTTCCTCCTGGCGAGCAAAGGAAATGGCGGAGGAAAGCACATCCCGCAAGACCCGGGTTTGCACTTCCGTTTCCAATTCATTCGGCAGGGTTACAGGCAAACCCCGGTAAATATCAATCAGCGCCACCAGCAAATATTGCTCCTGGGAAGGATTCTCAGGGTTTTCTTTATGGATATTGGCCACCTCCTAAATGGGATAACTATATTTTACCATGGTTTCACCGGATGCAATCAAGGAAATTCCAGGCTGACTGTAAGGCAAAAAGGAGGACGCTCAAAAGCATCCTCCTTTGCTTGTGCATATATTTTATTAGTTAACGGGTTCCGGTTCCGGGGTAGCCTGGAGGGCAGGAAGGCTTTCGGCCTGGGCTGCAGCCTCGGGCAACTGCACTTCAATGTCGGCGTTGTAATCTTTGTAATTGAAATTAAACTGAGCGGTAACCGATTGTAAGGGGAACGGCTGATTTTGGAACTGATCTGCAAAGGTTACCACTGCTGTTGCGTTGAGGGAGTCCGTCAGGTAAGTCTCTTTGTTAACCAGTATCTTTCCTGCCATACTGATTCCGGAAACCAGCTTGCTGGACTCTTCAAAGTTTTTGAGCAGTTCAGGGCTTAAATTAGCCTGGGTGGCAATGAGGTTCATGAATTGAGCCAGATCGGGAATAGTGCCGGAAAAGGCCAGTTCATAGCAGGTGTCCGCCCCCACGGTTTTTTCACCCAGCAGGCGGTAGTGGAACAGATCCTCCAGTTCCTTGGGAAGTTGCGCCATTTTGGACTGCTGCTGCATGAGTTCGATAAAGTTAGGCATGGAGCCTTCGGGCATTTTCACCCATTTTTCTTCTCCAGACAGGGGATCTTTCATCTTCATGTACATCCCGCTGGCAACCATATACTGTTCTACTTCAATGGGAGGGATGGCCTGGGGCAGTCCCTGCAGGGTCATGGTAAGCTGTTGGTGCAGGCCCTGTTCCATATTCATTTCCATGGCTACTTTCGCCTGCATGTTCATGTTCATACTGGCAGGCATTCCCTGCACCGGAACAGCCGGATTAGTCTGCATGGATACGGACATATTGCCGTCAATGCGGTTGCTGCTGACTTCAGCTTGCGCAACCTGGCTTTGGTCGGCAATCTCTTTGGCTTCCTTGGTTGTGCCAAAGGCTTTTTCCAGTAGAGCGGCTCCGGCGGAGGGAGATAAAACACTGTCTGCCTGAACCGAGGCTTCCATCACGCCGTCCTTGATCAGCCAGCTTAAAGGCCCATAGGCCCAGTGGTCGGCAGGCACAGAGGTTGACACACCGGAAGCGGGAATACCGGGTAAACCTAAAGCTCTGGCTAAGATGGAAGCGGCTTGAGCCTGGGTAATGGGTTGGTCGGGACTAATGGTATTGTCGGCGGTTCCCTTAATAATGCCTTTAGCCAAAGCGGCCTTTAACGCATCCGCATATTGAGCATCTGCAGGCATATCCTGGGGAAGAGTCACCGTGCCGCTGGGAACCGGTATCTCCGCAGCCTGCACCAGCATGGATACGTATTCTGCACGGGTCAAGTTTTCACCGGGTTGGGATAATCCCTTTAAAAGAGATTCCTGCATCTCCCCGGCAAAGGCTGTGGAAGTGAGCAAGGTCAGTAGCAGACAAACAGACAATGTGGTAATAATTTTCTTCTTAATCAACGAAATAAAAACCCCCTTTTTTAATATCATGCCGAACTCCTTCATACTTAGGAAGAGTTTAAGAAAAACATCCCCCTATAATTTTAAGACGAAATAATTTAGAAGAAAGTAACAGAGAAATTAAAAGTTTTTATGTAAAAATAGTTAAAAGATTTTTAAACCAGGAAATAATAAAATAAAAATACTCTCGAGGGGGATTTATATTGACGCTACCTCAAGGCCAGCGGGCCATATTAGCTTATTTTCCTTCCAGCACCCGGGCTGAGTCTGCGGTGAAGGAATTAAAAACCATGGGCGTTCGCGAGGTGAGGATTGACAGAATCTCCAAATTTGGTCAAACTACCAATTCCGAGCGGAACAATCCCATCAATGACGCAGAGACACTAACGGGGCTAACCCTGTTCAGTGCCGATACCAGCCGGTTTCTTGATAACGACGCCAGGGTTTTAATGGCTGCGGACCCTTCGGTCAGCGGCATGGCGGCGGATGATTACGGCACCGCCGGCGGGAAGTCTTTTTTAGTGACCGTGGTAACCCGTGAAGAAATGGGGGATAAGGCTGCTGAGGTGCTGAAAAAATATGGTGGTTCCTTATAGTCCGGTGTTCACAGGGATTGAACTCTGCGGGATTTGGTTACACTGGCGGTGAAAGGTTTTCCTGGGAGGAAGGTTTAATGAAAAGAGTTGTCAGCGTAAGTCTTGGTTCATCCAAACGGGATCATTCGGTTCAGGTGGAAATTTTGGGAGAACGCTTTGAAATCAGCCGTTTGGGTACGGACGGAGATATAAATAAAGCCGTCAAAATATTGCAGGAACTGGATGGAACGATAGACGCCATTGGCTTGGGAGGCATTGACATTTATCTTTATGCAGGTCGTCAGCGGTATGTGATTCAGGACGGTCTGCGTTTAATGAAGGCCGTGCAAAAAACTCCGGTGGTGGATGGCAGTGGTTTGAAAAATACCTTGGAAAGACAGACAATCCATTATCTGGCTCAGCAGGGGATGTTAAAGAACGGCTGCAAGGTATTAATGGCCAGTGCCATGGACCGGTTTGGTATGGCGGAGGCACTGGAACGATTAGGCTGTCAATTGATTTTGGGTGACCTGATGTTTTCGCTGGGAGTGCGGATTCCTATTTACTCCCTGGAAAGGCTTCAGAGTATTGCAGCCAAATTAATGCCGCTGGTATCACGCCTTCCTTTCCATATGTTTTATCCCACCGGCGTACAACAGGAGGAGCCATTGTCCAAAGGAGACAAATATGCCGGTTATTACCTTGGAGCGGAGGTTGTAGCCGGAGATTATCACTTAATTCGCAAGTATTTACCTGAAAAGTTAGCGGGTCAGATGATTATTACCAATACCACCACCGCCGCCGATGTTGAACTGCTCAAGGAGCGTGGAGCCGGTTCCCTGGTGACTACGACACCGGAATTTCAGGGCCGTACCTTTGGAACCAACGTGATGGAAGCTGTTTTTCTAGCCTTACTGGAGAAAAACTGGTCCGAAGTAACCGCCGAAGAATATGACCGGATGCTGCAAAAGTTAAACTGGTGTCCCAGAGTGGTCCGGTTTCAACAGGAGACCCAGCAAGCCTTATAAAAAATGCGCAAAATTTAAAAGTAGGCAGGAGAAACCCCGGTGCATTCCGTCATATTAATGCACCGGGGTTTAACGTCGTTCGGCCTCTCGCCTTGCGGGTCATACTCATGGGTCCTGTTGTTAGACTTACGGGTACTGCTTGCGTGTCTTGTAAAGATATACAGGACCTGAGAGAAAAACAGGATAAGTCTAGCAACAGGACCCATAAGGAAAACAGAATAAGGCTAACAGCTAGACCCCAAAGGAATACCCGTTAGGCTACAATCCCATGGCCCTGTACATATTCGCATCAACGCAGTTATCCGGAGGTAACCCGTTGGCCTGGCGAAACTTCTTAGTGGCTGTTTCCAGCCCGCCGCCAAAAATGCCGTCCAGTTCGGCTTGATAATAACCCAGCCTTTTCAGGGTTCGCTGCACCTCATATACCTCAGATCCCCTGTCGCCCCGGACCAGCTTGGGCAGGCTTCGACCGGGAACTCCGGTGGGATTGCCGATAATGTAGACGGGAGTTCCTTCGGATACCCAGGGATAGAGCTCTTCCACACTGGAGTTATGCATGCGGATACAGCCATGGCTGGCGTAGCTTCCGATAGAAAAGGGCTTATTGGTGCCGTGAATACCGTAGGACCCCCAGGGTACATTTAAGCCGATCCACCGGGTGCCAAAACCGGTTCCCCAGTTCCGGGCTTTATTATACACCCGCCAGCTTCCTACCGGTGAGGGGGTGGAAGGCTTACCACAGGCAACGTTGAATTGTTTGTAGGGTTTACCGTCCGATAGGACCGTGAGTTTTCTTTTGGTGGTATCAATAATAATCGCTATCTCGCCGGTGGGTGGAGGAACCTTTTCCGATTTGGTTACAGGGGCCTCAATTTGCAAGGCCAAAGTATGCCAGGTTTTCCAGTCAACCACACCGTCCGCCTTTAATTGATGTTCCTGTTGGAAACGTATTACGGCAGCATGGGTTTGGGCGCCATAAAAACCGCTGATAGGCCCGTTGTAATAATGAAGAGCTTGTAATTCTTTTTGTAAATGAATCACATCTTCTCCCTGCATCAAGGGTGCTGACAGGGTAAGGGTGCGGTCCACGTCCTCATTGGTGGGGCAATAGGCCCCGCAGGGTGTTGCCCATAAAAAGAGGAGTGCAGTGAAAAAAAACCATGTTCGCAAAAGGCCATAAAAAGTCATAAATTCCCTCCCGCAGGCAGTCTCTCCATCTTTTATTAAGATGAAAGTAGCAAAGTAACACGGATTGCTGGATTCCTTGTATAAAATTTGGCCTAAACCTGACTTTCTTTTATGAACATGTGACGAATGCGTGCACAATTTTTATATTTACCCAGTGAAAAGTTCTTATGCTGCTAAATAGAATATTTAGCAAAAAGGAGGCAGGTAATTTTTGTAAAATACGACAAATGCCAAGGTTTTTTCCATAATTTAACCTTCTCCCTGTAACAAAAGGCCAAAATGTTACGTCAAAATAAGTAGAAGTTTTTCTGAGTATGTAATTTTCTGAAAGGAAGGTCGAGATGTTATCAGATTTTTTTGGTAACCGGGTCGTTCGTTATGCCATTCTGGTAGGGCTTGGCCTGGGCTTATTAGTAAATCCGATGATGGATGGTAAACAGGCCGAAGCGGCTCAAGTAGCTACGGCCAGTGTGGACAAGCTTAACCTGAGAAGCGGCCCGGGCACCCAAAATGGCTTGGTGGGACAGGTCAACAAAGGAGAGCAGTTGGCTGTCCTAAGCAAAAGTGGTGACTGGTATCAAGTCCAGGTGGCCGGCAAGACTGCCTGGGTGGCTGGTTGGTTGGTTAAAGTACAGGAAGTAACCACTCCCTCCAGGGGAGCGGTTGGTACCGCAGGTAAAACGGTAGCTGTGGTGAATACCGGGCTTTTGAACGTACGCAGCGGTCCCGGAACCGGCTACGGGCTGGTGGGTACCTTGAAACAAGGAACTTCCTTGACCATTCTTGAGCAAAGTGGGGATTGGCGCAAGATACAGTCCGGAAATACCACCGGATGGGTTGCCAGTTGGCTGATCACCACTCCCACTACCACGACTCCGGCGGCCTCTGAAACGGCAGCGGGGGGAGGTCAGTTGGCGGTGGTCAATGTTGACAACTTAAATTTAAGAAGCGGGCCCGGAACCCAGCACAGCGTAGCCGGCCAGGTCAGCAGGGGTGTAAGTCTGCCGGTTGTCAGCCGCTCCGGGGACTGGGTCCAGGTTCGGCAAAACAATGGTTCCACAGCCTGGGTGGCCGGCTGGATGGTTTCCACAGTGAATCAACCTGAACCGGCCCAACCCCCCTCCAGTGAACAAAATGGCTGGCTGCCTACGGAGTCGGAAACCCGGCCCGGCCAGAACGACACCCCGGGAACGGCGGAATACGTACCGGAGGCCAAAGTAGTGGCGGTTCAGGTCTCGGAAAAAGATGACCACACTTATATCAACATCACCAGTGATCATCAACTTGAATATAACACCTTTACGTTATCCAATCCCTTCCGCTATGTGGTTAATTTAAAGGATGTCCATTGGGATCAAATTCCGGAAACCCTGAAGGAAAGTACGGCGCTGGTGGATAAAGTCCGTACCGGTGTTTTCAGCCAGGATCCTTATATTGCCCGGCTGGTGCTGGACCTTAAGCAGGGGGCCAAAGTCAAAGTCAGTTTATCTGCGGATAAGCAAACTTTAACGCTGGATATCAGTAAGATCTCCTACAGTGACGGACTTCAGGGCAAAACCGTGTTCCTGGATGCCGGACACGGGGGTTCTGATCCCGGGGCTTCGGGAGCCAGCGGACTGAGGGAAAAGGATGTGAACCTGAAAATTACGTTGAAAGTGGCGGAACTTTTAAAGCAGCAAGGAGCCAATGTGGTTTTCAGCCGTTCCAATGATATCTTTGTTGATCTTTATGAGCGTACCCGGATGGCCAATGAACAGAGTGCGGATATCTTTGTAAGTATCCACAGCAATGCCAGCACCAACCCGGCCACCGCAGGGACATCCACTTATTTTTATGCGCCCACGTCCAATACGGCCTTATACGAGCAGTACAACGACCGTAAGCGTTTAGCGGATGATGTTCAGAAGGAACTGACGGCAGCCCTGGGGCGCCGGAATATCGGTGTCCTGCAGGCCAATTTCGCTGTTTTGCGCACCAGTGTAATGCCCAGCATTTTAGTTGAAACGGCTTTTCTATCCAACAGTGAAGAAGAAGCTTTGCTGGGAAGCGATGATTTCCAGCAGCGGACGGCAGAGGCCATTACCAAAGGAATCAGCGCCTATTTTAGTGGAAAATAAAAACATGGAATGTATCACCTAAATTAAAAGCGTACCAAAGAACAGTCAGATAACACAACGAACAACCGGTTAATAAGAATAGAACACGGATTGAACGATCATACGGATTTGCGCGGATTTTAAATAAATTAAAAGCCCGTGAAAATCCGTGGAAGTCTGTAAAATCCGTGTTCTATATTTTTTAAAAGGGGCTAGGCAAAAAAACTTTCTGGACTCTTTTTGCATCACCCCCTTGTTTTGTATACAGAAAGGATCGTGTATAAAAAAGTCGAATAAATTCCAGCTTAAAAGGAGGAAGAATTTCCAAAATAGGAGAAACTAATGAAAATCCTGTGATGTTATAAACCAATGACAATAGGGGGTTTGCCCTTTGGCGGAAAATGATAGGCAGCTAACGCTGGTTTTGGGAGTAATTGGTGCGGATGTTCATGCGGTGGGCAACCGTATTCTGGAATACGCCCTGACGGAGGCGGGTTTTAAGGTGATCAATATCGGAGTCATGGCCTCCCAGGAGGAGTTTATCAATGCGGCTCTGGAAACCGACGCCGATGCCATCCTGGTATCCTCCCTGTACGGTCATGGGGAAATCGACTGCCGGGGGCTGCGGGGGAAAGCCGTGGAGGCGGGCATTGGCCATATTAAATTGTATGTGGGTGGCAATCTGGTGGTGGGGAAACAGGAATGGAGCGAAGTGGAGAAAAAGTTCGTCAACATGGGTTTTGACCGGGCCTATCCTCCCGGAACCATGCCCCAGGAGGCCATCGACGATATTTTAAGGGATTTTGGTTTTACCCAAAAATGCTAGGGGGAACCGGTATGGAACTGGCCCTGCTCATTGATTTTGGCAGTACCTATACGAAGGTTACGGCGGTGGATGTGGAGGCGGAGGAAATTTTAGCCACCGCCAAAGGCGTGACCACTGTGGAAAGCAATATCCTGGAGGGTTTACAGCAAGCTTTGGAGGAGATAAAGCCCTGCTTCGGGGGAAAACTTCCGGAATTTCAGCATCGTTTGGCCTGCAGCAGTGCTGCCGGTGGTTTGCGCATGGTGGCCGTTGGACTGGTAAAGGAACTGACGGTGGAGGCGGCCCGGCAGGCTGCTTTGGGGGCCGGGGCCAGAGTTTTAGGCGTTTTTGCCCACCAACTCACCCGGGCAGAGACCGAGCAAATCGACCATGCCGGTCCGGATATTATTCTTTTAGCCGGAGGGACCGACGGCGGCAACAAGGAAACCATCCTGCACAACGCCCGTATGCTGGCCCAGACCAAAGGAGGCAAGACCGTCATTGTGGCCGGGAATAAATCGGCTGCGGAAGAAGCCCGGGAAATTTTGCTGCAGGCGGGGAAGGATGCGGTGATTACGGAAAATGTGCTTCCGGAACTGAACCGGCTCAATGTGCAGCCCGCTAGAACGGCTATTCGGGGTACTTTTTTGGAAAAAATTGTGGAGGCCAAGGGTTGGCGAAGGGCTGAAAGTTATATCCAGGGTGTGTTAATGCCCACTCCGGCGGCGGTACTCAATGCTGCCCAACTGTTGGCCCGGGGGACGGATGATGAACCGGGCTGGGGGGATCTGGTGATGGTGGATATCGGCGGAGCCACCACCGATGTTTATTCCATGTCCGAGGGACTGCCAAGCAAGTCCGGTGTTACTTATAAAGGATTGCCGGAGCCTTATGCCAAGCGCACGGTAGAGGGGGATTTGGGCATGCGGGTCAGCGCCCGCTCCCTGCTGGAATCCGTCGGACTGCGCAGACTGGCAGGTTATACGGGTTTCCCGGAAGAAAAAATTCTTTCCTACATAGAATTTGTTCATCAGCATACCGATGCGCTGCCATCCGGCGATGAACAGTGGCAAATGGATACAGCCATGGCCCGGCTGGCTACCGAACTGGCCGTGGAAAGACATGCCGGAACCCTGGAGACCTTATGGACACCCATGGGAGCAGTCAATGTTCAGCATGGCAAAGATTTAACCCAGGTACCCTACCTGGTTGGCACCGGTGGGGTGATTGTAAATCATCCCGCACCGGGAGCGATTTTAAAGGGAGCCTTTTTTAAACCGGAACAGCCTACCTTTTTGCGCCCGCAAGGGCCAAAGATGATGCTGGATAAAAAATATATTTTGGCGGCTGCCGGGCTTTTGGCGGAAATAAAGCCCGGGGCTGCCCTGCGTATGGTCAAGAAGTATTTAGTAGAAGTCAGTGATGAAGCAAAAAGGAGTTGAATCACTTGTCATTGGCCAATAAAAAACTTGATTGGAATCAGTTTTTGGAAATCCGCAGGGAGGTATTGAAAGCCTGGCCCACGGGGCAAGAGGTTGATTTGGCCGAGGCCATTCAGTATCAATCCCGGATACCGGCCCAGCGCCGCTTTGCGGAAAAGATGGAGGAAGCCAAGAAGGAGCGGATCACCTTGGCTCAGCCCAGGGCAGGGGTGGCTCTGGTGCATGAGCATAGCGAGCTGCTGCAGTATTTGGCGGATCAGGGGGAAGCCGACCTGCTTCCCACCACCATTGACAGCTACACCCGGCAAAACCGTTACAACGAAGCGCAGGTTGGGATCGAAGAAAGCCGGTCCGTGGGACGCTCGATGTTAAACGGTTTTCCGGCGGTAAATCACGGGGTGACGGCTTGCCGGCAAGTGGTGGAATCCGTAAAACTGCCCCTTCAGGTACGTCATGGCACCCCGGACGCCAGACTGTTGGCTGAAATTACCCTGGCCGGTGGTTTTACGGCCTATGAAGGCGGCGGCATATCCTACAATATTCCTTATGCCAAGGAGGTTCCTTTGGAGCGCTCCATTCGAGACTGGCAATATGTGGATCGTCTGGTGGGATATTATGAGGAACAGGGTGTTTCCATTAACCGGGAACCCTTTGGCCCCCTGACCGGAACGCTGGTGCCGCCGTGCATTTCACACAGCATTGCCATTGTCGAGGCCCTGCTGGCCGCAGAGCAAGGAGTAAAAAGCCTAACCCTTGGTTACGGTCAGTGCGGCAACCTGCTTCAGGATGTGGCGGCGGTGCGTTCGTTAGAAGAACTGGCCGGAGAATATCTGAGCCGTTTCGGATACAATAATGCGGTGATTACAACGGTCTTTCATCAATGGATGGGCGGGTTCCCTCAGGATGAAAGCAAGGCCTTTGGGGTCATCGGCTGGGGCGCGGCCACGGCGGTTCTGGCCAAAGCCACCAAAGTCATTGTTAAGACCCCCCACGAGGCCTTGGGTATTCCCACCAAAGAAGCCAATGCCGCGGGAATTCGCACCACCAAACAGGTGCTCAATATGCTTAAGGACCAGCCTTTGGTGGAATCCAAGGAACTGATGGAAGAAAAAGATCTGATTAAGGCGGAGACCAGGGCCATTTTGGAAAAGATTTTAGAGTTTGGTGAGGGGGATGTTGCCCAGGGCATCATCCGGGCCTTCCAGGCCGGAACCATTGATGTTCCCTTTGCACCCAGCCGGTTTAATGCCGGACGTCTGCTGCCCGCCAGAGACCATCAGGGGGCCGTAAGGTTATTGGATTTTGGAAACCTGCCCTTCGGAGAAGAGATTAAAGAGATCCACCGGGAAAAAATTGTTCAAAGGGGAAAAACGGAAGGCAGGGACCCCAGTTTTCAGATGGTTGTGGATGATATTTATGCCATTGGAAAGGGTATGCTGGTAGGAAAACCCCGCTAATTGAGCGGAAATATCCGGGAGGTTTGGCTTTTGAAAATTATAGGTGCGGTTGTTTCGCCGGGATTAACCGGCTTTTACTTTGATGATCAGAAGGCCATTAAACTGGGCCGGGAGCGGGACGGTTTTGCACTTTTGGGTGAACCGGCCACGGCCGGTTTCTCCGCTGTAAGGCAGAGAGGAGAGTCCATCTCGGTTATGCTGTTGTTGGATAACGGTGCGGTAGCCTACGGGGACTGTGCCGCCGTGCAGTATTCCGGGGCCGGGGGACGGGACCCGCTGTTTCTGGCGGCAGATTTTATCCCGGTTTTGGAAGAAGAGGTTTTTCCCAGATTAATTGGGCGTACGGTCAGCGGTTTTCGACGGTTGGCGGAGGAGTTTGACAAGCTGCGCCATGCCGACGGCAGCTTTTTTCATACGGCCTTGCGCTACGGCATTACCCAGGCGCTGCTGGATGCGGCGGCCCGGTCTGCGGGCTGCACCATGGCGGAAATCGTGGCCAGGGAGTATCACTGCCCGCTGGTAAACCGGCCGGTTCCTCTCTTCTGTCAGACCGGGGATGACCGCTACTCCAATGCGGATAAGGCCATTATAAAAGGGGCGGATGTGCTGCCCCACGGTTTAATTAACAATGTAAGGGAAAAATTGGGGTGCCGCGGGGAGAAACTGTTGGAGTATGTAAGCTGGCTGAAGAACCGGGCCGGGCAGTTGGGAGGAGCGGATTACCGGCCGGTTTTGCATATTGATGTGTACGGCACCATCGGCCAGGCCTTTGATGAAGACCTGGAACAAATGGCAGACTATCTGGGTCGTCTGGAGAAGGCGGCCGCTCCCCTGAAGCTTCGCATTGAGGGGCCCATGGACCGGGGCAACAAACCTGCCCAGATTGAGGCTCTGGCCGGACTGTGCCGGCTGCTGGAAAAGAGAGGGATTGCGGTGGCTGTGGTGGCGGATGAATGGTGCAACACCCTGGAGGATATTCGGGAGTTTGTAGACGCGAAGGCAGGGGATATGGTACAGATTAAAACCCCGGACCTGGGGGGCATCAACAACACCATTGAAGCGGTTTTATACGCCAGATCAAGGGGTACCGGCGCTTACTTGGGCGGCACCTGTAATGAAACCGACCGCTCGGCCCGGGTCTGCGTGCATGTGGGTATTGCCACCCAGCCCGACCAAATGCTGGCCAAACCCGGCATGGGTGTGGACGAGGGCCTCATGATCACCTTCAATGAAATGAGCCGCACCCTGGCTCTATTGAAAGTCAAGGGGGTTATTTAAAAAAGTTATGCAAAAGGTTGGTATGACCACAACCATTCCGGTGGAGGTTGTTTACGCGGCCGGAGCGGTTCCCGTGGATTTAAATAATGTGTTTATTACCCATGCCAATCCTCAGGGATTGGTGGAAGAGGCGGAGATAGCCGGCTATCCCAGGAATCTCTGCGCCTGGATCAAGGGATTGTACACCATTACCCTGCAGAGTGACGATATAAAAACCATCATCGCGGTGACCCAGGGAGACTGCAGCAATACCCACGCTCTGATGGAAACCCTGGAGATGGCGGGAGTCCGGGTGATCCCCTTTGCCTTTCCCTTTGACCGGGATTATGATCTGCTGCGGTTACAGATGGAAAAACTGATGACCGCCCTGGGGACTACCTGGGAAGAGGTTTACCGGGCCAAAGCCAGGCTGGACCGGGTCCGGCGGAAAGTACATGAGCTGGATCGCCTGACCTGGCAAGAAGACCGGGTCCGTGGGTGGGACAATCACTTGTTTCAGGTTTCCTGCAGCGATTTTGAAGGAAATCCTGAACAATTTGAAAAAAAGGTGGATGACTTTCTGGCGCAACTGCCGGGCAGAGAATCCCTTAAAACGCCCCTTCGTCTGGCTTATATCGGTGTTCCACCGATCATGGACGACCTGTATGATTATTTGGAGGAACGGGGGGCCAGGGTGGTCTTCAACGAAACCCAGAGGCAATTTACCATGCCTTTTCAAATGGAGGACTTGGTGGAGCAGTACCGAAGGTACAGTTACCCTTACGGGATCTTTTATCGTCTTGAGGATATTGAGCAGGAGTTGAAGCAAAGGCAAGTGCATGGTATTATTCATTACGCTCAGAGTTTTTGCTACCGTCAAATTGAAGACCTGATTGTGCGCAAGAAGTTAAAATATCCCATCCTGACCCTGGAAGGGGATAAACCCAATAAACTGGACGCCCGTACAAAGATGCGTCTGGATGCTTTTTTAGATATATTGAGGTGATCAATCATCATGCTCTGTGGAATTGACCTGGGCAGCCGCAATGTTAAAATTGCCCTGATGTCGGAGGACGGAAATCTGATCCTGCACCGGTTTGACACGGTATCTTTTTATCGCCAACATGGTCAGGGCGGCCAAGGACAGTTGGAAGTTGACTTTGCTGCCCTAGGGCTGGGTGAGCCGGAAAAAATTGTGGCTACCGGTTATGGCCGGCAGACCCTGCACCTTAAAGGGGCGGAGATTATTCCTGAAATTAAGGCTCATGTTCTGGGAGCCATCCATCAGACCGGACTGGAAGAATTTACTCTGTTGGACCTGGGAGGGCAGGACAGTAAGGTGGTGCTGGTTTCCCGGGGAAAAATGATGGATTTTCAAACCAACGACAAGTGCGCTGCCAGCACCGGGCGCTATTTGGAGAATATGGCGGTGGTGCTGAATATTAATATGGAAGAACTGTCCCGCCACTATCAAAATCCCGTGGATTTAAATTCTACCTGTGCTATTTTTGGCGAGACCGAGCTGATTGGCAAGGTGGTGGAAGGGCACCCGGTTTCCGCCCTGGCGGCGGGAGTGAATTATACGATTTTTAAACGAATCAAACCCATGCTAACCAAACTGCTGACGGATACCATTGTTTTTACAGGCGGGGTTGCCCATAACCGAGCACTTGTGCGGATGATTGAAGAGGAAATGAAGGTCCCCGTGATTGTACCCCGGCATCCTCAGCACAATGGAGCTATCGGTTGCTGCGCCTATGCCCGGTAACATTTTAGTGAGACATTATGAAAGCTGAAGGCTGACACAGGGCCGCTGGCTAATGGAGGTGATACCAATAAAATTAACTGTTTTGGGCTGCTGGGCGCCCTATCCCAGGGTCAGCGGAGCTTGTTCCGGCTATCTGCTGCAGGAAGCAGGACGAAATCTTTTAATTGAAGCCGGGAACGGTATTTTGGCCAGGCTGCTGCAGCATATTGACCTGGAGGAACTGGACGCCGTGATTCTCAGTCACCTTCACCCGGACCACATTATGGATATATACAGCCTGCGTCACGCCATTGAGGCGGCCAACCGGGAAGGCAGGATGCAGCGACGGATTCCCCTGTATCTGCCCACCGGCCCGGCGGAGGATTTTGACAGAATCAAAGGCTTCAACAAGGCCTTTGTGGTCCAGATCATTGAAGATCTACCGGAACCCGGGACGGCAGAGATTGCCGGTTTTAAGGTGGTATTTGTTCCCGGCAAGCACAATCTGCCGGTTTTCAGCATGTCCATTGAAGGCAAAAAGAAACTGGTTTATTCCGGCGATACCGCTTATAATCCGGAATTAATCCATTTGGCGCAAGGGGCGGATTTGTTTCTTTGCGAGGCCAGCGGACAGGATAAGGATGCGGATTATTTAAAGGAAAATCACCTGACCGCCCGGCAGGCCGGGCAACTGGCTCAAAGGGCCGGTGCAAAGACATTAATGATTACCCACTTTTATCCGGAATATTCCTTAAGTGAGCTTCAGCAACAGGCCGAGGCGGGCTTTGGGCAAGCCGTTGAAGTGGCCCGGGAAGGGGCCACTATCCAACTGTAGGGGGGAAGCAGATGCCGGTTTCAATCATTCATGAATATTTAATGCATGCGGTTTACTTTGCCCCCAGGGGGAGATACCGCCTGTTGGCTTTGGGAGGCAGTCTGGCTCACCGCTACTTGAGCCCGGATGATCATTTGATTGGTTTTATCGGGGATGCCGGGGCGGGTAAATCCCTGTTAATCCGCGGCATGTTTCCAGGATTGGAACTGACCAATGACGACGATGGCATTAATGTGCGCCCGCTGCCCCTGCTGGACGATTTCGACCGCAAGCACTTCCGCAGCCGGACCTATCATCTGGATATGCGCTTTGAAATGGCTTTTACCCAGCCCTGGACCATTGTGGAGGCGGTTCAGGAAGCCATTAGAAAGGACCGCCGGGTGATTGTGGAGCATTTTGACCTGCTCTACCCCATGTTAAAGATGAATGCCCAAATCCTTCTTGGCATTGGTGAGGAGGTCATTGTAACCCGTCCCAATATTTTTGGTCCGGAACCCCAGGAGATCGCGGATATTGTCTATGAGTCGCTGATCTACCGGAAAATGGCTCATACGGCCGAGGATATTACCAGTCTGGTGTTGACCAGGGAGTTTGGCATGAAAAAGCCAAAGGTTCATAGCGATATAAAACACGGCTTTGTCCTGGAGTTTGACGAGCAGCCCCAAATTGACTTAAAAGCCTTGGAGGAAAGAGTTCAGGAAATTATTGATAAAGATATTTGTATTTACTACAATGACGAGACGCATATTAAGGTTGGGGAATTTGCCTATCCCTGTACGGGACCCCGGCTTCATGTTAAAAGAACCAGTGAGGTTAAAAATTTCCGGCTGGTAAAGGAATTCAAGTGGGACCCCATCCAGGAGCTGTATGTCATGGTGGGTCTGGTGGGACCGGTGGAGGGAGGCAGCCCGTTAACCCCCCCGGATCAATTCCAGCTTATGCGACGTGCCCGCAATCGTTCCAAAGGAATATCATAAGGAGGTTATTCATGAAAAGAGTTGACGGAAGAAACTCCGGGCAGATCCGGCCTGTCCAAATGACAACCCACTATAACAAATATGCCGAGGGTTCGGTACTGATTGAGATTGGAGATACCAGGGTGATTTGTACCGCTACCATTGAGGAGAAGGTGCCTCCTTTCTTAAGGGGTGCGGGAAAGGGTTGGGTAACGGCGGAATATGCCATGCTGCCCAGGGCTACGGGCACACGTACGGTCCGTGAATCGGCCAAAGGCAAACTGGGTGGCCGTACCATGGAAATTCAGCGCTTAATCGGTCGTGCTCTGCGCTCGGTGGTTGATTTGGAACAATTGGGTGAGCGGATGCTGACCCTGGATTGCGATGTGATCCAGGCGGATGGGGGAACCCGCACAGCCTCCATTACCGGAGCCTACGTGGCCATGATTTTGGCCTTGAATAAACTGGTGGATCAAGGTATGCTAGAAAAAATACCTGTTCGAGATTTCATCGCTGCCACCAGTGTGGGCATGGTTGATGGAATGCCGGTGCTGGATCTCTGTTACACCGAGGATTCAGCGGCAGAAGTAGACATGAATGTAGTGATGACCGGTTCCGGACGTTTTGTGGAACTTCAGGGAACCGGTGAGGAAGCCACCTTTTCCAGGGAGGATATGAACCTGCTGCTGGATCTGGCCACCGCCGGCATCGAGGAACTAATTTATCTGCAAAAGCAGGTGCTGGGTCAGGAAATAACTTCTAGGATAGGGCAGGTGTAAGGATTGAAGTTGGTTTTGGCAACCAATAACCGGGGCAAAGTGGAGGAACTGGCGGCTATGCTTCAGCCTCTGGGGTTCCAGGTGGTTCCCATTGGAGAGTACCCTGGTTTTGTAGAAGTGGAAGAAGACGGAGATACCTTTATGGCCAATGCCGTTAAAAAGGCGAGAGCGGCGGCTGAATTTACCGGACAAATGTCCCTGGCGGACGACTCCGGTCTGGAGGTGGACGCCCTGAAGGGTGCCCCCGGTGTTTATTCGGCACGATTTGCAGGAGAGCCCACGGATGATGCGGCCAATAACCGAAAGCTTTTAAAATTGCTGGAAGGGGTCCCCCCAGAAAAACGCACGGCTCGTTTTAAATGTGTGATCGCCATTGCCGAACCCGGGGGTCGGATTCATACGGCGGAGGGTTCCTGTGAAGGGCGGATACTACAGGAATTAAAGGGCAAAGGGGGCTTCGGCTACGATCCCCTGTTTTACATTTCCCAGTATAAACAGACCTTTGCTGAAATAGATATGAACCAGAAGAACGCCATCAGCCACAGGGGCCGGGCTTTAAGCAAGGCGGTGGAAGTCCTTAAGCACCTTAGTCTCAGCCGGGAGGGGTAACCTTGAGAATATTAGTCGTTTCCGATACTCATGGGCGATTGGGCGCAGTCCAGCACGTGATAGGACAACTGGGCCATGTGGACCTGATTTTGCATGCCGGCGATCATTACCGGGATGGTGATAATTTGGCCTATATGCTTGAAATACCGGCCCGGGGTGTCATCGGAAACTGCGATTTTCCAGGTGAGGGTCCCTACGATGAATTGTTGGAGGTGGAGGGCCACAAAATTTTTATGACCCATGGCCATCGTTACGGGGTGAAACGGGATGCCGACGCCATTTTGCAGCGGGCTAAAATATTGGGCGCCAGTGTGGCCATTTATGGCCACACCCATGTGGCCGAATACCGGTGCGAGGACGGAATTATCCTGATGAATCCCGGCAGTCCGGCCTATCCCCGGGGGGAAGAAAGGGCATCGGTGGGGGTGCTGGAGATCGAGGGGGAAAAGATTCAAGGTCAAATTTATTTAGTGGATTATTTTTTCCCTTAGCAGCAAAGGAATTTTGCTGCCTTGGACATAAAAGATTGCTGTTGACTTTTTTGATGAGTTTGATATAATAATACTCGTTCACAAATTGATTTGATACCAAGCGGGTGTAGCTCAATGGTAGAGCACCGGCCTTCCAAGCCGGGTACGTGGGTTCGATTCCCATCACCCGCTCCAGAAAGACATACTTCCCACCAAGGGAATTTAATGTCTTTTTTTATGTGAAGAAGTATGGTATTACGGTGGAAAAGATCGCTAATGACAAAGACAAACGGGAATTTGAAGAGGTAAAATCTTATGGTTAAAAAGGCTTTAAAATCCGCACTAGGAGTTAGTATAGGTGTAACGATTGGTGGTATTGTTTTACCTCGAATTCTTTTTTCTGAACGCTATAACGATACATATCCTCCTATGTTAGAACAGACACTACTGTATTTCGTGATTTCCTATGTTATTTGCTTCCTTGTTTCTCTTTTGATTGAATGGATAAGAATAAAAATGAAAAATGAAATCTAAATTCCAATTTATCGGGCAGATTGCAGGAAATGTCGGATAAATCCGCAAAGTTTTTCCTACTATTGTTTCAAAAAAGAACAAACTTTGACACAAGAAAAGCCACCAAGACAGGTGGCTTTCTTGTGTCTGCGCCTAATCATTATACATGGTATAATACTCTATGGATAATTCCTATTCCCATGCAAATTTCAGATAATTAACGCAATCAAATAGTTTGCTATTGGAGGAAATGGCATGAAATGGAGCGAACGATACGACGCCAATCATAAGCCCTCATACGATAATATCAGTGAGTTTATAGGCAATGACTTATGGCATGAACTAAATTTATACCTACAAGAAGCCTATAACATACGGCCTAACGTCACATATAGCAAGTGCTCTGCACAAAAGGGCTGGAATATCAAATACCGCAAAGGCGGCAAATCGCTATGCACGCTCTATCCAATGCAAGGCTATTTTATCGCGCTGGTGGTCATTGGAGCAAAAGAAATGGCCGAAGCCGATTTGTTGATACCGTTGTGCAGCCAATACACCCAAAATCTCTATCAACAAACGGAATTTTCTCTTGGCGGCAAATGGATGATGGTCAATGTTACGAAGGCAGACATTCTGCACGATGTAAAGAAACTAATCGGCTTGCGGGTGAAGCCAAACAGATTTATATCGTAGGTCGTGTAAATATAGGGATTTTCGGGCTCACCCCACGACCTCCCGAAGTATCAAAGTATCATTTTTCTCAATTTTGCTCCACGAGGTAAAAAATCTTCCCTCTATATTGACATTGAAGCGCCAGTCAGGGTAATCCCTCGGCTAGCGCTTTTTGTTTTTCGACCTTAATTTTCCTGCTCGAAGGCTACGCTGCAATCTCCCAGATTATATTTTTTTTGCTTCAACTCTGCCTTTTATCTTAATAGCAACTCTTTATTTGGAAGGTCATCTCTCATTAAAAACGATGCCCATCTTGTGTCTAACTTGTCAATATTGGCTTCCCAATAAATGAGGCGGTCATAGAACCATTTCAATTCTTTTTTATACGATCATTTGTCTCGTTGGAGTCTGAAGCGTAAACAAATGCTGTAAGCCCATAAAACACTAAACCTAAATGCATGTGTTTCAACATGCACTGTGGCGGCTGCGTGTCCGGCAGCACGCGCGGCAGCTTGGGCGGCATAATCACCCTCTACCGCAGTGGCAGCGTTGTGTGCCGCATGGTTGTGAATAGGGTGCTATGGTGCTATTTTCGTTTTGAAAGTGCTTTTCACAATTTCCCATAATCTCTTGATAATTTTTCCGTATTTTTATTATACATTTTTCTAGGTAAACAGTTAAAACAAAAGAGTAGGGACCCATCTCCATACCCCATTTGGCAAAGAAATTTCAATGAGGTGAAAGCATGAAGTTTCCTAATTTAATCCGGGTGTTGCTGTTTATTTTTATTTCAACCCTTGTTGTTGGCTGCAGCAATACCGCAGAGACAGCCCAAAAGACGCCGCAAGAGAATAGCAGTACAGCGGATGGGAGTGAAAAAATAACGATGCCCGAGGGAAGGCCAACCCTAATGGGCAAGGTAAAAGAAATTATTGGCAATGAAGTAACGGTATACATAGCTCAAGCTCCTCAAAATGAAGAAGCGCCAAAGGAAGAAGCAACCAAGCAGCCTCAAACGGAAGAAAGCAGTCAACCCAATCAGCGGGCCGGCAATCGAGGCTTTGCCATGAATTTTACGGAAGAGACCAAGACCTTTATTATACCGGTAGGAGTTCCCATCGTAACCATGCAAAGGGGGAGCGCTGAGGTCAGCGACGTAGGCTTAACCGGCGTTAAGAAGGATGCCATTTTAAGGATCTGGGAACAGGATGGCGCTATTTCCTTTGTTCAGGTAACCGGAGGCGGTGGACAAACCGGCAACCGGCAAGGCACAGGCAGTAATGGAGCCGGTGGCGGCGCAAATGGGCCGGGAGGCATGGGCGGCATGGGTGGTCCCCCGCCGGGTATGGGTGGTAACCGATAACATGGAACATGCTGCAAAATGTGTTATAGACGCTCAACAATTGGTTAAAATTTATCAAAACGGTTCTGAAGAACTGAAAGTGCTGGATGATGTAAGCCTACAGGTGTTTAAAGGAGATTTCATGGCCATTTTAGGCCCCTCCGGTTCAGGGAAATCCACTTTAATGAACATCCTGGGGTGTTTGGATCTACCCAGTTCCGGACAGTACTCCTTAGATGGCTTGGATGTATTGAAGGCTTCGGAAAACGAGCTGGCTGAAATTCGCAATATAAAAATCGGTTTTATCTTTCAGAAGTTCAATCTATTGCCCCGATTAACCGCCGTTCAAAACGTTATGCTGCCGTTGCTCTACCGGGGGGTCAAGGAAGAAGAGGCTCTAGGGCTGGCCCGGGAGAAACTAACGCTGTTAGGGCTGGAAGCCAGACTTCATCACCGCCCCAATGAGTTATCCGGTGGACAGCAGCAAAGGGTAGCCATTGCCAGGGCCATTATTGGCAATCCCCAATTGTTATTAGCCGATGAACCCACCGGAAATTTGGACAGTAAATCCAGTGAGGATGCCATGAGAATTTTTAAAGAACTTAATGCGCAGGGAAATACAATCCTGATTATTACCCACGATACCGAAGTGGCGGAGCAGGTGGACAAAATAGTTTATATACGGGATGGTAAGATCTATGAAAATCATTAAAGACTGGGGATTAAAGGCATTTACTGGATTTAAGACCAAAAGGCGCCTGGGAATGGTTTTGCTGCTGGCTGTTATTTTAGTCGGTGGAGCGGCCTTTTGGTTTCAAAAGCAGAATAAGGATGCCATTGCGCAAGTCCAATATGAAGAAGCCCAGGTGAAAAGAGAAGATATTGTTATTGGCTTGGATTCCGATGGAAACATAGAATTTTCTAAAGTTACCCTACGATTTGGCGTTCGGGGTACCATTGCAGAAATATTGGTGTCCGAAGGCGATACGGTGAAAAAGGGGGATATTATTGCCAGATTGGATGACCGAGACTACCAGGATCAGTACCAACTGGCTTTAGCCAAACTGCAGGATGCTCAGGATCAGGATACCACCAGTTTATTGGACCGTGAGTTATCCATTAAAAGTACCGAAACGGAATTGGAAAAGCTGCGGGATGAGTACAAAGAAATGGAAACCATCTCCGAGGCCTATTCAGCCAATGAGCTCAAAATGAAGAAGCTGGAATTAGAAAATAAGGAAGTGGAATATAAAAACCTGTTAAAGAAGTATGAATTGGATAAAAGCAAGGGAATTAGCCAGGATCAGTTACAGGTTGATATGGCCAAAGAAGATTTAGAGGATACCATTTTATATGCCCCGGTTTCCGGCGTTATCCTGGGGTTAGCCAATAAAGCCGGGGAAAGTCTAATCGATGAAGATGACTTTGCAACCATCCATGAAAACAATGCTGTTAAAGCCACCACAAAGGTCATTGAGTATGATATCGGACAAATTAAAGTAGGGCAAAAAGTTTATGTAACGGTAGAGGCGATACCGGACAAAAAATTTACCGGCAAGGTGAGCAAAGTAAATGCTTTGGCTGCAGAAGACTCCAGCGGGCTGGTAAATTACTCCGTAGAGATTGATATTGATGATCCGGGGCCGGAGCTGAAGGATGGGATGACCGCTTCCGTTTCCTTTGTTCTTAAAGAGGTGAAGGATTGTTTAACAGTACCTTACAAGGCGGTGAAAATGGTCAATGGCAAGCAGGTTGTCACAGTGCTTGATGGAAAGGGCCAACAGGTGCAGAGGCAGGTAAAAGCCGGATTCACCGACGGCACCAGTGTAGAAATCTTGGAGGGTCTTAGGGTAAACGAGACGGTGGTCTATCCAAGGGCGGTTACTCCTAAGACAACAACCAGTTCCGGCAGAACGTCCACTCAGTCCGGGATGCCGGCGTCGACCTCCAATGAAGTCTTTATTCAGAGAAGCAGGTGATATTTTGAAGTTAAAACAATTACTCAAACTGGTTTTAACGAATATCACTCAAAATAAAATGCGAACCTTTTTAACCACTCTGGGGGTTATTGTGGGCACGGCCACCATCTTTCTGGTGGTAGCCATCGGCAAGGGTGGAGAGGCCCAGGTAAATGAACAATACTCCAAGTTAAATGTAGGAAGCATTATGGTGATGCCTGCCATGCGGGGGCGGGTGGCAGACCCGTTAACAAAGCAGGATGCGCAGTTGTTTCTGGAGAGTGAAAATATTGCCCAGGCTTTTCCCCTGTTGAGAGGCAACGGAGATATCAATTATAACGGTATTTCTGTCAGCAGTGGATTTATTGCCATCCAACCGGAGTTTCAGGAAAGCAATAACCTAACGGCCCAGGTGGGCAAAGTTATTGAAGAAGAGGATGAAACGAAAAAAAATCGGTGTGTTGTCATCGGGGCGGAGCTGGCAAACACACTGACAGAAGGTAATCCTTCTGAGATATTGGGACAAAGCATTAATATCAGCAACCGGAAGTTTGAGGTTATCGGCATCTATAACCGGGTGGGGGATTCCGGTTCAGGCAACAGTTATGATGACGCGGCCTTTGTACCCTATTCCGTTGGAGAACGATATTTATTGGGTACCAGGGCAAACCCGACCATTATGGCCCAGGCTACAGACTTAGAAACCGTTCAGTCCGCCATTGAAGACATTACCAATATTCTCAATGAAACGCACCGGGGAGGCGGAGCGGAACAATTCCGCATCATGGATGCGGGAAGCCGACTGGCTGCTGCCCAGGAATCGGCAAAAACCATGTCTATGCTTTTACTGGCTGTGGCGGTAGTCGTTTTAATCGTCAGCGGAATCGGAATTATGAACGTCATGTTTGTAACGGTGAAGGAGCGAACCAAAGAAATTGGAACCCTAAAAGCCATCGGAGCGAAGAAGCGGGAGATATTAAATCAGTTTTTGATTGAAGCGGTGATTATCAGTTTAGTAGGGGGGGTTATTGGCGTGGCCATGGGATTCCTGTCCATGCCGGTTTTACGGTATTTTCAGCTTCCGGCCCTTCCCTCGGTAAGCGGAGTCTTATTAGGGTTAACCTTTTCCGTATTCACCGGGGTATTCTTTGGCTTTTATCCGGCTTGGAAAGCGGCGGATCTAAGCCCCCTTGAGGCATTGCGATATGAATAGAAAGGAGCTGCCGATGAAAAAATTTATCCTGCTGCTCAGTATGCTGCTGGCCTTAAGTGTTTCTTCCGTTGGCTATGCCGCTGAAGATAATGCCAGCCCAGAGAATAATGTTATAACCCTGGAGCAGGCCAAGGCCCTGGCCTACGAAAACAGCAGAAGCTTAAAGAAATATGAGATTAGTAAAGATAAAGCAAAGTACCAAAAACAACAAACAGAATATGAATACAATACAATTTTGGATCGATATAACAGTATAGGTAAAAGTTTGGAGTCGGATGAAGGCGACTCAGAAAGTATATGGGACCAACTGGAGTCCCAGTATGAAAAAGTAGAAGCATCCTCCGGCAGCATTGATGATGCTGAAAATAACTATAATGATTCCGTCAAGGAAGAAAAAAACTATCGGACACAACTGGTATACATTATTGAGGAACTTTACACAACCATTTTAAATCAGGAAGAATCCTTACTTGCCTTAAATAAAGAGTATGAGATTAAACAATACTTATTAAATATAGAAAGACAAAAATTGGCCTTGGGCAGCAGTAATTTATTAACAGCGAACGAGCTGGCTGTGGAGGTAAACAGTGTAAATAAAAGCATTATTGAACAAACGAACCAGATCAAAACAAAAAAGGGACAGTTGAACGATATGATGGGAAGAGGCTATGATGATGAATTAGAACTTGTTCCCGTTGAGGTTTCTACCACCGTTGAAATACCGGAATATAATCAGTTATTATCCAGTGCAACCTATGCTTACAATCTTCTAAGCCAACTAAAAAGAGACATTAATGATCTGGAAGACGATCTGGATGATGAAGACGATTATTACCAATCCTTAATACTTCGACAGGAAATCAAAGAGAAAGAGCTGCAGTTGGAGGACGAAAAGAAAAATTTAAACGATACTATCAATAATCTAATCGCGGATGTTAAATCAAAACAGGAAGACTATCAAATCTCTTTAACCAACTACCAAAATGCCCAGAGATCCTACGACTGGGATAAAAAAAGATTTGAGTTGGGCCAGATTTCCAAATTAGCCCTTATGGAAAGTGAACAAAACTATCTGAATCTAAAAAATAAGAAAGTATCAGCGGGAAACGCTCTCTTTTTAGCTCAACGGACTTTACAATTGGCTGAAGAGGGTATTTTAACTTAACAAAATTAGAAACAAGCCTTCTACCACTCAGGCAAAAGGCTTGTTTTTATTTGTTCATAGAGAGAAGGTAACGGTGGAAGTGACTCCTTTTCTTTCATTGATTAAACTAATTTGCCCCCGGTACATTTTCACGATGCGATAAACAATGGTTAAGCCCAGCCCGTGTTTTCCTTCCAAGCCTTTCTGAAAGGGCTGGAACAATTGGTTTAAAACATAAGGTTCTATCTTGGAACCGTCGTTCCAGAAGGTAAGGGTTATTTCTCTTTTTTCCCTATTTACACGGAGAGCAATCTCCAGGCGTGAAGCGGCATGCCGCAGGTGATTATCCAGCAGGTTTTCAACCATAACCCGCAGGGTATCCTCATCTCCATTCATGTTTACCGGCTGCAACTCCAACTGCCAGGTTATTTCCGGGCGTTGAAGCTGGAAACGCTGAGCAATTTTTTCTATCAACTGGTCCAGTGGAACCTGTTCCTGAACGGATTTCCGGGTGGCCAGGTAGTCCAAACGGGTCAGATAAAGCAATTGCTTAACCAATTTTTCCAGGCGCTCCCCTTCCTCATCAATGACTTGAATGCTGCCGGCCAAATCCCCCTTGGGATAGACGCCGTCCTGGATAGCCTGGGCGTAACTGCGGATAACCATGACCGGTGTTTTTAATTCGTGGGAAATATTTTGCAGCATGGATTGCTGGGCCTCATCCTGCTGAACAAGTTGCTGGCGCATGGTCTCAATGGAATTGGCTAACTGCCCGATTTCATCTTCTTGCTTTACCATAAGAGGTTCATGCCAGTTGCGGTTGGCAATCCGCTTTACATGCTGTTTAATTTGAACCAGAGGTTTCGTCAGATAACGTACAATTAACAGAGAGGCAAGCCAGCCAATCATTAGGGCAATGCCCGCGTAGAACATTACCTGGAATAACAAAATACTGACAAAACGGTCTTCCTCCGATTTACCTAAGAAGGTAATTTGATAGAGAGGATGTCCGTAAACCACGTTTTTTTGGATAACATAACGAATATTGACCTGATTATCTATGCTCTCATACAATTGTCTGGATGATTTCTGAGAGAGGGTGTTTCTTCTTATCTCCTGCAGAAAGGCTGGTGAAAAAGTTTGCTGGGCGGCGGTCGGAAGGGTTGTACCGTCCTCCAGCATCATAAAACTGCGAACCTTAAATCCCCGTATATTAAGGGTCGGAGGCAGCGGTTCGCCAATGGTTTTTTGCGGCGGCGGTCCATGAGGTTCCATTAAAGTATTGGTAAAAAGATTGCGGACTAAAGAGGGCATGAGAAATAATACCACCAGGTAAAACAGAAAGCTAACCAAAGAGAGAGCCAGCCAAATTTTAACCGTTAACGATAGGTTTTTCATTGAGCAATCATCCTATAGCCAAAACCATAAATGGTTTCAATGCGAAGGTGAGGCAGTTTTTTTCTTATCCGGCGAATCAGGTCATCTACCGACCGATCCGTACCCACATAATTTTCTCCCCAAACAAAATTAATGATCTGATCCCGGGATAAGGCCTGTCCTTTATGTTTAGCAAACAATAAAGCCAAATCGTATTCTTTGGTTGTCAGCTCAATAATATTCGACCCTTGGCGAATTTCACGTTTACCATCGTCCAGGAGATAAGGATGTAAATTTATAACGGGTTTTACCGGTTCTGTTGATGTGTATACCCGTTCCAATAACCGGTGTGTACGGATGACCAGTTCCCGGGGCAGGAAGGGTTTGGCCAGGTAATCGTCACTGCCCATTTCCAAGCCAATGATGCGGTCAATATCGGCATCCCGGGCCGAGATGAAAATAACCGGTACTTCCGGAGTATCTTCTTTGATCTTCCGCAATACCTGATAACCGTCGATGTCCGGAAGCATGATATCCAAAATCCAGAGGTTGGGCCGTTCCTTTACCGCCTGCAAGGCCGGTTCACCCTCTGTAAAAGATCGGATCTCCCAGCCCTCTTTTTCTAAATAGGAGGTTAAAATTTGATTTAAATTTTTTTCATCCTCCACCAGATAAATCCGAAACACTGCCAAACCTCCTTTGGTTTTATCCGTATTGTTCTATTATACCAAAAAGCCAGACCCTCATCAGAGAGTCTGGCCCTTTACTACTGATTGTTTTCTGAAATCTTTTGGGAAAGCTGTTGATTTCTTTCTTTTAAGTGGTTTAAGAGCTGGGGCAGCAGCTCCTGAATTTTCGCTTCATCGTTGGAATTTACAGCCTCGGCCAATTGAGACCTCAGATTATCCTTTGGAGCAAAGTTGCCTTTTATATTAAGACCCTGGGCTTTTAACTGCTCCCGAGCCTCTTCGGCAGTAATCTCCCCGTTCTTCTCGCTTTCTTTAATGGCCTGCATTTTAGCCTTGTCTTCATCGGAAAGCTGTTTTCCCGGATTACGGAAACCAAACTGAATACCCAAGGCCTTTAACTGCTCCCGAGCCTCTTCGGCAGTAATCTCCCCGTTCTTTTCATTTTCTTTAATGGCTTGTATTTTAGCCTTGTCCTCATCAGAAAGTTGTTTGCCGGATTTATGGTTTCCTTTAAACTGAATGCCCAGGGCCTTTAATTGCTCCACTGCTTCTTCGGCAGTAATTTCCCCGTTCTTTTCAGCTTCTCTTAACGCCTGCATTTTGGTCTTGGTTTCATCGGAAAGTTCAGGTTTTTGTTCTTTTCCATTTACAGGGGCTTTTTCTCTCAGCTCCTTAAGCAGTTGTTCCTGTTCCGTAAGAGCGTTCTGCCAATCACTTAAACTCTCCGGTGTATATTTGCTGACCAGTTCCAGCATTTTAGATTGAGATTGGGCATTGCGCTGGTGAAAGGCAAATCCTTTTTTGACGGATGTATCTCCCGTGGTGCTTTCATCCGCGGCAAAAGAAGCAATCGGTGCCACCAGGGACAAAGCCAAAGCAGTGGATAATACTTTGATTTTCCAGTTATTCATGATCATGTCCTCCTTAAAAAAGATTAAGTGATTCCCTTTACAATGTACAAGTAGAATACGGAACAATTATCAAGAAATTGTGGGAAATTATGAAATATAAGAAAGGGAATTTGCGCTAACATCTAGAAAGTAAGAAGAATGAATTATTAGATAACTTAAAAGTTATTGTAAAAAAATTAAAAAAATTTTAAAAGCGTTAAGTTTTAATGGAATTTAACCGTTGTATTTATTAAATAAGATTAATATAATAAGAAAAATTCACCAAGAAGAGGGGATTTTCATAATGTCACGATTTCAAGTATTATCCCTGCGATGGGTATTGCGGCTGGTGATTGCAATTCTCATCATTGTGACAATTAGCGTTACAACCGCGATCACACTTTATCTCTCAGAAGAGTATATCCTGGACATTACGGAAAGTTCACTGAATAAGGATCTGGCCTTAAGTTATCAACTGGTTGATCACCAGTTTCCCGGAGAATGGTCCATTAAAGATGGAAAGTTAAGTAAGGGCGATACATATATCAACGACAATTCAATTGTCGATAAAGTGGCGGAATATACCGGGGATGCGGTTACAATATTTCAATACGATACCAGAATTGCCACCACCGTGACAGATGCCGAGGGTAAGCGGAGAGTGGGTACCAAGGCAGCTCCCGAAGTGGTCAAAACAGTTCTGGAAGATGGAAAAAACTATTTGGGGCAGGCCGATGTGGCCGGTGTAGAGCATCTTACGGCCTATATGCCTTTAAAAGATGCCAATGGCAAGGTGATTGGCATGTGGTTTGTAGGCATACCCCTGGATCGCTTGGGGGATATTTTCAAGCATATTATTTTCTATATGTGTTTGGCCGGACTGGGTGTTTTAGTGGTTGCCGGGCTGGTGATTGTACCCTTAACCACCTATTTTACCGAACCCATACGTAAAACGGCGGCTGTTTTAAACCAAGTGGCCAAGGGAGATCTCTCCATAACCATGGAGAAGCAGCGTTTCCGGGCCCTGGCCCTTTTAACCGAAGCGGCCAATGGGATGATCGGTCAGCTTCGCGGACTGGTGCAACATCTGGGAGAAACCAGTACGGATCTTTCAGCCCAAGGACAGGAACTTTCTGCAACCACCCGGGAACTCACTTCCATGGTTGAAAACGTGGCCGCCACCGCCCAGCAGATGTCGGCGGCATCGGAAGAAACGGCCGCCAATGCTCAAATGGCTGCCCTGACCTCCGATGAAGTGGAGCGAGAGGCCATAAGCGGTGGAAATGCCCTCGATGTAGCCATAAAAGGAATCCAAGATGCCGCAGTTGCTGTAGACCACGGGGCTAAGCTGGTGGTAAAACTGGGTGAACAATCCGCAGCGGTGAGCCATATTACCCAGGTTCTCAGGGGCATTGCGGAACAAACCAACCTTTTGGCCTTGAATGCCGCTATTGAGGCCGCCCGGGCCGGAGAGCACGGCCGGGGCTTTGCGGTGGTAGCCGATGAAGTACGGAAACTGGCCGAGGATTCCGCCCGTTCCGCAGCGGAAATAGAAAGCATTATTCATGAAATTCAGCGGGGGACTTCCGAGGCTGTTACAGCCATGGAGGCCGGAGCCACTGCGGTTCACGAAGGGGTTAAAGTGGTCAGTGGAACCGGTGAAAGTCTACGGGGAATAATGGAAAAAGTGCATCAGGTACTGGAGAACATTCGGAATATCAGTGATGCCATGGAAGGGGCCAGCAAGGGCAGTCAGAATACCGCCCGTTTGACGCAGGACGTAAGCAGTGCCATACAACAGGTTTCCGAACTTTCCGATGGTTTATCGAATAAAGCGCAGGATTTGGTCACGGCCGTACAGGCATTTAAGCTCAACCGTTAAAAATTTTAAAGGAAGGCCGCTGGCCTTCTTTTTTGATGGGATTTTAAAAAAGCCTTTAAGAATCTTTTCATTGAATAAAGCTATTGCCTGTCGTGATTTACCATAAAAAAGGCTGCCAAAATATGAAAAAACTGTAATAATTACCTGTTGGCAGGGCAAAATAATAAACACAAACGAGGATAGGAGGAACCGCATGATGAATCAGCAGCAGGAGCAGCCATTGATGAATAGATACGATCCGGAGGTACTCAATCGTCTTAAAAGAGAGATTGTGCAGGATTTAGAGGCCCGCCGGGAGTGGCAGGAAGACTATTACGGATACGACATGAACTACGGGAGAAACCGTCGCTATCCGGACAACCGATACCCCTACCCGCCTTCCAGACCGATGTACCGCAACCGGAGGCCCATGGAGATTGATTATGACTGGTGGACAGACCGGGAAGACTATGATTATCAGAGAAATTTAGCCATGATAAGAAGTCAGTTGCGCAATGAACTGATGGCCTTGGATAAAATGAACCGGAGAATTGGGCAGGTTAGTGACCCACAGGTGCGCCAGGTTCTTGGGGAGCTGCTTCAGGAGGCCCGGCAGCAGGGAATGGGTGTGCCTGAATTAATTGAGAGCCTAAACACGAATAACCCGGGATTTACCAATAATCTTGTGAATAGCGTTACCGGGCCCTTCCGCGGCATTGACCGCCGCAGCTTCGGCTGGGGAATTGCTGCCGGACTTCTGGGGTTGATGCTTCTTCCCACTGTTGCCAAATCCGTACGCTCCCTAACGGAAAAGGCCATGGATGGTTCCATGGACTTATCGGAAAAGGCCCAGGGAATGTTTGAAATGGCTAAGGAAGAATTTGAAGATATTGTGGCGGAAGCAAAATTCAACAATTTAAAAGGAAAAGCAGGTGGCGACGATATAACCGACAAAGGGCAGCCTCCTACGAAGAAATAATCAAAAAATCAGGCCGTTATAGGTCTGATTTTTGTTTTGCTTTAAAAACCCATAAAAAAGCGTCTGGATGCCAAGCAGCTTCAGACACTTATCTTTTTGCATTTTAATCCTGGTAGTGCAGCAGCCGTCGTTCACCTTCTAGAGCGCGAATTTTTGTAACATCCTGGCTGACTTCCATGGTGCCGATATATTCTCCTTGATCATTTCTTAAGGCAAAGTAACGGATATGAATAAAGGAACCGTTTAATACCAGCCAGAATTCCGCCGTACTGTGTTTGCCCCTTTTAAAGTCCGTAAGAATTTTCTCTACCACGTGGACACTTTCGGGCGGATGACAGTTTTGCACCTTGCGTCCAATAATGGATTTGGTACGGGTGAAGATTCTCTCCTGACCCTGGGAGAAATATTGAACGGTATCGTTTTTATCTACAAAAGTAATATCAATGGGAAGATGGGTTAAAATGCTGTTGATTTCCTTGGCGCTAAGATAGCCGGTAGCCAAAGCCAGCTTTTCGGTACCGGTGTGGAGGGGTTCTTTTGCAGCCCCCTCCTTTGCTTGCCAGAGGTCAGCCTGGGGACGAGAAAACACAACACCAAATTCAATATCCTGTTCCTTGATTTCCGCCCATTCCCCTTCAGTAAGAGCTTCCATCATCATGGGAGTTAAGATATTTTCTTCCTTAAAGACCATCTCCAAAACTTTATGCTTCATGGCTTCATAACGGGTCTTGAAGGACTCCAGGTCGCCCTTATTCCCTGGAGAGGGGATAAAGGCAGCCAGTTGCTTGATAAGATCCCTGATTTCATCATCTACAGACCACATCACAGAGGGGGGGCCGGTAATGTTGTGCCTTTCCAAATAAGGGAATAAAATATTTTCCTTTTTAGAGTAATGCTTGTCCAGGTTTTCCTTGAAAAAGGTGATCCTTTCCTGCAAGTACTTCCAAAGATCTTCCGCTTCATGATCCCACTGACTTAATAGGCTAATTTTTTGATCCAATTCTTCAAGAATTTTTTGGATTTCGTGATTCTCATGCTTTAAAGAGTACAGAGGGTGACCAGGGATTAATTCAGGTTTTTTATTCTCCATAAGGGCGTCTTTAAACACAGCGGCATGCACATCACAAAGCTTGGTGATCTCCTCTGGGGAGATCCCTTCTTGTATAAGAGATTGTTCCATGTTGGCAATTTCAGTGGCGTCCACATCTTTAATCAGACTTTGGAATCGTTCTTTCACTTCATCAGGGTCTTTTCCTTTATGCAGGTCCCGAATGATATCCTTTAATATTTTTTGCTTATATTCTTTACTTTGCAAATACTCGCTCATAAAAATCCCCCTTATTAGACTCTAACATAAGTGATGCCCAATTTTATTTAAATTATTTCCTCAAATGTTGAAACCCTTAAAAAAGGGCAATAAAGTCTGGAAGTTGTTAATCAGCACACTTACAGTTTTGGCAGCAGGGGCACCTGACGCCAAAGCATTTCCGGCAAACTCCGGTCTGCTCGGGTAAAGCGGTACCTCCGCATTTCAAACAGGTTTGCCCCCGGTTTAAAACCAATTCAGCCAGCCGGATGGCTAAAACATCCCCGTTATTAAACCGAACCGTAACCAACTTACTGGTGATACAACTTCCTAAAGCAATACCCGGTTTCTGGGAAGGAACATGAAATACCCGGTCATTAAAATTGGGGAATGATTCCATAGGGTAACACCTCCACTACAGCATATTCAGCAAAATAATTTATGTTTACAGGACCTCTCACGGTAGGGCCCAACTCCTTCATGGAACCAAATAAATAACCTGGGCATACCATAATAATGAGGAAAAAATATCCAGACAAGGAGTGAAACAAGGTGTTTGAGCAATTACAGGCTAGCCAAGGTAAGAACATGGTTGTCGAGCTAGTGAACGGCAGAAAGATATCCGGTACCATTGTGAGTGTTAATCAGGAGTACATTCGCATACAAGCCGAAGAGGGAGCTTGTACAATTCCAATGAACGCCATTCAAATTATTTGGGAATCTCAAAATCCTTCGATAACCGAAGAAAATATGAGATATGTTGCTGAACAACTAAGAAATGATGAGAATAACCGCATCAACTGTACATCCGTACCCGGTTTTACCTGCGTTAACCGGTACGTATGCATCCCTCCGGACAACTGTGTTTTCACCTTTGCTTGTCCCGGCGTTTATTCCCCTGCTCCGCCCCAGGGTGGTTGCCCGGCCTTCCAATTCCAGCAGCCCTGCGGTTTCCAATTTGGCTGCATACCGTTCCTGTTCCAATGCGGCTTTCGCTTCCAACAGCCCTGCAGGCCTTTCCAATTTAATTGTTCGCCCTTCTTTTTCCAGTGCGGTTCCCGCTTCGGGTGTGGACCCTTCCAATTCCAACAGCCCTGCACTTTCCAATTTGGCTGCACCGCTCCCGGAGGTTTTGCCTGCCCCGGCCAAGCTTTTATAGGTATTGTCGGGCCCATGGCAGGAAACGACGGGGGAGAATAAGAGGAAAAATAGTACAAAGGAAATATAAAAATGAAAATAAACCAAAATATTTTTCTGGATCAGCTAGCAATCTTTATCAGGGAGTACACCGGAAGCAATCCCGGGTACTCTCCGCAACTTCTTGCCGAGATGCTGGCAAGTAAATTTCATATTCCGGTTGAGGATGCCATCAAACTGGTAGTTTATGTGGAAAAAGAACTTCGGGCGGGAAAACTGGGTTTAGCTGCCATTGAGTTAAACCTGACTTTTAACTGCAATCTAACTTGTGAGTATTGTTTTGTACATTGCAAAAGTCCTGAAGACAGGATGAGCTTTGAAACCGCCCGGAAAGCCATTGATTTATTAATGGAGCATGCGGTTTTTCCCGTGGTGGTGATTACCCTTATCGGGGGTGAACCCCTGCTGGAATTTGAATTAATAAAAAAGATCGTTCCATACGCCAAGGAAGCTGCCCAAAAGTGTAACCGGGAAGTGACCTGGGCTATCACAACCAATGGAACCTTAATCAATGAAAAAATTTTACAATATTTTGCTCAAAACCAAATGAATATGCTTCTTAGTATTGACGGGGGACCGGAGACACACGACCGGTATCGTAGAACTAAGAGCGGGGAGGGCACCTGGCATAGGATTACCAGTTTAATTCCCCTAATAAAAAAATATCAACCTTGGCTAGGTGCCAGAATGACTGTCAGCACCGAAGCGGTAAATAATATGGTGGAGGATTTCCGGCAAATTGTAAATATGGGAATTAACCAGATGATCATTGCTCCGGCGCAAGGGGAAAAGACCTGGACCATGGAGCAAATAAAACAATACGGGTTAAATCTTATGGAGATCACCCGGCAATACCACCGGTTAAAGCAGCAGGGAGTTCCCTTGTTTATCGAGGAATTGGAAAAGAGTGAAAATGAATTTTTGGGCTGGGGATGCCGTGCCGGGAGCACCTCCTTGGCCATCGCTCCCAATGGGGACGTAAGCCCCTGTTCAAAATTGTTGGGTCTAAACAGCCAAGAGGGAAAACACATTATCGGTAACGTTAATACGGGAATTCAGGAAGATTTATTAAATCTTTTTAAAAATCCTGTGGGCCAGCAGCCGCAACATTGCAAAGGCTGCTCCCGTCCTTGCGCCGGGGGATGCTATGCCGTGAACTTTGAACAAACCGGGGATTTCTTTAGGCCGTCCGAAGAGAATTGCCTCTTTTGGGTGGTTTGCCAGGAGGCAAAAAGATTATCGGGCATCCTGAGGATGAGAGAGATGGCCCGGCGGGAAAAGCAATGGTTTTAAAATACAAAAGATAGGATAATCAAAAAGCGTCCCTCTTTCACGATGAAGTGAAATTGAGGACGTTTATATTTTTTTGTTCCATTAACAGCAAGGGCTGTGCAAACCACAAACAAGTTTCGCACAGCCCCTGTATGAATCCTGTGGACTTAAGCAATAAAGTTTACCTGAGGCGGAGTCAGATTCTTTATGATAAGAAAAGTAGCTTTACCAGAGTAAAGGAAATGGCTGCCAGGACCATGGTAACCGGCAAAGTAATAATCCAGGCCGAAACCATGGTTACGGCTGTTCCCCATTTTACTGCCGACACTCTTTTGGCGGAACCAACGCCCATAATGGAAGAACTGATAACATGAGTAGTAGAGACCGGGAGTTTAAGCAAGGTTGCACTGAGAATTACCACAGCGGAACTTAAATCGGAAGCAAAACCGCTGGCAGGTTCAAATTTAATAATCTTTGTTCCCACCGTCTTAATAATTTTCCAACCGCCTACAGAGGTTCCCAGAGCCATAGCCATTGCTGCAGAAATCTTTACCCAGGTAGCAACTTCCATATCCGTTTGAAACCCGCCGGCTACCAAGGCAAAAGTGATGATCCCCATAGTTTTCTGGGCATCGTTGGTGCCATGACTGAAGGATTGAAAAGCGGCCGTTAAAATCTGCAGAGACCGAAAGGTTGAATTCAATTTATGAGGCGAGAAATTGGCGAATATTAACCGAATTGTCGACATAATGATATAACCAACGGTAAATGCCAGCAACGGGGATAAGACTAAACTTTCAATAATGGTAAGAAAACCATGATAATTTACGGCTTGAAACCCGGCAGCAGCAATAACGGCTCCGGCTAAGGAGCCGATCAGGGCATGGGACGAACTGCTGGGAATGCCGTAATACCAGGTGAAAAGGTTCCAGGCAATGGCGGCGATTAATGCTGCCGCTACCACATAAACCCCATGTTCAATTTCCATGGGGTTGGCCACACTGCCTCCTACGGTTTTGGCTACGCCGGTAAAAACCAGGGCGCCCAGCAGGTTCATAGAGGCGGCCAGCATAATTGCGACCTTGGGTCTTAGGGCTTTGGTTGAAATGGATGTAGCAATGGAGTTTGCCGTGTCGTGAAAGCCGTTAATAAAATCAAAACTGAGAGCCAGGAGTACAACTAAAATAATAATGCCATGTTGTTCCATTCGTTTTACGCCTCTTAATTTTAGGAGTTGCGCATGAGGATACTTTCTAGAATATTGGCTACATCCTCACAGGCATCCGTAATTTCTTCCAGCATTTCATAGATTTGCTTATACTTTACAAATCCGATGGGATCTGTACAAGAGGATACCAGTTCCCGGAGACTATTATTAAAAAGAGAGTCTGCTTCATTTTCCAAATTGTTAATCTTTACAGTGTGAGGTCTGATTTCAAGAAACTTTTTAGAAACCAATTTTTCAATGCATTTTCCAACTTCAATACAGCTTTCATAGATGATATCTGCATTACGCTTAATAAAAATATTCATGTCCTTAATTTCATAAATATCCATGCGGATAAAAGTGGCTTCAATACCGTCTAGAATATCATCTAATTTCACGGCCAAATTAATGATGTCTTCCCGTTCCAAAGGAGTAATAAAGGTTTTATTTAGCTCCTTAATAATGGTATGGGTGTGACGATCTCCAATTTTTTCATAATCCTGAATGTTAGTGAAACCAACACGGTCTGGAGTTGGATTATGGATTTCATCTTTAAATTCTACGGCGGCTTTAATCAAGTTTTCCGAAATTAAAACAAAAGTTGAAAAGAAGATATCTGTTCTTTTAAAAAACATGCTGACCCCCCCACGGAGATAAATTGCTTGTCCCTCACAGAGTATACCATATAACAACCTTTTTTGTTAAAAGGTTGTTATAAATCGAAGAAAAATTAACATTACAATGATTTGATTAACACTTTTTAACATGAAGTTTTTTTGCTCTTAAATTAAGTTATCCCAACTTAAAAGATTTTTATTAGCCATATTTTTTAGTTGTAAAACAAGCACCTTCTTACTTGGTACACCGTAACATAGAGTTAGAAGCTATTTTTCAAAATTGGAGGGAAGACTTTGACACCTGGAGTTTTAACTTTAATTGTTCTATCCCTTGTAAATGGTATCATGGTCCTGGTCTCCTACCTTTCCGCAGGGAATCTTCCGGATCCGTTATCTTTGGAAGAAGAAAAAGAGTTGCTGGAAAGGTTATGTCAGGGAGATAAGCTGGCTAGAATCATTCTGGTGGAAAGAAACCTTCGTCTGGTGGCAAAGATAGCCAATAAGATTCATGACCACAGCGTGGAAAAGCAAGATTTATTTCAAAACGGTGTTGTAGGTTTAATCAAAGCAGTGGATACCTTTGATTCCACCAGAGCCAATAAATTTTCAACCTATGCCGGTGTGTGCATCCAAAATGAAATGTTAATGGTTTTACGAAAACATAAAAATGATAAAAAATGTGTTTCTATGTCCGAGCCGCTGGACTGCGATAAGGATGGAACACCTCTTGAACTGAAGGATACACTGATGACCGATGAACTTCCGGTAGAAGAGCAAGTGGCCAACAACCTGGATGTTGAGCGGTTAGAAAAAGCCATTCAAAAACTGGCTCCAAGAGAGCAGCGCGTGATTACCCTGCGCTTTGGACTGACGGGACAGGAGGAAATGACGCAAAAGGAAGTTGGGAAGCAATTAAATATCTCCAGATCCTTTATATCGAGAATTGAAAGTAATTCTATTCATAAATTGAGTAAGGAATTATCCAATATGTAAAAATGTAAAAGGGATCATTTAAGAGAAACAGGTATCTGCTGGCCGGATGCCTGTTTTTATTTTTTAAAGGGCCAGCCCATTTGTTTGGGTGTTATGATAAAAATAAAACCTTCTTTTAATGTGCTAAGAGTACTTCCAAATACAACATCCTTCATCTTATTAAATAATATTTTCCAGCCGGGTGGCTCCCCCGGAGATAATTAGTTTTAGAGCCTGATCAACAGGTATATTTAGGATTTCCACGCATTCTTCAGGAACCCAGAATAAATCTCCGGCTACCTGAAATGTTTGTGGAAAATAAACACCAACCAGTTCTTTGCCGTCTCTTGTTCGAAAGGGGGAATCCTTGGCCGTCAAAAAACCAAGGCGGGCAACTTTTTCCGAGAGATGCACCAGAACCACAGTGTCAAATTTTTTCTCATTTCCCGCTAGGGATTTAACGGTATCTTTAATAGTGTTATAAATGGTTTTAACCCCTGGTACTGTAAAGATAATTTGTTCTACCAGTTCAAGAATTTTCTTGGATATCCACCAGTTGGCTACAGTCCCAATAAAGATAACGATAAAAATAACAAAAATAAAGTCAATGACCGGCACGGGCTTCTCAATGAAGGGATAAAGTATGGCGTTTCCCAGGCCGGCGATTTTTGTATACACAAAGGCTAGAAGGTAGAAAGTCCCTAGTATTGGCAGCAGTACAAAAAGCCCTTGAATAAAATAAATAGACAACTTTTTCATTAATCGTACCTCCATAGGCTACGGCTTTTTAAATATTCTATAAGTTCGTCTAATAAAGGACTTTTCCTTTTATGGAATTTCTATTTAAAGTTTGTCATTAAAACAAAGTTTGTTAATAGCTGACAGTACCACGACAGAATATCTAATAAAATACTAAATTTTTTAGGTCGTAAGCCCCAGATTGGTCTGAAGATGGTGAATAAAATGTGGATAAATCTGTGGAAAACAATGGCTGTATGTGGACAACTATCGATTTCTGGCGCTAGATTGAGCAAACTAAGTGACATTCTTTATCAAAAATCCTGAAAAGCCAATACCGGGTTTGACAGATTGTATTCAGTTATTAAAGGGAAGTAGTCCATGGAAAATTACCGAAGACCTCTTTGTTAGTAAATTTCTATTCTTAATTTACAACCCCTCCACCCGGATATAGGCCAGTCAACCAGTAAGATCTTTACTTACTTTTTAGAGCAGGTCATTGAATGAGAATAAGAATGTAGGCTTGCCGGTATATACATTTGAAAGCCAATTTGATAGAATTTTAATAAGAATAATGGGCCTGTTTGCCCGGGAGACCAATAGAATTGCTATTGCCGGGTTTCTCAATCAAATGCCCAAAAGGATAGAATTTTATGCTTAATCTCTTTAACCAGTGGAACCAACTGTTAGGGCGCCGGATGTTTTTTGTGGTATTAGTTCCCCTGTTAATCGGCTTTATGGCTCCTGTAGAAACCACCAAGTTTTGGAGTTTAGTGGCAACTTTATCTTTTACGTATATGACTTTCTCTGCATCCTTGGATACAAGTTTAAAGGACTTTATAAACAAGCTTTCAAAGCCGTGGCTTTCCATATGGATGTTACTGTTTATCCATGGCGTGATGCCTCTTATCGCCTATATCATTGGGTTGGTGTTTTACCCGGGACCGGAAAACGAATTTATTCGGTTAGGTTTCCTAATTGGTGCTTCTATTCCGGTGGGTGTGACTTCAATTCTATGGTCTCAGATGGTAGGCGGGGACGTTCCCTTAACCATGGCCACAGTTACCCTGGACACCCTGATTAGCCCTCTGTTGCTCCCGGTCTTCATCGCTTTGGTAGTGGGGAAGGCGATCCACATTAACACCATGGATCTGCTGCTGGGGCTGTTTTGGATGGTCACGGTTCCCGGTATTTTGGGAATGATTCTTCATGACTATACCAAAGGTGCCTATGAAAAATATACCCGATCCATTGGCGGCTTTGCCTCAAAGATCGCCATTATCTTAGTAATTTACATAAACGCAAGCGCCATTGCCCCGGAGATAAACTGGAACCACTCCATTATTAAACTTTTGCTGGTCATATTTATTGTTTCGGTCAGCGGCTATTCACTGGGATTTCTTAGTTCTTATATACTAAGGGGACACCAACGGGAGCGAATGGTCTCCATGATTTATAGTATCGGCATGCGAAACAACAGCCTGGGGTTGGTTCTGGCCTTAACCTACTTTCCACCTGCAGTGGCGCTGCCCGTAACGTTGTCCATGTTATATCAGCAACCCTTGGCGGCAATCGCCTCCAAATTGCTGGAAAGATTCAGTGTGGAAGCCGGTTCCAATTAAAAGGTTCGTCGGGACCGAAGTTTTTTACAAGTATTGTGTATTCTTAGAGGCAGACAATTGAAACTTAGAGAGATTGTTGTTATAATTGTTAAAATTGAAAAAATGTAAGATGCAATGAAGCATTCTTTATGAAGAGCAAAGGCGCGAAAATTCGTGTCTTTTTGTTTTTATACTGTTAAGGAGGGATTTTAAATGTCTGAAGAACTGGTTAACAAAATCCTGACCGAGGTTGGGTTAGAGAGAATTGATTATTCTGAAGATCAAGCTGAGTAGATATAGCCCTTACCAAGTGGTAAGGGTCAGACTGTCAAAAAAGGTCGGCCAATGGCCGGCCTTTTTTGATAAAATGGAATGGGTGATGGAAAGATGCTTAAAAGAGAGAAACTAGAACGCAACGTAATGGAAATCGTGAATACAGACCTGTTGGTTCCAAAGGATCATTTGCTGAGGCAGATCGACGGAAGCGTGGATTTTACAAGAATCTATGATCTGGTGGAAGAACTCTACTGCCCGGATAACGGAAGACCCAGCGTAGATCCGGTGGTGCTGTTTAAGATGGTTCTGATCCAGCATTTGTACGGGATCCGGTCGCTGCGACAAACCGTAAAAGACATCGAAATGAACATCGCCTACCGCTGGTTCCTGGGCTATACCCTCAATGAACCCATTCCGCACTTTGCTACCATCAGCTACAACTTCAAGCAGCGCTACACCCCCCAGACCGTGGAACAAATCTTCACCTGGATCCTCTACGAAGCAGAGCGAGCAGGATACCTAAAGCCGGAAGTGGTGTTTATTGATGCGACCCATATCAAAGCCAATGCCAACCTCAAAAAGAAAGTAAAAAAGGCCATTCCCACCGCCGCCCGGGTCTATGAACAGCAACTGAGACAAGAGATCAATGCCGACCGGAAGGCCCATGGTAAAAAGCCCTTTGATGACGACGATTCCAGCGGCAGCCCCAAAGAAAAGATCCTTACCCAATCCACAACCGATCCGGAAAGTGGTGTTTTCCACAAAGGAGAGCATAAGCAATGTTTTGCCTACAGTGCCCACACGGTATGCGACCGGCATAACTTTGTGCTTGAAGTGGAAGTGACGGCCGGGAATGTCCATGACAGTGTGGTCTTTGATACCGTCTATGAAAAAGTGACGCAACGTTATCCTCAAATCCAAGTGATCACCGCCGATGCCGGATACAAAACGCCCTGGATCTGCAAAAGAATTTTTGATGATGGACGGGTGCCGTCCTTACCCTATAAACGACCGGTGACTAAAAAGGGAAACCATGAATGGTACAAATATGTCTACGATGAATATTACGATCAGATCCTCTGCCCGGAATACAAGCCTCTGAGCTATTGCACCACCAACCGTTACGGCTATCGGGAATACAAGAGCAGAAGCTACCGATGCGAAAAGTGTCCTACCCGGGAACGGTGTGTCGGGAACCGAAGCGGCCAAAAGACAGTCACCCGTCATGTGTGGCAGGATTATCTGGAACGCGCAGAGGATGTCCGGCATTCGCCGCTGGGGAAAGAGACCTATGCCCTGCGAAGTCAGACCATTGAACGGGTCTTTGCAGATGCCAAAGAGAAATATGCCATGCGCTATACTCCCTATCGGGGCCTGGACCAGGTGAGCAATTGGGTCCGGCTTAAATTTGCTGCCATGAATCTCAAAAAATTGGCCATGTGGAAGTTTAAAGCTTCCTCTTCTTTTCTCTCTTCTCTTCACTTCTTTCTCTTTTATATCAAGAACCCCGTTTCTTTCGTTTGAAACGAGGTTCTTTGACAGTCTGGCCCTTACCAAGTGGTAAGGGTTTTTTTATTTACCGGATATTTCCTCTTTAATTAAGAACGTATGTTTGGTATAATCCTATCCATAATTCTTTATTAACCGGTGGTGAAAGATGAAAACCATTTTATTATGTGACGTAAACAGCTTTTTCGCCTCGGTACATCAGGCTATGGACCCGGCTCTCCGGGGCAGGCCGGTCATTGTTGGGGGTAATCCGGCCAAACGCACCGGCATTGTGCTGGCTGCCAGCATTGAGGCCAAAGAACCCTTTGGAGTGAAAACTGGCATGCTTATTTCAGAAGCACGGTCCAGATGCCCCCGGGCCGTTTTCATTGCTCCATCTCACCGGGATTACGCTTCTTTTTCTTCCCGGATTAATGTTATTTTAAGAGAATTTAGTGATTTGGTAGAGCCCTACTCCATTGATGAAAGTTTTATGGATGTGACAGGATGTCTAAACCTGTTTGGCTCTCCCCTGGATATAGCCCGGTCCATCCAGCAGCGTATTCATGGTGAGATTGGCGTAGGCGTAAACATTGGTATCGGCTCCTCCAAACTGCTGGCAAAAATGGCGGCGGAATTGGAGAAACCAAACAAAATTATTTCCCTCACCCCGCAGGACTGGCCCAGGGTTATCTGGCCACTGCCGGTGCGGAAGCTCTTTGGGGTGGGTCACCGCATTGAGCGATGGCTTCTTGCCCGGGGTGTGCAGACCATCCAGGATCTTGCTTATCTACCGGTGGAAATTTTAGAGAAACAATACGGACTGATAGGGAAGATTCTCCATTTTTCCGCCTGGGGCATTGACCACAGCCCGTTGGATCCCAGCGGGTTAGAGGTCGTCAAAAGTGTGGGCAATCAGATTACCTTGCCCAGGGATTACTATGGATACCATCCCATTAGAGTGGTCATCTGGGAGCTTGCCGAAGAAGTGGGGGAACGGGTCCGTAAAGCCGGGTGCATCGGCAGAACCGTCCATTTAACCATTAAAGACCCTAACTTTGTTACGGAAACTCATTCCCGCAGGTTGCCTCGGTACACCCATATCACCTCTGAAATATTTCAGGGTGCCGTACAGTTGTTGAAGCAATTCTGGACAGAAAACGTCGGTGCGCGGCTGGTGGGATTAAGCTTATCCGGTCTTATAAAAATGCAGGCAAAGCAACTGGATCTTTTTGAATACCGAGAGAAGCAGGAACAAATTGACCGGGTGACGGATGAAATCCGTTCCCGGTGGGGTTCAGGAAGTATTAAAAGAGCCATATCACTGACTCATGAAGGAGTATACTATGGAAGAAAAGGTTAAAAATTATTATCGGGCAAATCGTCTATACGGTGGACACCGTATGATGGTGCCGGCTGCCGGAGAAAAGTTTCGTAATTCCTGCCAGAAGTGCAAATTTTTCGTCACTGTAATGGGTCGGCAGGAAGCCCGAAAAATCTGTGTAACGGAAATAAAAGCTTATCGTTCCGGTGCGAAAAGGGTGCCGGAGCATATAGAGATTCTTGATTTAATCCTGCTGCTGGGAAAAGAGTCCCTGGAAGAAATGATAAAAAAAGGCCGGCAGCAACCGATGGCCTGCGGGGAGTTTGTAGGGCGGCAGGAGTAAGCAGTGGCGTTTTTCTCTGAAATCTCCTACCAGAGCCCTAGTGAAAACTCCGGAGTTTTGGTTTCTTAAAACCGGTTTATGTGATACGATGTTGTAAAAATTTAATGACAGGATGATTGATAAATGAAAGACGGCTGCCCTAAATGTGGAGGCATCATGAATAAAAAGAAGGTAACTGCAGAATACTCAACCGGTGGTAAATCGGGACATGTGCCCGTGACTTACTGGGAGTGCCAGTCCTGTGGTGAACAGTATTTTGATGCCGAGGCACTGAAGCGATTGCTTGGTTCATCAGAAAGTCAGGATCATCAAGAAGAGAACCCCTTTAAAACAAACTAGTTAAAACTCCCGGGGCGAAAGCCCCGGTCCTTTATTCTCAAGGAATGAACAATCCTGTTCTATGAATAAAGTAACTTCATTAAGAATTCGGTGCAAATCTGTAAGAATACTCCCGATGTGAATGGATTTGCTTATATTAAGACCGGATAAACAGAGCATTTGCTGAATACGGGCCTTTTTAATGGCATCCTTTAAACGCTGTTCCATTTTTCTACCCGGGGAAATAACAGCTTCCCCGAAGCGTTCAATAGATTTTGCTGTTGTTTCAGTAATTTTTACAATTCCTTCCCTGAATTCTAAAGTATCTTCCAGGTCACACAAGGCTCTTGCAATTCCGCGAACCTCTATGGTAATACGTTCAAGTCGAACCATTCCCAAAATAAGATGTTTGAGTTTCTCTCTCCGCTTAAAGTAGAAAGGGCTATATCTTAGACTTTCTTTGGCCAGTTTTAAAGATTGAGAAGCTGCTTCCATTTTTGATGCCAATTTTCTTGTTTCCACCAGTGCTTCTGAAGGATCCCCATTTTTTTCATATAAATAGCCCAACTTTTTGAGCATGGCCGCTAATTCCAAGCTTAGTTTCGATATTTGTTTTTCTGCTGTTGGAACTTCATTGGGTGGAACAATAATGGCATTTACTCCGATGGCCACGGCTGAACCTAAAATGGTTTCAATAATGCGGCCCATTATGTATGCTTCTTCCTGACCAAATGCAAGCACCAGAAGGGAACTAACTCCAACCTGCGAGGTAATTTGCGCATTCATATGAAGAGTGGTTGAAAGGGCCATCCCCATAAGAACAACCAGAAAAACCGAAAGAGCATTTAATGGAATCCAATGACCGATGAACATACTGACCAAAACCCCGCCAATAACGCCAATGGTCCGATTGATTCCTTTTTGCAGCGAATCGGCAATGGTTACTTGTCCTACCAAAACAGACGCCAAGGGTGCAAAATAAGGATAATCGTTATGTGTTATTAATATGGCTAACTCCCAAGCCATACCTGCACTTAGGGCTGTTTTTATTACTTGAATTGCAGCCCGGACCCGTTCCATGTTATTTAAGTGACTCATTAAATGATGCATATGCCTGCCCCTGTTTGACTTTAAAAAGAACTTCATTTTTAAAAATGGCTTATCTGATTTTATTATACTGCGATGGATTCTGCAAAAATATAGTGTAACATTAATTCTTTAAAAAACTCTTTAAATTATCCAGAGACCTGCAAATTTGATGGTTAGCAGCCAGTATAAACAAGCTATGCGTCTCAACAAGAACCCCCGGATATCCGGGGGACATGATCTCTTTATTTTTTTTACTTATCAACTTAAAAAAGTAACAGGAAAGCAAGTAACAATAATATGCCAATTAGTAAAGCGATGATAAAACCAATGATAAAACCAATACCTATGCCGAAAAAGGAGTCGTCGAAGCTTCCACCACAGCCACTATTTCCAAAACCCATATCAATTCTCCTTCCCTTAAATGATACTTCATAATATAGAAAAATGATCAAAACGTTACAAAAAAAGACAAGTAAACCAATTTATTGGGCAAAATTTAAGGGATTACCCAAAGAAAATAAAGCCACAGATATACATTTTGGTATAACTTGGTTATTACTTAGGAGGCTTTATTAAACTTCTCTATCGATTCCTTATAATGGAGAGGTGGTTATTAATATAACTCATTTGTTAGTATAATACGGAACCCGGCTCCCTCCAGGGGCCTTTTTTTAATTTTCTACACCATATCCACCACAACCACAGCCACCGCCGCAACCCCCACCGCATCCGTAGCTCACCATGCATGCCCCTTCCTTATGTGATGGTCCATAATATGGGAATAAATGCTGGAATGTTACGGAAAAAAGGTAAACTTCCAGTCGCTGTTAAAGGGTTTGCTTTGAGAGAGGAACCTGGTGATTTTTCCTTTAACAAAGCAAACCCTCCAGAGATATCTCCGGAGGGTTTGCTCCATACTTACTTACTGTTACATCCGTAACCGTAGCCACTGCCTCCAAGAAGCAGCAGGATAAGAATTAAGAAGATGATGAAAGCACAACTGTCATAGCAACCGCCATATCCGTAACTCATTATACATCCTCCTTTCCTCTAGGATACTCCATAATATGGAAATGAAAGTGAGAATGTTACAAAGAAAAAAGTAACCCCTTAGCTGGCTGCTGCTAAGGGGTTACTGGAAGAGGGTATAGTACCTACGCAGTGGTGCCTTTTACCTATACACTTATAACTAAAAAGGGACTTCCCTTTCCTTCTCGACTATTTTATTTCGACAAAATATGTTAAAGGAGCAAAGAAGAACTTATGGAATTAGACAAGTAAAAGATAAACTAATGGAGAGAACCGTATTGCCAACAAATGCTAATTTGACAAAGAATCATACAAAAAAAATTATAAATTTACAAATGTTTAGAGGTCTAGCCGCAATGATGGTGCTGGTTTCACATGCAAATCTAATCGTTGACAAAAGTTTGTTTAGTGGGCTGTTGGTAGTGGGACGATGCGGGGTAGATTTCTTTTTTGTACTTAGTGGTTTTATTATTTACCATGTGAATTATTATTTTATTGGTCATCCAGTAAGGTATGGTTATTACATTAGAAAAAGATTTAATCGGATTTATCCTATATACTGGATATACACCTTGGTAACGTTAGCGATACACTTTGTATTAATGAAATACACCGGAAAAGGCTTAATTTACTGGATAAATGTTAACCTGGAAAATATACTAAGATCATTGTTTTTATACCCAGTTAACACAGCTATTCAAGAAGCATCTATAATACCAGTAGCCTGGACACTAAGTTATGAAATCGTCTTTTATGTTATGTTCAGTTTGCTAATCTTATTAAGAAAACAAATATCAATGTTTTTTATAACGATATGGGTGGTCGCTGTTATAATAAACTCGGTTTTTTCTTTTCAAACTGGTAACTTACTAATGAATGTTATTCTGAATGTTAAAAACCTGGAGTTTTTTATGGGTTGCATGGCAGCTTATTTTTTTAGAAAATATAGCTGCAAACTACCTAAGTATCAACTTAGATTACTAATGACTTTTGCAGTTCTTTTATTGGCAATATCGTGGTGCTATAGCCTTCACGCCGGGCATATATATGATGTAATCCATAAAATGGATGTAATTACTTTTGGTATTCCATTTTTTATAATTATATTGTGCGCTGTGTTGCTTGAGGAAAAAGTGCCTGCAAATAAAGCTAGTTTAAAAAACATTTTTATATATCTAGGGGATGCATCATATTCTATTTACCTAACACATTTTGTAACAATAACATTGGTTAATATTAAACTTGGAAAAAGTTTTAACTCTTTTTTAATATTTTCTATATCAGTTTTAACCTCCATCATTGTAGGGTGCTTATTGTATCGTTTCATTGAAAAACCTTTGCACAATTGGCTAAATAAAAATCCTGTTAAGATAGAAACAGCACAAATGTCCAATATGTCACCACATTGAGATGGTCGGGAAAGAACGTTCCTTTTTTGTTTTTTTATCAACCTAAAGAGTTTTCAAAGTCGCTACTGGCTACAAATGATTAAATTTTGTTCCCCGTGACAAAAATAAGAGCTCCGGCGAATGACCGGAGCCCTTAATATTTCTGGAGTAATGGTGGAAAAAATTTTTACGGTTAGGCAGAAATTCTTATCGCCTGATCTTTAAATAGAAGGCAGAGAACCTCAGTTGGACTGCCTTTTTCACGCTGTTTGCTTAGATGGCAGTCCAACCGCCGTCGATGGCGAGGTACTGACCAGTGGTGTAGCTCGAAGCATCCGACGCGAAGTAGACGATAGCGCCGTCCAGTTCGCCATCTCTGCCCGTTCTGCCCATAGGGCAGTATGCCTTGACGGCAAGATCGAAACCCTCTGCTGCGATGGCGTCCACGGTCATCTCGCTGGGAAAATAAGCCGGTCCGATGGCGTTGACGGTGATGTTGTATTTTGCCCACTCATTCGCCAGTGCCTTGGTCAGCATGAGTACCGCTCCCTTAGATGCACAGTATGCCGAGATAGGGGAGCCGGCCATAGCGACCATCGAGTGGATGGAGCCGAGGTTGATAATTTTGCCGTAGTTTTGCTCAATCATCACCTTGCCGACCTCGCGGGCAACAAAGTACACCCCGTCGAGGTTGATGCGTGTGGTGGAAAGCCACTCCTCGTCGCTCTGTGTGGCAGCCGGAATCCCCTTGCCTACGCCCGCGTTATTGACGAGGATGTCGATTCTGCCAAACTCCTCCTTAACGGTGTTAACCATGGCGGTAATCTGTTCCGACACCGTCACATCGCAGAAAACGGCAATGCAACGAACACCCATCGCTTCGATTTCCTTCTTAACCTGCTCGAGTCTATCGACACGACGTGCGGCGATGGCAACGTCCGCACCCTGATTGGCAAGCGCCTTTGCAAACTGAACGCCCAATCCTGATGATGCGCCGGTGACCAATGCAACCTTACCCTTTAAATCAAATAAATTTTTCATAACAGATCCTCCCCTTTTTTTCCATCATAACAGTTTCCGTCCCACTTGTAAGTGGATTTTACAATGTTTTCCTTAAGTATTGGTTTACAGTTATTGTTTTTATACCCGGCACAAAGGAAAAAGAACCCCTTTTCTTTCCACAAATAAAAAAACGCTCCTCAAAGCGTTTGCCTCAATAAAGCGTTTTGGTGCGGTCGAAGGGACTACGCACCTGCTCGCTGCGCTCGCATCTGCCGTCCTGCGCCTGTGCGAAAGGCTTGGACCGCCCGCCTAAAAACAATCCGCGACTGTTTTCTTCACGGCGGACGCCCTTCCGGGTTCGAGTCCCTCGTATGACTTAGACAAAAAAAGACACTCCATGCGGAATATCTTTTCTTTCTGGCGTCCCAGGAGGGATTCGAACCCCCGACCTACGGATTAGAAGTCCGTTGCTCTATCCAGCTGAGCTACTGGGACAAATATTTTAAAGCAACACAAATTATTTTAACATAACTTCTAATACTGTACAATAAGGAATAATACTCAATCCTATTCTCTACGGTAAGCTATTTAATTTTAATAGAACCGGACTTTCAAGTCAAGGCTGCAGAGGGGCGGGAAGGGAAAATGGTGAGGACGTAGAATGTTATTTAAAATAGCGGTAAAGGGAGTGCCCCGTGCAGAAGGAACAAATGATTAAAACTATTATTTTTGTAGCACAAAACTGGCATAAATCTAGGAAGAAGGCGGAGAAAAAATTATCCGAGATTCTTCCTTTCTTTTCTCAGTGCCAGCAATGCAAGGATTCATTCATTGGCAAAGATATTTTTTGGATTGTGGAAGAAGTAAAAAAAGGTTTGCTCATTAAACGGTATGAGACGGATCTATTTTCCGTGTGCTGTCTAAAATGTTTTTTTGACCGGGGATTAAAGAAAAAGGCCTATTATTCCATAGTGGTGAAACAGGCCTCCGGAAGGGTGCTTTCAACGGGGTTCTCCGGGCCCAATGCCGTGGCCATTCACCAGTTTACCATGGAGTTGTCAGCACCGGAAGAATTATAAAAAGCACATCTTTAAACTGCAAATTTTGTCATAAAAAAGACAACCCCAAAACCGGATCTTCATATTGAAGTTGTCTGTTAAATTTGGCATAATCAAAATGAGTAGTATGGAATCTGTTTTAGGAGGAGTTGCCTGGATGGAACTGGATCGTGGTACGGTTAAGCAGGATTCCTTGGCCGCCAATCTGGTTAATAAAATTTGTAGGCAAAATAGCTGCGGAACAAGTTTGCAGTCTATTTTCTTACAGCCCAATGACTCCATTGAAGAAGTCTGGAAAGAATTCGTTAAAAACAATTTAGATCCCGATTCCCCTTGCTTGGTGTATTTTGTTGATAGCCCAACGGAGAAAGATATTATGGTGAAAGTTGTATGTAAAAAATCCTGTTGATTTCAACTGCATAAATTTTGAAATGAACTCCCTTGCCGGGAGTTTTTCTTTTACAATAAGTAAACCCTGCCGGAGCAGGGCTTACAGCTTATTATTCCGAAGAACGGCTTTTTCGAATACATTCACACATTTGGCACATGGAGTCAAACTCATCATCATCGGCGGTACGAAGCCTTGATAAAAAGTTGATTAAACTTTCCTCCATGTTTTTTTGGTTTAGTTCAAGCCTCTCCTGGTCATTCATGGGGGACCGACTGCCTTCCCGGATGTCGTTAACCATAGCCATCATTTTTTGGGCGCTATCTTCATTAAGCTGCATGGGAATGTAGCGCTTTATGATTTCCTGTTCTTCCTTGGATAATGCGGTAGGGGGGACGGTCTCATCCGCAAGAGCCATGCTTCTTGCCTTGGTTAATAGATTACACAGATCTTGTTCTGAAAATTGGGTCATTTTTTGCCCTCCGTTCTTTTATTCAGAAATATTCTTTGTCTTGTATTTTATCAAATTACCGTGAAATTCGGTAATCATAATTTTTTGATTGAGGGTCTTAAAAATAGAATTGATTTTTTCCACCGGTGCTTATATAGTATGCTTTATAAAACACCTTGGAGGAAAAAATGCTGACAGACTATCATATACACATTGAACGAGGTCCCTACACAGTGGAATGGCTCCGCAAATTCGCCCGGCAGGCTCAGGTTGTGGGTATTACGGATTGGGGAGTATCCGAACACGCCTACCGGTTTATAGAAACCCGCAGTATTTTTATGAATGACTGGGTGGCAGCCCGCCAAACGGAGAAAATAGAGGATTACCTGTCCCTGATTCTCCAGGCCCGGGAGCAGGGAATAAAGGTTAAGTTCGGTATTGAGATGGATTATTTCCCAGGCAAAGAAAAGGAAATAGCCGAATTTATTCAGAAATATCCCTTTGATTATGTTATCGGTTCCGTTCATTGGATTGACCAATGGGGTATTGATTTGGCGGAGATGAGAGGGGAATGGGACCGGAGAGAAGCGCAGGATGTTTGGGTTGCCTATTTTGACCGGATTCAGAGCCTGGCTGAAAGTAAGCTCTTTGATATTGCCGCCCATCTTGATTTAGCCAAAATTTTTAAATACATTCCTGGGGATTCAAAATTCTTGCAGCAGCAGTATGACCGAGTGGCTAAAGCCCTGGCGGAAAACGGCACCTGTATTGAAATCAGTACCGCCGGTCTAAGGAAGCCCGTGGGAGAGATGTACCCGCACCCGGAACTTTTAAAAACCTGTTATAGTCATGGAATTCCCATTGTATTAAGTTCGGACGCCCATTGTCCTGAAGATGTGGGGGCTGATTACGCCAAAGCGGTCCGCTTGGCCAGGGAAGTGGGATATTCCAAAGTTCAGGTATTTTCCGCAAGAAAGGCTGAAAAATACCCTTTAAAAAATGGCCGTTGAAATACTGTATTCATGAAAGGCCCGGTTGAAAGAGCGGCCTTCTGGTGGTATAATCAAAAAAACGGAATAAAACAGATTGATTGGCAATGGTGCTGGGGAAAGAAACAGTACCATTTTTTGTTGTCTTTGATACTTTGCCGGAGGTGTTTGATATGGCAATTCAGGAGGCGGTTATCTTCAATTCTCAAGGAGAACAAAAATGCTTGGCCAATTTAATTGGGGAGTTTCATAACCAGGCAGAGATAAAAGAGATAAAGGATTTATTATTGGCCTTGGGTATTAAGGCAGAGTATCTGCCGGGTGATAACATAAAGTCGGGGGTATTGCAAAAGGTCCATTTAAATCTTTATCATTCCCCGATCAGTGAGTTGTTCACCAAAGAAAGGCTGCAGGTTCGTTTTGGCCACCCTTATTTAACCGTTTCCTTTTTCGGTCCTTCAGAAACAGCGGGATCATTGAGGGATATTGGATCTGCCCTGGGTTTGCCTTCGCTCCAGGTGGAGCAGGTCATCCGGCAGGGTCTGCATTGTGTAACCGAAGGAATCAATCACTATGGTTCCGAACTTTTTGGCAAAAGAGTACTGGTTTTGTTGGAGGATCATAAAAAGGATTTGATTAGCCGGATCCTGGATGATCTGGGCATGAAAATAATTCCTATTCATCAGATTAAAAATCGTTATTTAAATCCGGATACTTTAAGGATGTTTATCCATGAAAGCCGGGTACAACTGGTAATTGGTGCGGATCAATACTGGCGTAGAAACGGGATGGGCTTTCCTTATCTGGAGTTGCCGGATTCCCGTCGGTCCTTTTTGGGGTTCAATGGTTTTAACAATCTTGCCAAGTCTATGGTGCTGGCTTTACACGGGGAATCTCCGTCATTCCATGAATAAAATACCCGGCCTGCAGTTGATCGGAGCCAGGATTTTAAAAACCGGTATTGCCGTGTCCCTGGCCATCTATCTTTGTACATTGTTGAATCTTGAACCCAAAGTTTTTTCCGCCGTTAGTGCCGTAATAAACGTTCAGCCCTCCATTTACCGTTCTTTTAGAAACGCCGTGGAACAAATATTAACCCACTTGGTTTCTGTAATCATTGCCGTCATCAGCGGCTACGCCTTAGGAACAAACCCCATAGTCATGGGGTTAACCTCCATTTTAATTATTGCCGCCAATGTAAAGTTAAAACTGGTGCATGGCATTGCCATGGGTGTGGTTGCCGGCATTTTTGTGCTGGATGCGCCCCAACATGATTTCTTAAGCCACGCCCTCACCCGGTCCTATGTCATTTTTGTAGGTTTGGCCTCGGCCCTGCTGGTGAACAGCCTTTTACCCCAGCCGCGGTACAACCGGTTGGTCTTAAAAAATCTAGTTGATTTAAATGACCAAGCCGCCAAGTTTTTTGAAGAATTGGTCAGGGGTTTTATTACCCTGGATCTCATCAGTCAAGAACAATTTGAGCAAAAGAGAAGCAAAATTAAGGAACATTTAAGGTTAACCCGAAGTCAGTTTGATCTTTTTAAGGATCAAAATAAGTATCTTAAAGGGAATTCCTCTGAGGATCAGGAAATCTGGGAAAGATACCTGGATTTTAGTGTCCGCTTATTTTATAAAAGTGTGGAGATATACAGCGCCACCCAGCAGCGGCTGCAGTGGCGGACCGAGAGAGGAGACCCTCCCATAACCAGCGAATTCCAAGAGGTTTTGGCCATGCTGGAAAGGGGGATCGGGTCTTTTGCCCAGTTGAATCATCAGCTCCGCCAGTATATTTTACACGGAGAGCCAATGCCCCGGGTTTCACCCAACGAGCAATTCTGGGAGGAATTAAGTTACTTTATTGACCGCTGGCATACAAGAATGACCGGAGCCAACTTCCTGCATGCGTTTATGTATGTTTCGGTGGTGGCGAACGATATCAAATGGGGCAACAGAACCATTAAAGAATTTTCTCTGACTGCAGAACCTGAATATGAAAAAGGAACACAACTAAAAAATAATGGTTAGAACACTGCCGGTGCGCAGTGTTCTTGCTTTTGGTCCCATGGCTTGTGGACCGGGCGGCATGATCAATCCATTTTTGTAATAAGTTAACAAGGATTTTTACGCATGGCTGTTTATCCAGGTGCCAAACTAAAGAGGAATTAAAAATGCATTCAATGAAGGGATTAAGATGGCTTTAAAGGGATTTCATCAAAATAAAAAATCCAAAGCCCTTTACATCGGGCTACTGCTGTTGCTGGTAGTGCCGTTATTTCTAGCCTTTAGAATCAAAGACTTGTCTCCCAGCAGCGGTCATGCTTCGGTTGGACCTCAGAAGAAGCCTCTCCAGGGGCCGGTGGTGATCGTTGATCCCGGCCACGGCGGGACCGATCCCGGGGCCTGCCGGGAGGGGGTTATGGAAAAGGATATTAACCTGGCCATTGCTAAAGAAATGAAAAAACTTACGCCTGACCAGGGATTTCAAGTGCGCCTTACTAGGGAAAAGGATATGGATTTTACCTCACAGGGTGTTTACAGCAAAAGGGCGGAACGATATGACCTTAATCAGAGAATTGCAGCCGCCCACCGGTGGGGAGGAAGTATTTTTATCAGCATCCATGTAAATTCCGGAGTCGGCCGGAACAAGGGACCGGAAATCTATTATTCGCCGCAAAATAAGGCTAGTTTAAGGCTGGCCGAGGCCATACAGCAGCAGTTAAACGAAGTCGCCGCAACCCCGGCCAAGGAGCCGAAGGCCGAAGAATTTTACCTATTTGATCATCTTAATATACCGGCAGTCATCGTTGAAACCGGGTGGTTGTGTAATGCGGAGGACCGCAATAAGCTTCAGGATCCGGCCTACCAGCATCAATTAGCCCTGGCCATCAGTCAAGGGATCAAAGAATTTGTTGAAGAGGGAAATTAGAGGGCTCAGGTAAAGCAATTTATCTGCCGGAGCGTCTGTGGCAAATGATATTGTTCCTGGAAGAGGGAATGGTATAATATTCAAGAACAACAGAAGAGGAGACGGCAACTTGAAAAAATTCATCTTTGCTTTATGCACACTGATCATCTTAATTACAGCAGGGTGTGGTGAAAGGGCGGAAGTAACAACCCGGTCTGAAATAAAGGGAAAGGATGACGGATCTCTACAGCTTCATTTTATCGATGTGGGACAAGCGGATGCCATACTGGTTACCACAGGAGAAGCCAATATGTTAATTGACGCAGGAAATAATAATGATGGGGAACTGGTGGTCAAATACCTGCAGGATCAAGGCATTGGCAAACTGGATGTGGTGATGGGCACGCACCCCCATGAAGATCATGTGGGAGGCTTGGATGTTGCCATTAAGCGCTTTGATGTGGGTGAGGTCTATTTGCCCCGGGTAACCCATACTACCAAAACCTACAGGGATGTTCTTGCCGCCCTGAAGGAAAAGCAAATCAAAGCGGTTGCAGCCGGCGGAGGTCAGAGCTTCCAATTGGGTCAGGCCAAGGTTGAACTGCTGGCCCCCAATAGTTCAAAATATAAAGAGCTCAATAATTACAGCATTGTTTGTAAAATAACCTTTGGAGATACCCGGTTTCTCTTAGCCGGAGATGCGGAAGAATTATCCGAACAGGAAATACTTCAAAAAGGCTATGACCTGAAGGCCGATTTACTGAAAGTTGCTCATCACGGCAGCCGTTCGTCCACCAGCGATGCCTTTTTAAAAGCGGTTTCTCCGAAAACAGCCATTATTTCCGTGGCCAAGGAAAACGATTACGGGCATCCTCACCGGGAAACACTGGAAAGACTCCGGCAGAGTGGGATTAAGGTTTATCAAACGGCAGAGTCAAGAACCATTAAAGTGGTTTCCGATGGAAAAAATATTGATATAAAAGAGAGCCGGCCCGCTCCTAAACTCCCTGCCGATCAGGAGATTCAGGGTGAAAAAATATATGTAGATAACACAGGGAAAGGTTTAATTAAAGGCAATATTAACAATAATGGAGATAAAATCTATCATTTACCCGGCCAGGTAAACTATGAACAGACCAAAGCCGAGCAATGGTTTAAAACCGAGCGGGAGGCCAAAGAGGCTGGTTTTAGGAGGGCGAAAAGATGAGGGCCATTGTGGATCGTTTTGAAGAAGAATGGGCTGTTTTGGAAGTGGAAGGATCTTTAATGTGGAATGTTCCAAGAGATTTTTTGCCCGAAGAGGTAAAAGAGGGGTCCGTGGTACAGTTCTTTTTCAGCTTTGATCCCGATGCAACGGCAGAGGCGGAAGAAGAAATTGAAACTCTGATTAACGACGTCTTTAAGTAAATTTGATCTTGAATGTATTAGAATCACAATAACTGGTAATAATATCCTCGTACTCATAATTTTTACGAGGAGTTGATTGTAAGTGGAAATGCTGACAAGAGTCGCCATGGTACTGGTGATTATTGGGGCGCTGAACTGGTTGTTGGTTGGTTTATTCAGCTACGACCTGGTTGCAGCCCTCCTGGGCGGCAGCTCGATGCGGGAATCCTCTCTTTTGAGCAGGATTATCTACAGTCTGGTAGGTTTGTCCGGCATTGTACTGATCCCAACCTTGTTCCGTGACAAAGCTCCTGCAGAAGAAAAACACTAAATAAAATAAGCCCCGGCCGGGGCTTATTTTATTTCTATGTACCTTGAAGTATAAAAAAGGTACATTTTTTATTATGATGCTATAAATAGAAAACAACCTTTACTTTACTAGAGTAATATATTACAATGTTGACCTAGAGCAATATATAATAACAATCATAAAGAATATTATTAATGGGAGGGTATTAATATGAGAAGGTATGTTATTCTTAGTTTTATGGTGATGATGGCATTATCATTGTTTACTGGATGCGGGAACAATAATGATTCATCGGGCAATTCCGCTCCAGAAAAAGCCACTTTTACAGTGGGGTTTGATAAAGAATTTCCCCCCATGGGCTTTGTGGCTGAAGACGGTTCTTATACAGGCTTTGACCTTGATCTGGCCAAAGAAGTGGCCACCCGCTTGGGTCTTGAATTAAAACTTCAACCAATTGACTGGAATGCAAAAAATATGGAACTGGATTCCGGAAATATTGACTGCGTCTGGAATGGGTTTACAATCAACGGACGCGAAAGGGAATATGAGTGGACAAAACCCTATATGAATAATAACCAGATTGTTGTGGTACTTGCCGATTCCAATGTGACCAAATTATCCGACCTGGCAGGAAAGATTGTAGGGGTCCAGGACGATTCCAGCGCCTTGACAGCCATTGATGGCAATGCGGAATTTAAGAATTCCTTAAAATCTCTGGTGAAAACACCAACGAATTTAAATGCTTTGATGGAACTGGAGTCAGGAGCGGTGGATGCGGTGGTGATGGATGAAATTGTTGCCCGGTATACCATTGAGAAAAAGGGCGCCAATTACAAAGTACTAGATGAATCCATCGGCGCTGAGGAGTTTGGCGTAGGCTTTAAGTTAGGCAATAAGGAATTACGTGATAAAGTAGAGGCTGCATTGATTGAAATGGCCAAAGACGGCAAGCTTGCAGAAATCTCAGATTCATGGTTTGGTAAAGATATTACAACAATTGGCAAATAAATTGCAGCCAGGAAAAATACGGGAGTGCTAATAGGTCATGGGAAACGGTTTTTTATCCGATGAAATGTCGGCCATCCTTAGTCAGTTGACTGCGGGATTATTCACCACGGTAGAAATTTTTATCTTAACATTGGTTCTGTCAATGCCACTAGGATTACTAGTGGCATTTGGCCGAATGTCAAAAAATCCATTTTTGCGCTGGATCATTAAGATCTATATTTCGATTATGCGCGGTACGCCGCTGATGCTGCAACTGATGATGGTTTACTTTGGACCTTACTATATTTTTGAGGTATCCATCAGCAGCGAATACAGATTTTATGCTGTTTTAATCGGTTTTGTACTGAATTACGCCGCCTATTTTGCAGAGATATTTCGTGGAGGCATCGAGTCAATGCCCGCCGGACAATATGAGGCAGCGCAGGTACTGGGATTTGGCAGAGTACAGACCTTTTTCCGGATTATTTTGCCACAGGTTATCAAACGGATATTGCCGGCCATAACCAACGAAGTGATTACGCTGGTCAAAGACACCTCCCTGGCAACGGTTATCTCTGTGGGAGAGATGTTTACTGCGGCAAAGGCCCTGGCGTCCTCACAAGTATCCGTTCTTCCCTTTATTGTGGCCGGAGTATTTTATTACATTATGAATTATGTGGTGGCATGGATCATGGAAGGCTTTGAGAAACGAATGAATTATTTTAAATAGGGGCATAAAACCATGAATTTACTTGAGATAAAAAATATCCGTAAATCCTTCGAAGAGTTAGAGGTATTAAAAGATATTTCTCTGACCGTAAAAAAGGGACAAGTGCTGGCCATTATCGGACCTTCCGGCTCAGGAAAGTCCACTTTGCTTCGTTGTGCCACATTGCTGGAAAGAGTGGATTCCGGCAGTATCTACTATAAAGGGGAACCCATGGTCGTCAATAACAGAAATGGACAAGCGGTCTATTCTGAGCCGGCGCAATTGAAGAAAATCCGCTCCTATTTTGGTCTGGTTTTTCAAAACTTTAATTTGTTTCCCCATTTTTCAGTGCTGAGGAATATTACCGAAGCACCCATTCATGTAGCCGGCCAAAGGAAGGAGCAGGCCCTGGAAACCGCTCTTGATTTACTGCGGCAAATGGGCTTAGAAGATAAAGCGGAGGCCTACCCCTATCAATTGTCCGGCGGTCAGCAGCAGCGTGTTTCCATAGCGCGGGCACTGGCCCTGCAGCCCGATGTTTTATTTTTTGATGAACCTACCAGCGCCTTGGACCCGGAGCTGACGGGCGAGATTCTTAAAGTGATTCGGGAGCTGGCCGGCAAGCATATGACCATGGTGATTGTTACCCATGAGATGGACTTTGCCAGAGAAGTGGCCGATCATATCATCTTTATGGACGGCGGCGTGATTGTAGAGCAGGGCAAGGCCTTTGACCTGGTCAATAATCCGCAGCAGGAAAGAACCAAATTGTTCCTGAAGCGATTGGGAGCAGAATAAATAATGTGCAAAAAGAACCCTAAATGATTGAATTGCGCAGCCTTTTGGTTTTCCAAACATAAAAAAAGAATAGAACGCGGATTTTTCGGATTTCCACGGATTCTCGCGGATTTTATAATTTTTTATATCCGCGTAAATCCGTATCATCCGTTCAATCCGCGTTCTATTTCTTATAGCCCGGTTGTTCACTGGCTTATCTACCTGTTCTTTGAGGCTCTATTCTAAGGCGTTTTGCGATTTTTATCTTTGTTAAATAAATAGGTTTACATTGGCGCTATCCGCTTCGCCCAGATAAGTGGCCACTCCTGCAAACTCCAAGCCGTCGATTAACTCCTCGGGCCGAAAGCCCATGACCTCCATGGACATGGTGCAGGCAATCAATTTTACTCCCAGGGTGGTGGCTGTGGCCATTAAATTTTGCAGGCTTTCAACCTTTTTTTGTTTCATAATGCTTTTCATCAGGATGGCCCCCAAGCCACCAAAGTTCATTTTGGAAATCCCCAGTTTTTCCGGTCCCTTGGGCATCATCCAACCAAACATTTTTTCCATGAAAGACTTTTTACCCGGCATATACTCCGGTTTGCGCAAAATGTTCAATCCCCAAAAGGTAAAGAACAAAGTGACCTCGTCGCCCATGGCTGCCGCGCCGTTGGCAATAATGAAAGAGGCCATGGCTTTGTCCAGGTCGCCGCTAAAGACGATAATGGTTTTTTTCAATGGGACATGCCCCCTTACTCTTTTTGCATCACTGCTCGGATAACGCCGTCCTGTTCTTCCAGGGAAAGGATCTGGCAATGGGTCTTTTGGGCCCAGACGTGGACATCTTTCTTAAAACCCGGATCCGTTACCTCAATAATTAGGGTGTCTCCGCTGTCCGCTTCTTTGTAGGCTTTAAACAACTGCACAATGGGTCCCGGACACTGAAGGCCCCGGGCGTTAATCGTAATCTCAGCCATATAAAGCAACCTCCCTGATTTTATTGTAGTTCAAAGGGGTAGCCCACAATACCGCCATCCAGTATAGAGACGTTGGTAAAGCCCATGTTTTTTAATTTCAGGCTGGCCACATAAGCCCGCAAACCGACCTTGCAGATCAGAATAATTTCCTCACTCCGGGGACGGTCCTTCAGCCTTTCCGTTAAGCGTTCGCCTGGAATAGAGGTGGAACCGGGAATGCTGTAAAGAATATATTCCTCCGGCGACCTCACATCAATGATAGAGGCTCCGGCAGCCAGCCGGTCCGCCAGTGCAAAGGGCGACACCCCCCGAAATTTACCGGTTAACTTGTTTAACATAACATTGGCCGCCAGGATGGTGGGACCCATGGCGGAAGAAAAGGGGGGCGCATAAGCTAAATCCATGGCGCTTAAGTCCTCAACCCGGGCCTTTAAGCTAATGGCCGTGGCCAGGATATCCACGGTCTTATCAATGGCGCCCTCTCCCACAACCTGACCTCCCAACAACCGATGGGAGGACTTTTCCGCCACCAGCTTAACCAGGAGTTGGCGGCTTCCCGGGTAATAATGCGCTTTATCCAGGGAGGGAACCAGTACGGTTTCAATATTGTAGCCCTGGGAACGGGCCTCCTTTTCGGTAAGACCGGTTTTGCCCGCGGCCATCTTAAACACTTTTACAATGGCGGTGCCCAGGGCGCCGGGTAAAGAGGCCCGGTTTTCGCCCACGGCGTTGGCGCCGGCGACCCTGCCGGCCTTATTGGCAATGGAACCCATGGGCATCCAGGCGGCTTGGTTGGAGACCAGATGAGTGACTTCCGCACAATCCCCCACCGCATAAATGTCCGGAAGATTGGTCTGCATATGAGCATTGACCTGGATGGCGCCCGTGGAGCCCAGAGCAACGCCTGCCCGGGCGGCCAGCTCAACATTGGGACGAATACCGGTGGATACCACCACCAGATCCGCCGGAATATTTCCTGCACTGGTTTCTACCGCGGCGACTTTACCCTGTCCTTGATCAAGGAAACCGGTCACCTTGCTGCCAAGTCTCAGTTCCACACCCTGCTCAATTAAGTGAGACTGGATTTTTAAGGCCATCTCCGGGTCAAAGGGGGCTAAAACATGATCCGCCAGTTCAACGATCACCGTTTTAATGCCCCGGTGGGCAAGGTTTTCAGCCACCTCCAGGCCGATGAGCCCGCCGCCGATAACCACTGCCTGCTTAACGTTTCCCCGGTCAATCAATTGGCGGATAAAGCTGCCGTCGGTGACCTTACGCAGCGTATAAATATTGGCTAATTGAATGTTGGGAATGGGGGGAAGTACCGGGTAGGCGCCGGTGGCAATAATTAATTTATCGTAAGGGTATTCCTTGCGTTCCCCGGTAGCCAAATCCTCAGCCAGCACCCGCTTTTGGTCGGGTAAAATATCGGCCACCTCATGGCGGATCAAGATATCAATATCATAGTTCGATTTGAAATCTTCCGGGGAGCGGACCAGCAGTTCCCGTTCCTCGTCGATGACGCCGCTTAGATAATAAGGCAATCCGCAGCCGGCGTAAGAAATATGCTGATCCCGGGTCAGGATGGTAACCTGCCAGTGGGGATTTTCCCTCTTGGCCTTCACGGCCGCCTTGGTTCCCGCGGCCACGCCACCAATAACCAATAAAGCAGGATGACTCATAACTCATACTCCTTCCGGGTCTTCCAGCAAGACCCTGACAATTTTTTTTACCTTTTCATTGACCACCGAGTAAACCACTTCCGTACCCTGGCGCCGTCCTTCGATAATTCCCTTGGCCCGCAGAATGGATAACTGCTGGGATACCGTGGACTGGGGTATATCCAGGCAGGCCTGGATTTTACTGACGTTGCACTGGCCCCCCATTAAACCCTCCACAATACATAGCCGGGTTGGATGAGCAAGGGCCTTTAAGAGTTCTGCCGGGGCTTCAAACTTATGAACTTGTGCCATAGGGCCCTCCGCAAAGTTTATTATCAACTTATTTAAATATTACAATAATACGATTATAGGGTCAAGAATGATTTATTGATAAAGCCATTATTTTTTAGCAGTCGGTTTAATCGATCACGGTTCCCTGCTCCTGGACCTGAGTGAAAATATCCAGCCACTCCTCTTTATAGATAATCATATTGGGATCTTCAGGGTGTTCCCCCTCCCGGTAATCCAAAAGTTTCAAGCTTTCTAAATTTCTCAGGGCCTGGTTTACCTCCAGTTCGGAATAGCCCAGATTTTTTCCCATTTCCCGGAGGGGATAAATCAGCATGCCGTCCGGAGAGGCATGTTCTTTTACAAAAAGAAGTACATTCCGGTCCAATTCTTCCAGGCTGGCTAGACTTCGTGCTTTACGCAAGGCGGATCCCTCCTTTTTGGGCATAGTATTCCCCCAAAAGGGAAAAAAGCTTTCGAATATCCTGCATCTTCTTCATTTTGGTCCAATTTAATAAAAGGGTTGTCCCAAAGGCAAACTGGTATTACCCGGCAGGGTTGGTTATAATTGAACCAGAAAATGTCACGGAGGAATGACCATGTCCCTTTTAAAATTTGTTCACTGTTCGGATATTCATTTGGGAAGACAGCGCCTGGGCGGTAAACTGCCTGATTCCGATTTTGCCCGGGCCTTTGCCTATATCGTAAATTACACGCTGGATACCGGGGCCGATGCGCTGCTCATTGCCGGAGATCTCTTTGACTCGCCTAATATTCAGCCGCCCTTTTTACAGCAGGCAACCGCTTGCCTGCGGCCTTTGCAGGAAGCGGGTATTCCGGTTTTTGCCGTAGAGGGAAACCACGACCGGGCCACGGTGACCGGGGAATCCATCAGTTGGGTCCGCTATTTAAGCGATGCCGGCATACTTCACCTTTTATCCATCCCCTTTACTCCGGAAGGTCCGGTGCTGACTCCCTGGGATTTGCAGAGCCGGCAGGGTTCTTACTATGATTTTAAAGGCGTCCGCATCGTCGGTTCGGCTTATCTGGGGGCCGGGACCATCCGGAGAGCCCGGCTGATTGCCGAGGAAATGGCCCGCTGGGACCGGAAAGAAGTGGCAGCGGTGATCATGCTATTGCACGCCGGACCGGACTACATCGTGCAGGAGGGCGGGGGGTTCTCCAAAGAAAACCTGGAATTTCTCCATGAGCGGGTGGATTATCTGGCCCTGGGACATATTCACAAACCGATGATGCACGGAGGATGGGCCGTTAACCCGGGCTCACCGGAACATGTGCGCCTGGAAGAGTGCCGGTATGACGGACAGCCCCGGGGAATGGCGGTGCTGGAAATGGATCCTGCCCTGCCGGAACCGCTGCTTAAGGTGGAAATCCGCTCTCTGCCCAGACGGAAAATTTATACCCTGCGCTATGACTGTTCCCCTCACGGAAATAAAATCAAGCGGGCCATGGAAGGAATAAAGGAAGATATCGAGGCGGCTGTAAGGAGTAAAGATATGGAACCGGAGGCAGCCCTGCGGCTGGAACTGACCGGGGCGGTTAATCTGGGGCGCATCCGGCTGGACACCGAAGCACTGGCTCAATACCTGGAGGAGAAGATTCCCTTGCAAGCAGTGGAGGTCCATTCCGGAGCGCTCCAACCGACCCGTGCCGAAAGCAGCAGTCATGAGGGTCCAGAGGGGCCTCCCTCCCGGGAGGCCTTAGAGCTTGCGGCCATTGAAGAACTGGTTGCCAACCAGCCCCTTCCGGGACTGGAAGGGGAGGCCGGTGAGCTGGCCCGGTTTTTTTATCAATTAAAAGAAGATGTTCGGAACCGGGCCTCTGTTCAGGAGATAAGGGAAAGGCTGGAATGCAGTCCGCTGGTATCCCGGCTGCTGTCCCAAACCGAGGAGCTGGTGCAGCCCGAAGCGGTGGTGGCCGCTGCCCGGGACAGGAGGGAAGTTTAAATGTGGATACAAAAAATCCGCTTGAAAAATATTAAAAGTTACGGTGAGGGAGACCAGGGCCAGGGAATTTTTATTTCCCTGGAGCCGGGGGTCAATCAAATTGCCGGTAAAAACGGCGTTGGCAAAAGCACCATTATCGAGGCCGTTGGGTATGTGCTTTTTGATGCCGATCCCGTGATGGGGAATGCCAGAATGGCCAGGAATACCTACTTGCTCAGAAACGGCTCAAAATCCGGAGAAATTGATCTGTGGGTGTGGGGGCAGGATTGCCTCTACCGGGTGGAACGGGACCTGGGCAACGGAGGCCGCCGCTGGAAAGTGGTGCGGGAAGACGATCACTTTATTGAGGCTGAAGGAGATAAGGAAGTCCGGGAATTTTTGGCCAAGCTTGCCGGAGTGGACCGGCCTGAACGATTGCCGGAGGTTTATTACAGCCTGTTGGGCGTAAAACAGGGCCGCTTTACTCTTCCCTTTGATTTGAAGCCCGGGGAGGCAAAAAATCACTTTGACCCTTTACTGGACGTGGATATCTTCCGGCAGTGTTTTGACCAGTTGAAAGAACCCGCGGACCAGATTCGCCAGGACATCCATACCCTGCTTACTGAAATCAGCGGACTGGAAGGACAAATGGCCCAGCTTCAGGACGCTCCGCTGCGGCTGGAGGAAGGGATTAAGGAGGCGGCTCATTGGGAAGAAATGGTGCTGCAGTGCCAGCGAAGTCTACATAAAACTTCCGTGGTGGTAAAACAGTTGGATGAACAACTGAACCGTCTGCAAAAAACCCGGTTAGAAGTCACCCAAATCCGGGGCCGGATGGAGGGATGCCAGGCTGAGGTAGAGGTGGCCCGGGCCAGAGTTGCGGAGGCCCGGCAGGCTCAAGAGACGCTGGAGCAATGGCAGGAACATTACCGGGCTTTTCTGGAGGTGGAAAAACAAAGGACCCTGCTGGAAGAAAAGCGCCAATCCCGGGACCGGCTGCTAAAGGAATTGGCTGCCCTGGAGCGGGAGGAAACCGGTTTAACCCGGGAGATGGAAGCTGCCGGCAGCGCAGCGGCCAAGGACCGGGGGCAGGCCGAAGCAAAAAACAAGGAATATGTCTCCCGGTGGCAAACCTGGACCCGGGAGCGGGACCGGCACAGGACAGGAGAAACGGAGGTCAAAAAACTCAGCCAGCGGGCGGAGGAGATGAAAAATGCCTTGATTCAGGTGGTGGAGTGGCTGAAGGCCATGACCACCCTGAACAAGCAGGCCATTGATCAAATGGCTGAACTGGAGACCGTCTACAGTTCCCTGGATGATCAAATGGACTCCCGGGTGACAACCGCCAGGGAGGCCCTGAAACGGGCTGAAAAAGCTGAAGAGGATTGTCGGAGCAGGCTGGAGCGGATCTGTCAGGATCAAATCGGCCTGGAAAAACAATTAAAGGAACTTTCTTCGGGAATGTGCCCCTTGCTGGGGACCGCGTGCAATCAGTTCAATCCGGATAAGGCCAAAGAGGATTTAGCCCATTTAAAGGATACGGTAAAACAGGTGACCGAAGAATTTGACCGGCACAGGTTAAACAGCCAAGGATGCAAAAAAGAACTGGATCTTTGGCTGGAGGCCGAGAAAAAACAAGTGGCAAAGCTGGCTCAGGAACGGCAGTTGGCCAGCAATATTTTCGGTCTGGCTCGGCAAATGGAGGACGCCCCGGCCAGGGCAGCCGCTGAAAGACTGGGTTTAGAAATACAGGGTCTGCCGCCGGAGATTCCTCCCATCCCGGGGCTGGAGGAAATCAAGGTGTCCACGGTGGAGAGCTGCCGGACCTTGGTCGAATCCATGAAAGCAAGGCAATTGAAGCTGTATGGGTACTATCAGCAGTGGTTTCCCATAGTAGAGGATTTAATCAAAGGGGCACAGGATGCGGCAACCCTGCGGGTTGCCCAGGCCAAAGAACTGGCCGGGGAGGAACGGGCTTTAAAATCCCTGACCCAGGACATTCAGACCTTGCTGCAAAGTGCCGAAGGGGCTGAAAAAAGGGTTATGACTCTTCAACAAAACCTGGAGGAACTGGGGCAAAAGATAAAGGAGCGGCTCAAGAATCTTCAGGAATATGAACACTTAGACGCCCAAGGGGTTGAGAACGACCGGAGGAAAGCAGAGTATCAGCCGGGATACACCCGGTATCTGCAAAACCTGCCTGCTGCGGAAAGGTTCAATGCATACAGCCAAGCCCTGCAAAATAACCTAAAAGCTCTGGAACAGGTAAAGCTGCAACGGACGGAAGCGGAACAAAGGCTGCAGGAGGAACAGGACCGCTACAGCGAAGAGGAGCACCTAGGAGCCAAAGAGGAGTTGGCCCGGGCCAATCTCCTGCTGGGAGAGGCCAAAAGTAAGCAAAAGGACGCCCAAAGAATTTTGCAAGAACAGCAAAACCGCGTGCAGATTTTAAACAAGCTGAATCAACTGCGGGCAAAACAAATGGGGGAACGGGCCCGCCTGCAGGCCCAGGAAAAAATAATCGAGAAAGCCCGGCAAATTTTAAAAAATTCTCAGGAATTAGTGGCCAGGAGCCTCACTTCCCGGGTGGCGGCCCGGGCTCAGAATATTTACAACGCCATGACCCGGGATGCCTCTCAGTTTAGCTGGCGGTCCGGGGATTACAGCTTAAGTTTAACCACCGTGTCGGGAGAGAAAAGGTTTGCCAGTCTTTCCGGAGGTCAGCAGATGAAGGCGGCCTTGGCCATGCAGTTGGCTTTGGTGAAAGAATTTTCTTCAGCGGGGTTCTGCGCCTTCGACGAACCCACCTACGGGTTGGATGTGGAGGGCCGGGAACTGCTGGCCGAGGCCATTGCCAGTTCCCAGGAGGAATGCCGGTTTGAACAACTGCTTTTGGTTTCCCACGACCAGGCCTTTGATGACAAAGTTGAATATGCGGTGAAGCTGGATTATTCTCCTCTGGAAGGAACCAGAATTTAGCGGGTTGCTGAATGAATCAGGTTTAATAATTTGGTAAAGGCCAAATTAAATTCGGTGATCTTGGTTTTTAATTCTTTATTAATTTGCTGCAGGTTTTCAACAGACTTTATTAATCCCACGGTTCATCCTCCTCTGCTTTTATATTCGTTTTACAGCAAAATTGTTAATAAATGAGGATTTCGCGGTTAAAAATAGACGAAGAATAATTAAAATATGATGATGAAAAGGCACCGGCCTCCGGTGCCTTTTCACTATGGTTATCAGGGCACCGGTCATTCCGGTGCCCTGATGATTTAAGATCCATAACCTTGTATTCGTTGTATTTCCAACGGTTCTCTAGACCCGGCAATGACCGGGGAACAGGGGTGAAAGGAAAGCGGAGGGTTGTTATGTAAATTACCCCCCGGTTATGGCCGTTGGCGGTGTGCCTGTGCCATTGGCGCCGGCGTAAATAATGTTTTTATCCATGATCCGGGGCCTGCTGCCAAGAGATGCGTTAAACGCCCGAATATGGCATTTGACCGAAAATGAATGGGAAGGTCAAGAGTTGGCGGCTATAATTACATCACCAAAAAAAGCGAGGTGATGGTTGATGGAAAAGATCAGAGGAACCGATGCAACCCCAGGGGTTGGCTGTTCCGGGGCGGGACCCGTAGAAAACCCAAGGACCATGGATGTTCACAGCCAGGAATATTTAGCACTGATTATGTCCCAGCAACTTCGATTGAGTTTAGGACTCTTTGCCATCTTTATTATCATTCTTTTGGGTTTGCCTTTATTTAATTTTTATTTGCCGGAACTGGCCAATGCTCGTCTCTTTGGTTTTACCCTGAGCTGGCTGTTTCTGGGGGTTCTTTTCTATCCCCTTACCTGGGCGGTGGCCTACATTTATGTAAAGCGTTCATTAAAGCTGGAATATCTCATTGCCCAACGGGTTGTGGGTCTTAAAAGGGAGGGAAGGTCGTGAGTGAGATTGCCTGGATTCCATTTGCCTTTGTAACACTGCTGGTGGTCGGTACCATTGGTTTAGGATTTTATGTTCAGCGGTCGGTACGCAGCGCGGCGGACCTCTACGTGGCTTCCCGCTCAGTCAGCGTATCTTTAAATTCCGCCGCTGTTTCCGGGGAATACCTTTCAGCAGCTTCCTTTATGGGCATCGCCGGCATGGTTATGAAATTTGGCTATGATGTACTATGGTATCCCACCCTTTATGCAGCCGGCTATCTGTTTTTGTTGCTTTTCATTGCCAGCCCCCTGCGGCGTTTTGGCGCCTATACCATTCCGGATTTTGCCGAGGGGCGTTTTTCCAGCCCTCTTTTTCGTAAAATTGCGGTAATCTTCGTGCTGATTATTGGGTTGTTTTACACCATGCCTCAGATGAAAGGGGCCGGGGTGGCCCTGGTTAATATTCTGCACACTCCTTATTGGGTAGGAGTCCTTTTAGTTGGCGCGGTGATTACTTTTAATGTATCCCTGGGAGGAATGAAAGGAATTACCTTTGTGCAGGCCTTTCAATACTGGATCAAAATGTTTGCCATTTCCCTTCCCCTGTTTATTCTTTTTTCGGTGCTGGGGGGCTACCCCGGTCATATGGCTCAGATTGGCAGCACCGGTGAAGAAGGAAACAAGCTGCCCCGGTTTACGGAGGACAGCACCATAGTCTACAAGCCCACGGCGCCGGCCAACGAAATTACTTTTCCGGCTGCCGCTCAGGCCACCTTTGTGAACGGAGCCCAAGTGGCCATTACCACCGCCAAGCCCCTGGAAAAGGGAAGCGGCTCCATTTTACCGGAGAATCTGGTGCTATCCGGACTGCCCCAGCAAAAATATACTCGGGAAATGGCGGGCAAAAAGGTGACCCTGTATCAATTTCCGGCGGGCAGTTTGGTTACGGTGGCAGACCCCATGGCGGTATCCGGCAGCGGAAAAACCGTACCGGTCAAAATGACGGTATATCCTGTGGATAATCAGGAAAGCGTACAAATTTTTTATGCCAAGGGCGAGATCGTACCCAATGCTCCCCCGGATAGAGCCTGGATTGAACCCTATGGTCCCTTTACCGATAAATATGGACACCCGCTGCTGTACACCTATTCACTGATCCTGGCCATCATCTGCGGTACGGCGGGCCTTCCCCATATCCTGGTGCGATTTTACACCAATCCGGACGGCCAAACGGCTAAGCGGACGGCTTTCTGGGTCATTATATTGCTGGGCTGCTTCTATCTGTTTCCGCCCATGTGGGGCGCTTTGGGCCGAAACCTGGTACCGCAACTTTACGCCGTTACCGGGGGGGCCTTCAGCACCGACTCGGTGGTGCTGATGCTGCCGCGTTTATTAAACGGCACCTTCCCTTACCTGGGGGATCTGCTGGCCGGGATTACTTCAGCCGGAGCCTTTGCGGGATTTATGACTACTTTTTCAGGGCTGCTGGTATCCATTACCGGGGCGCTGGCCCATGACATTTACGGCAATATGATCAATCCCCAGGCTTCTCCGGGCCAACGTCTGACCGCCTTCCGGGTGGCGGCCGCCGCCGGCGGAATCATGGCCGTACTGCTTGGCACCGTGGTTGAGAATTTTGATATTAACATGATGGTGGGGTGGGCCTTTGCCATTGCTGCGGCTTCCTATTTCCCCATGCTGATTGTAAGCGTATGGTGGCGGCGGACCAGCGTTGCCGGTGCGGCCGCCGGGATGCTGGGAGGGGGAATTTTAGCCCTGCTGGCCATTGTATCGGTTATGCTGGCGGATAAAAAGGTGATTCCGGCCCTAAACGCCTATTACGCAGCCCATCCGGTCATCCGTTCCCTGGCGGAACAGCCCGCCATTTGGGCCGTTCCCCTGTCCCTAAGCCTCATTTTTATTGTTTCCTTACTGACTCCGGGGGGAGTGCCCAAGGATGCGGGGTACAAAATGCTGGTGCTGCATGCACCTGAAGAATTGGGGTTGCGGGATGAATACATTAAGGAAGAATCCAAGCAGACACCGGCAGGCGCCCATTAAGCAAACCGTTAGGAGGGATTAATATGGCTGCGAAGACTCGCTGGAGGGGTTTTTTCCTCTACAGTTCTTATCTGGCGTTTTTAATCATGGTGGGGTCTGCGGTGGAAGCCGCCCTGCTGTCCGTAACAGCCGGCTTTGGCCTGGCGGTACTGCTGGGAGCGGGTATGGCCGTCTTCTGGCCCCGCTGGTAAAGGGGGAGGGGGATGGTGGCCGTAAGCCTTTTATTCCAATATATTCGCTCTCTGAGCAGGGGGACGGCTGTGGAGCGGGTTTCGCCGCAACGGACCGGGGGACGTTTTGGTGCCTGGGATCCCGAGGTGCCTTTGCGGGAACAGCGTTTTCTGGTATTGGACTGTGAGACCACCGGTCTGATGCACTGGAATGGGGACCGGATTATGTCCCTGGCCGCAGTGCGTTTGGAAAAAGGGGAAATAAACCCGGAATATTTCAACACCTTGGTTAATCCTCAGAGAGACGTACCTTCCCTGGCCGCCGATATCACGGGCCTCAGCGGTCCCATGCTGTTGGAGCAACCCCTGCTGCAGGAGGTTCTGCCGGAATTTCTTGATTTTGCCCAAGGGGGCATTATCACCGGCTTTAATGTGGGGTTTGATTTAGCCTTTCTTAATGCCGAACTACAGGATCATGGAAGAGAACCTTTTTGTGCGGCCCATAGTTTAGATGTCTTTGTCCTGGCCCGGCTGCTCTATCCCAACTGCCGGCAGCGCAGCCTGGAAGACTTGGCTCAGGACTATGGTGTTCCGGTGGAGGGACGCCATACCGCCCTTGGGGATGCGGTCATGGCTGCGCGATTGCTGCAGGCGATGCTGGCACATCTTGAGCAAAAGAGAGTTCATACCCTTCAGGATTTGGCCGATTTCTTATCTTACTGCAGGCTGTTTTAAAAATCGATTGTCCTTTGTCCAATAGGAAACAGACGGCATGCTCACCGGCATGCCGTCTGTTCAATGGTATCCGGGCTGCAGGCCGATGGTCTTACCGGGGCATATTAAAATATTTGCCGGTTTGTTTTTGCAGCCGAACAATCACCGAGAGGCCGCTGCGCAGAACATCCTGCTCCCGGCGGCTTAACTGGTGAGGTTTAATGGAATCATCGGGTTCCAGGCCGCAACGGAACTTGCGCAGATTTTCCCTTATGCGGAAGCTCATAATGGCTTCAAAGGCATCTTGAATATATTCGGACTCGTCCCGATCAATGGCTTTCAATGCAGCTAACTGCTGCAGCCTGCCCAGGGTGGAGGTTTCGGTAATACCATAATGAAGGGCAAAAATGCGCAGGCAGTTGACGATGTGCAGGGCGGCGGCTGTTTTCAAATTAATCTCATCCCGGTGAGGACCGGATTTCTCGGTGATAAAACGTTTGCCCAAGCCCAGGGGGGGATGGTGTTGAAGCTCATCTCCGGTTAACCTGTGGGAGGCCGGAGAGCCGGCTCCTAAAGACCGGAAGATTTGTTCCCACAAAGCCTGTGTCAGAAAAGAAGGGCCGTTCAGGGGACGAAAGTCAAGAAAGATGGTTAAGTCCCGTACTTCAGAAGAGCTCAGCCGCCCTCCCCAGTGGTCGATGGTTTTCTGCCAATCCGAAAGGGACCGGCACCACTTGGGATTGGCAGCCATAATCTTTCCCCTGCATTTGGTAAAGCCGCATTGGGCTAATCCTTCCACCACTTTTTCACCCAGGAGCAGGAAATATTCAGCGGCGGCAGCGGCTTTATCCCCCGGCGGGTCGGCATAAACCATGGCATTATCCTGATCGGTGCGCAGGGTTTGTTCCTTTCGTCCGGCACTGCCCAGGTCAAGCCAGTTATAAGGCACCGGGGGAGGGCCGTAACCCTCCCTTTCCATATCCTTTTCACAGAGCGTGATGATCTGCCGGGTTAGACGCCGGTGCATTTCAGACATGATTTCAAAAAGAACAGGGACCGGCGCTCTCTCTGCAATCAGGGCGCTAAGCAGCAGATCTACCTCCCGGCCGGCTTCCTGCAGCCCGGCCAGTGTGTCTTGAGATTCAATGGTGCGGGCTACCCAGAGAGTACCGGTACTGCGGGTTTTCACCAGGTCCATCAGGGTGACGATACCCACTAGTTTTCCCTCTTCCACCACGGTCAGGTGTTTTACTCCTTCCTTGATGACAGCCAGCAGGGCCTCATAAAGAAAGGCTGAAGGGGGGAGGGTGATCATTTTGGCTTCCATGACGGTTTCTGCAGTACAGCTTCCCATATCTCGGGGCACGGCAATTAATTTTTTCACCAGGCCTTTTTCCGTAATGGTTCCTACCGGCTCGTTGTGGTCGTTAACAACCATGACGGCGCTGATGTTCCGGCGAATCATGATGTTGGCCACTTGGCTTACCGGGTCTGTGGGGCGACAGGTAATGACAGGCCGGGACATGAATGTATCGATACGACGGTTCACCATAAACACCTCCCGGTGACCGGATAAAGTGAATTAATTTATGGTTTACATTAATTTATTCAATAGAACCACCATCATCATTCCCGTAATAACGGTAACAAAAATATTTTTGCTGTAGATACCGGCAATAAAACAGGGAATGGCAGCCAGCATATACGTGTTGGACAGATGCAGGTTGAGTTCTCCGTTTTTTATCAGGAGTTCGGGAGCCAGGAGGGCCGACAACACCGCCACCGGCACATAGCCCAGCCAGTCCAGGACTCCCTTGGAAATAGTCACTCTGGATAAAATGGCCAGGGGCAGCATTCTGGGAATATAGGTAACAATCATCATACCGATGATGACAGTGAGGACTTTTGCATCCATTTATCAATACACACTCCGATCGTGGCTGAGATGATGGTAGCCAGGATAATGTTCCAGTTCCCGGCCAGGTTGAGTTTAAAGCAAATGGACAATATCGAAGATACAAGGATAATGGCAACGGCCTTTTTATGCCGTACTTGAAGAATCAGCAGGGCAATGAACATGGCCGGCAGAGCAAAGTCCAGACCAAATTTTTGCGGCTCGGGGATGAAGTTTCCCAGTACCGCGCCCAGGACGGTGCTGGAAAGCCATGCCAGGTGGGCGGTTATAAAAAGACCGAAGAAATACCCCTGGCTTTTTTGTTTTTTTACCACCGTGCTGATGGAAACCGCATAGGTCTCATCAGTTACCCAGAACCCCAGCAGTGATAAAATCTTGGGGCTGATGTTCTTGACAAAGGGCGCCAGAGAGGCGGTCATTAACAGATGGCGGCAGTTAACCAAAAAGGTTGTCAAAAGAATGGCTCCAACGGACGCCTGGGCTGCCAGTAAACCTGCAGCGATAAATTGTGAGGAACCGGCATAGACCAGCAGTGACATCATAAAAATCTCGGCAATGCTCATTCCGGACTGGACTGCCAGCACGCCAAAGGCCATGCCGATGGGAAAATAGCCGAAAACCAGCGGTACAGCGGCCTGTACGCCTTCCTTAAATTCTAAGCGCAACAATTACGAACCTCCCTGCTTACTAGAGCTAAAAATATTGGCCTAATCATAGCAAAACCTTCAGGGAATTGTACATATCCAATCTTTTAAATTTTACCTGTCCAATTTCACTGTTCCGCCAGAAGGCCATATGCCGATTCGGTTGAATGTGCTAAAATATGCTTCGGGAGGTGTACCCTTTGCATCAATATGTTCGGGGTTTTTTATTTTTAGTGGGTGCCACCAGTTTGTGGGGTATTTCCGGAACAGTGGCGAAATATTTGTTCAATCAGCAGGTGGACCCCTTTCATCTGGTTACCGTCCGCTTGACTTTGTCCTTTCTGATTTTATTTGCTTATCTGGCCTTTGCTAAACCAGATCTGCTGCGGGTAAAGAAATCCGATTTACGCTACCTTACCATCCTGGGTCTGGGAATTGCCATGGTGCAGTTCAGTTATTTCTATACCATCAGCCAGACCAATGTGGCCACCGCTGTTTTTTTACAGTATTTAGCCCCCGGTATGATGGTTGCCTATGCCTTTGCCTTTCAAGGGGAAAGGGTGGGGGGAGCCAAGCTGGCCGCCTTGTTATTGACCCTGGGGGGTGGTTACCTGATTTTGGTAGGAGTTCCCGGCGGGGGATTTGCCGTCAACACCCGGGGATTCATCAGCGGCATCGTATCTGCCCTGTCCCTGGCTTTTTATACCATTTACGGCAAGATCGGTTTATCCGGTTTAAATCCCTGGACCCTGCTGGTTTATGGATTTGGTTTCGGGGCCCTGGGAGCGAACCTTTTAACGCCACCCTGGGTAACCCTGGTGGGGCACAGCGCCAACGAATGGGGATTCTTTCTTTATATTGCCGTTTTCGCCACGGTGATTCCCTTTGGCCTGTATTTCAAAGGGCTTAAAGATTTGAGCACCGTGATTACCGGCTTAACCAGCACGTTGGAACCGGTTGTGGCCGCGGCGGTGGCTTTTCTGGTGCTGGGAGAGAGGATGTATCCGCTGCAGTTGCTGGGATGCGGTATGATCTTGTCCGGCGTGGTTTTCATCCAGTGTTTACCCCGGGCCGGGGCGGTTAAAGTCACCAAAACACAAAAAAGTCCTATTTAAGTGGAGCCGGTTGGAGGAATATCCTGGTTGATCACGAATAAAAATAAAAACAGACGGTGCCATGGAGGCACTGAGAGATAAGTATTGCTTAGAGCAGGAAAGCCAAAAAGGTATGCATCCGGAAGGACCGGGGCTCCGTTGGCTTTTTATTTTTTAGGAGGCGATATGGATGCATATTCCAGATGGGTTTCTGGACACCAAGACTTGGGCTGCTGCTGCGGTTTTAAGTGCCGGGGCGTTAAGCTACAGTCTTAAAAAGACCCGGGAACAGCTTACCGACCGGCAGGTCCCGACCCTGGGCGTGATGGCGGCCTTTGTGTTTGCAGCCCAGATGATCAATTTCCCCATTGCCGGAGGCACCTCCGGACACCTTTTGGGAGCGGCCTTGGCCACAGCCCTGCTGGGACCCTTTAGTGCCAGCATTGTTCTAACCAGCGTATTGGCCATTCAGTGTTTTGTTTTTCTTGACGGAGGGCTGACCGTTCTGGGAGCCAACATCTTCAACATGGGCGTTGTGGGGGTTTGGACCTCGGTAGCCATTTATGGCCTTTTTAAAAAGTATACCAAGAGTCCGGCGGGCATTGCTGTTGTCGCCTTTTTAGCCTCATGGACTTCGGTCATGATGGCTGCTTTGGCGGTAGCCCTGGAACTGGCTGTTTCCGGAACGGTTCCCTTGTCGGTGGCCTTGCCGGCAATGCTGGGAGTCCATGCTCTGATTGGCATTGGAGAAGGTTTAATCACGGCTGTGGTGGTGCTGGTGGTTTTGAATGCGGGCTACTGTCCCAACGGATTGAAAAAGGGGGAAGCCTGTTATGAATAAAAAACTATGTTATGGTTTGCTAATATCTCTCCTGGTGGCGTCCTTTTTATCTCCCTGGGCTTCGCCGCATCCGGACGGTCTGGAGAAGGTTGCGGAGGAGCTTCATTTTCTGGTCAACGCGGAGGGCAAAGAGGTTCTCAACTCCCCCATACCGGATTATATCATGCCCGGCATTGGCGATGAGTCTGTAGCCACCGGGGCAGCCGGTATTGTGGGAACTCTGTTGACCTTTGGTCTGATTGTGGGTCTCCGGAGACTGCTGGTTAAAAAAGAGACCCATCCTGCCGCTGATGCCATGGGGAACCGCGAAGCGCATGAGGGGCGTTGAGGACAGCAGCGTGGGCCGATCCTGGGTCCGGCAGGTGGATCCCAGAGTCAAAGTGGTTTCCCTGATGATCTTTATTATCACGATAACCACGCTGCAGCATAAAACCATGTTAATGGCTGCGGGAATTTTTCTTCTGACCGCCGCCCTTTTGGCAGGCGTCCCTCTGAAGCGTATCCTCATGCGGCTGCTCTACCTGATTCCTTTCGGAGGGCTGGTCATCGTCACCCTGCCGCTGGTAATTCCCGGCGAGCCTTTGTTCAGTCTGGATTTGGGTTTTGTTCAACTGGTGGCTTCCAGGGAAGGCTGGGAAAGCGCCGTCCTTCCCTGCCTGCGCATGACCGCCGCTTTCTTGGGAATGATCTTTTTAACCGCCACCACCTCCATTGGCGACATTGGCAGCGCCTTTCGCCAATTGGGTGTACCGGCCTTCTTAATTATGATTATTGAATTTACTCTCCGGTATATTGCCGTGCTGCAGGAGGAGCTGGTCCAAATGCAGAGGGCGGCCAAGTCAAGGGGATTCCGGATGGGCAGAAATTTTTGGCACGGTCATACCATGAAAACCCTGGGCCGTTGCATTGCCATGCTTTTTTTACGGTCCCACGAAAGGGCTGAAAGGGTGTATTATGCCATGCTCTCCAGGGGGTACAGCGGCCAATGGAAGGGCTCCGGTCCTGTTGCTAAAATCCGCCTTTTGGACCTGGGCTGGGGAACGGCCATGATCGCGGTGGCCTGGACCATAAAATTTCTTGAACTGGGGGGAGCCCGATGGTTTGGGCATTTGAAGTAAAAGACCTTTCCTTTCAATATAAAGACGGTACCAAGGCTTTGGACAGGCTGACCCTCAATATTGAGCGGGGAAGCCGGGTGGCCCTGCTGGGACCCAATGGATCCGGCAAAACCACCCTGCTGCTGCACTTTAATGCCATTCATCCGGTGCAGCAGGGAACTCTTAAAGTATTAGGAGAAGTGGTCACCGCCAAAAACGAAAAATGGGTCAGGGATCAAGTGGGCCTGGTGTTTCAAGATCCCGATGATCAGCTCTTTTCCTCCAGTGTCTGGGAAGACGTGGCCTTCGGACCGGTTAACCAGGGACTGCAGGGGGAGACTTTAAAAGAAAGGGTCAGGGAGGCCCTGCGTTTTGTCAACATGGAAGCCTATGCCGCCAAAGTCCCCTACCATCTCAGCTATGGTCAAAAAAAGCGGGTGGCCATTGCCGGGGTGATAGCCATGAATCCCGAGATGATTGTGCTGGACGAACCCCTGGCCTTCCTGGATCCAGCGGGGAAAAGGGAACTGTTTTCCCTGCTGGATCGTTTAAAACGGGAGGGCAAGACCATTGTAATGGCCACTCACGATGTGGATATGGCCGTTCAGTGGGCCGATAAGGTACTGGTAATGAAAGACGGGAGGCTGGTGGCGGAAGGCAGTCCCAGACTGCTCACGGACCGGGAAATTGTGGAAAGCGCTCATTTAGAATTTCCTACAGTCAGCCGGATTTTTTTGCATTTTCCTTCCTTATGTGGAGAGACTGTTCCGGCCACCGTGCAGGAGGCGGTGGCGATGATAGAGGGGCTGCTTGCAAAAAATGAATCTAAATAAATGAACCAATAAATAAATGAAGGTTTAACAAGGCATATTAAAGGATGTAAAGGAATAAGACTTTATTGCAAAAGTTTGCTCTAGTCAGGGCTGAATGACCCTTGACAACGTAGGCACACTTTGGTAATATAAATCCTGCGAGTTTGAAAGCATTTAAAAGCATTGTGGTGGGTATAGCTCAGCCGGTTAGAGCGCCAGATTGTGGCTCTGGAGGCCGTGGGTTCGAGTCCCATTATCCACCCCATATTTTTATATCCGAAATTGTTGGGGCGTCGCCAAGCGGTAAGGCACCGGTCTTTGGAATCGGCATTCGTTGGTTCGAATCCAGCCGCCCCAGCCATTTTATTTTTTGACCCATTAGCTCAGTTGGTAGAGCACCTGACTTTTAATCAGGGTGTCCCGCGTTCGAGTCGCGGATGGGTCACCAATAATTTTAAGCGGATGTGGCGGAATTGGCAGACGCGCTAGACTTAGGATCTAGTACCGCAAGGTGTGGGGGTTCAAGTCCCTTCATCCGCACCACTTGAAATGACCTGAGTGTTCATAACGACAAGAACAAGCTGGCGTACGCCAGCTTGTTCTTGTTTGTAATGCGTAAAAAGAGTGGTAAAAATAAAAACAGCGAAACAAGTACTTACTATACGTCCGGCGGGCGCCTTTACGGCCCCGAAGCAAACCGTGCAAGCATTGAGAACGGTAAAGAAATCGTTCTTTACCGTTCCCTGTTTTCCGATAAAGGTGGCAATATCTACAACGCACAGGAATACGCAGAGCGCCCTGAGTTGTTGGAGGAGTTTCCTTACGCCCATATTATCAAATGCAAGTTTTATAATTGAACCTTTCTAGACGGGGAGAGTTCCCAGACCGAAATTCACGGATTTGATGCGATCTTCCACACCGACCCATTCTTAATGGAGTTGATCACATTTATATAAAAGCACCGGCGGGAGGTGCAGTTATACCCTTTTTACTGCCTTCAAATTCACATAGATGACAATCATGAATTATAGAGTTATTTAGTTTTCGTCTGCTTGCGGCTCTCCGAACAGAATTTTTATATAGTCGCGTCTGCCGTAAAGAACGCGAACGACATAGACGCTGTCGCCCTCGTACCGATAAAAAACGAGATAACTGCCGCTCACCAAGAAGCGGTAATTGTTCTGCACATCCATAACGGATGATAAGGGCGCTCCGCTGCCGGGAAAATCCGAAAGCCTGCGAATCGCTTTGGTTAATTTTGAAACCGTATTAAGGGCAGCTGCGGGATTCTCAAGCTCTACAGCAATATATTCCTTGATACCCCGCAAATCGCTTTGTGCTTGGGGAGATATGTGGAGTTTCATACTACACCCCCAAGTTTTTCTCGACTTCCTCTACGGCCAGCCAGCCTTTTTCACGGCCGGCCTTTTCACCCTCGGCAAGCTGTGACATGAGCTTGATGGTGGCCTGCATTTTCTCGTAGTCCGCAATATCAACAAGCGCGTAGCGTCCTCTGCCATTCTTGGTTAAAAAGACCGGCTCGCCCGCGGCAACATCCCTTAAAACCTCATTGTAATTTCGCAAATCGGAAACTGGCTTGATGTTTGGCATGCGATCACCTCTTTCTTTGTTGATATTATCATACTCAAATTATTCGTAAAATACAACAGCAAAAACAGCGGCGTTTAGTGGACACTGAAAAATATTCTTGGTCTAGACCGATGTTTATAAAAAAGCCCATAAACTGAAGAAAGCCGGGAATCATATTCCAGGGCTTTCTTCGGCATAACCCTACAGCTTTAAACAACTAACGAAAAAATAATAAACTAAAGATTAAAAAGACTGACCTGCTTAAATTGGGGACCTTGCTTGGGCGTACCGGCCTTCTCTGTGACAAGATTTTCTTCCGGCAAGTCGTCAATAAAGGGAGAAGGGGTGCGGGACGTCAGCAGGAGCAGTTCATCCCGGGCTCGGGTCAGACCTACATAGAAAAGCCGTCTTTCCTCCCCGGGATCAAGATCTTGCTTACTGTTCTTTAAAGGAATCAGCCCATCGTTTACGCCGCACAGAAACACCACAGGAAATTCAAGACCTTTGGCCCCGTGCAGGGTCATTAAAGAAACCGCATCGGAGGAATAAGCCTTGCCACCATTGCGGACAACATCACTTTCCTGCCCCAACACCAGGTTTTGCATAAAAGAAGGCATTTTATCATACAAAACCGCTGTTTGTAAAAGCAGCTCCATGGATTTTAGATCTGACAGGGCGTTGTCGTTGATCCAGGCGGCCATCAGTTTTCCGGGCTTTTCTTTATGCACCATGGGTTCATATTTCCTCAGCCTTTCAATTAAATTCCCGTGTTTATCCGGGATATTTGGCGGAGGAGCGATCCTTTCCAGGATTCCCACAAGGGAAGACACATTTTTCTCCAGAGCCGCGTACTCTTCCAGAACTTTTTGTCTCAGGTCTGCGGTATAGGTGCTTTCTGCTTGCAGGAATAGCCGCAGGGAAAGCATATCCCCCGGGTTAAGCAAAAAACTGAAAAAGGCAATGGCCTCGCGGACCGGCTGCTCCCCAAGGAACTCGTCCCGTCCCGCCACCACATATTGAATGCCTTCTTGAAGCAGGCACTGCTCCAGAATGCGCGCCTGACGGTTGGTACGGTAGAGTATCGCAATGTCGGAAAAGGCCCGGGGATGTTCCGGCACGGGTCTTTTTTTATTGGCTGCAGATCCTTTCAGGGTATCCAGCATATCAATGCCGCCAACCATGCGATTGATCTCCTTGGCCACAAACAAAGCCTCGGAAAATTCATTCTGAGCTTCGATCAGACGCACCGGGGCGCCCTTGGCTCTTTTGGCTTCCAGGCAACGTTCGGGGCCTAGGAAGGGTTCCCTGGAAATGACCGATGTGGCGCAATGGATAATTTCAGGAGTGGAACGGTAGTTCTGTACTAGCCGGACCTGACAGAGACCGGGAAAATCCTCTTTGAACTTTTCGAAATAACGGAAATCCGAACCCCTAAAGCCATAAATGGATTGGTCCGGGTCACCAATAATAAATATATTTTCGCTTTTCCTGCCCCAGGCTTTCAACAGGCGGTATTGGACCTCGTTGATATCCTGGAACTCATCCACCAGAAGATAGGAGAAAGGCTTCTCCAGACGCCGGTTCTTGCGCTCTTCCGGGCTGCCTTCAAAGAGCTTGAGTACTTCCAGGAGGAGATCGTCATAGTCCAGGACACCGTAACGCTGCAGTTGTGAGCGGTATAATTCGTGGACCTCCGCAGGAACATCCGATTTTTTCTTGTCTCCCGTCGCTGATGCGTCGTTTTTCAGCAGTGAGATCTGCTTCATGGCCTCCCGGGGAGAGATTTTTAATTGAAGGTCCTTTAAGATGTCCCCGACCATGGAAAGGGCATTCTGTTCATCAATAAGGACAATGTTCTTCCCATCCTTTCCTTTGGACAGGATTTGCAGGCACAAAGAATGAAAGGTGCCGATGGTCATTGCCCGGGCAGTTCGCTTATCCCCAAAATGTATCTCCAGGCGGAGGCGCATTTCCTTGGCGGCCTGATTGGTAAAGGTGACGGCGGTGATCCGGGAGGGATCTACACCGCAGTTTTCAACCATATGAGCAATACGGCCTACCAAGGTTTTGGTTTTTCCGGTTCCGGGACCGGCCATGACCGCAATGGCCGGGTGGGGGGATGAGACTGCTTCCCACTGCTCCGGGTTCAGCCCGTAAGGCCTGTCCGGAGAATCCGTTTTAATAGCAGCTTCACCACCCTCCGGGAGACAGGCATCCGGCGAAGTGGGTGCCGGAGGCAGCGCTTGGGCCGCCTTTTTTTCCTTAAGGGCGGAAGGTTGGTTTTCTGTAGTAGAAGAACTCAAAAAGCATAACTGGCCTGAAAGCAGGGTGATTTCGCTTTTGTCCATGACTTTAATTTTGCCGTATTCTCCGTCAAATCCCGGCTGTATGTCAATCTTACCGCATCTCAACCTGCGGACGCCTTCGGCGATATAGGGCCCTGCGGCCAATTCAATATCCTGCAGCGTGGCCTCGCGAAGGATAAAGAGCTCCGGTCCCAGGTTTCGGATCAGGTCCTGGTATTTTCCTTTTACCTTGACGCTGGCCGCAGAAAGACCCATGGAGGAAGCAATTACCTCATGAAGCGGCACCAGGCTTTCAAAATGTTTGGCCGCCGGGGGGATATACCCCTCTTTCCGGTCTGCCAGGGCTTCCAACCGGTGAAGCACGCCCACGGTAATTTTGCCGCCGCAAACCGGACATAAGCCTGCCGCAGCGATTGTGTCCGCCGGCTTCCAGCATACTTTGCACGCCCGGTGTCCGTCATAGTGGTATTTTCCTTCCTCCGGAAAAAACTCCAGGGTACCGTAGAACTCCTGGCTATGGCGGTTTTTTAAAGCCTGCAAGATGCCGGGATAGGAAGGCTCGGCAGCAAAAAGATTGGCTTCCCTGGCCAGGTTGGCCGGGGAATGGGCGTCGGAGTTGGAAATCAGCGTAAATTGATCCAATGCGGAAAGGCGCCAGTTCATGGGCGGGTCGGAGGAAAGGCCCGTCTCCAGCGCATAAATATAGGGGGTTAAATCTTCAAAGCACTCCTGGATATGGTCAAAGCCGGAATAGGCGCCATACAGAGAAAAATGCGGGGTCCAGATATGAGCGGGAATAAAGATGGCTTCCGGGCACTGCTCCAGCACGATTTCCAGCAGATCCCTGCTGTCCAGACCCAATATGGGCCTGCCGTCGGAATGCAGATTGCCGATAGCCTCCAGGCGGCGAGAGATGGATTCGGCATAGTCTAAGCCGGGCAGCAGGATCAGGTTATGTACCTTGCGAACCCTTCCGTTCTTCTTGTAGATGGAGCTGATTTCGCCGGAAACAATGAATTGAGGTTGGAAATCGGCTCCCGCCACCGGATCCTCCTGGCGAAAATTGTTTTTCAGGACATAAAGACCTTCTCCAGAAGGGATCAGCTTCTCCTTTAATTCTTCACGCCAGGCCGGATGGGTGAAATCCCCGGTTCCGATCACGTTGATCCCTTTGCGTCTGGCCCACATTTCCAGGATTTCGGGGACACAGTCCCTGCTGGTAGCCCTGGAGTATTTGGAATGGATATGGAAATCGGCAATAAACATTAATCATACACCTTTTCTTAAAATAATCAGTCATATTATACCATAAAATACAGATTGAGCCGGAAGATATCGCATACGGAGTAGTTTTTTGAAAATATAAATCTTATTGCCATTGAACTTTTATCTTGCGGCGTTTTCATTTTTAGGATAAATTGTGTCACATAGGGGAGAGGAGAACGGACGGTTAGAAATGTTAGAAGAGGTTAATTTAAATCAAAAAATGGATAAAGAGGATTTTAAAAAGCTTTTTTCTCCCCTGGAAATGAAACTGGCGGAACTGCAAAGGCGGATCCGGGAACTGAAGATTCCGGTGATGGTTGTTTTTGAAGGCTGGGATGCGGCCGGCAAGGGGACTTTAATCAACCAGATGATTCAGGCCCTGGATCCCCGGGGTTTTCACGTCTACTCCATCCAGGAACCTACGGAGGAAGAACGGCTTTATCCTTTTTTATGGCGGTTTTGGATTAAAACTCCGGCCCAGGGCAGGATTGCAGTATTTGATCGCAGTTGGTACCGCAGGACGTTAATTGATAGGGTGGAAAAGGTTGTTGCTAAGAAAGAATGGCAACAGTCCTATGAGGAAATCAATGTTTTTGAAAGACAGCTTACGGATAGCGGATGTTTAATCGTAAAGTTTTTCCTGCATATCAGCCAAAAGGAGCAAAAGGCCAGGCTGGAGGAATTGGCCGAGAACCCGGCCACCGCCTGGAGGGTGACGGAACGGGACTGGAAACACCACCGGCAGTATGGCCTGTACCAAAAGGCTGCCAATGAAATGCTGGAAAAAACCAATACCCGGCACGCTCCCTGGACGGTGGTGGAGGCCCATCATCAAAGATTCGCAACGATAAAAATATATTCCACCCTGGTTAAGGCCATAGAGGACGCCGTTCATTTGCGGCAATCCCTTTCCCGGGGTTCCGGGGAAATGACAAAAGGCGGGGAATCACTGCCAAAGGCAGCCAAGGCGGGTCTGCTGGAGGTGAATTTAAAGCTCTCCCTGGACCAGGAGACATACCGGGAACAATTAAAAAAATATCAAAAGAAAATCCGGGAAATAGAACATGCCCTCTATCTTAAAAGGCTCCCCCTGGTTATCTTATATGAAGGCTGGGATGCGGCGGGGAAAGGGGGAAACATCCGGCGGGTAACTGAAAAAATGGATCCCCGGGGTTACCGGGTGGTTCCGGTTGCCATACCCAATGATCTGGAGAAGGCACACCATTATCTCTGGCGATTTTGGAACTACCTGCCTAAGGCCGGTCATATAACCATTTTTGACCGGAGTTGGTACGGCCGGGTGTTGGTGGAAAGGGTGGAGAATTATTGTACCCGGTCGGAATGGCAAAGAGCCTACCGGGAAATCAACGAAATGGAAGAGTATCTGGTTGGCGCCGGGGTTCTGCTGGTCAAGTTCTGGCTGCACATAGAGCAAGAAGAGCAATTAAAACGCTTTATAGAAAGGCAGCAGCGTAAGCCGTGGAAAATCACCGAGGAGGACTGGCGAAACCGGGATAAATGGCCCCTTTATCTTGAAGCGGTGGAAGAGATGCTTCAACGGACCAGTACGTCTCATGCGCCCTGGACCCTTGTGGAAGCCAACTCCAAATATTATGCCAGGATAAAAACCATGAAAACCATCATTGAAGCGGTAGAAAAAAGATTGTAGACTATAAGGACTGCTTTTATATAGGAAGGAATCTTTATAAAAGAGGCTGAGAGTAAACATAACACTGTTTACTCTCAGCCTCTTTACAAAAGCAAGAAATTTTATCATCCTTAGGGGCAGCCGCAGCGATTGGGTTCTATTTCGGCGGCGGTAAAGGTAATGGGACCAATAATGGTAGCGGCGCTGCCTGTCAGGGGCAGTTCGGCAGTTAGGTAATAGGGAACAATATGTTGTCCCGGTGTCAGAACGGGAGTTAGATCCACGTGTATAAAACTGGTTGTTTGGTCTATGTCTAAAGCAGCGGCACTGTCTAAGGTGCTAAAAATTAAAGTGCCTGTAATGGGAGCGGTACGCCAGATTCTAAACATCACATCCACCCGGCCCACCGTAGCCGGGGTAACAGCCCTCCAACCCACCGTGCCGGTTAGCCATACCCGGTCATTGACACTATTCACCCGGATGGCGGATGTGTTGGCCAAGGCGGCCAGGGTGGTTGGTGTTGTGGCCAGAGGAATGGCGGTGGCGCCGTTAATATTGTTGGGTAGGACGGAAGCGCTGAATTCGGACAATAAACCTCGTTCAAACAAAGCGGAAGATTTGACTTTTTCCCTTCCCATATCGGACATGATAAAAGACTCCTTTCAAAATCAGTTACAGTCCATATTATGAAGAGGGAAGCGGAAAAGTTAAAAATAATACTTAAGATTTTGTTTTAAAGTATTTAAATCCCGTCCATAAAATAACGGCAACCACCAGAGTGACCAGTACCCAGGAAATGGCTTGGTAAAGAGTCCAACCTGTCATAGCTAAAACCTCCCGACTTTTTATGGCAATTAGCATTTCCCGAGGCAGATAAAGTCATGAGAGGTAAAAAATAACCCGGAGCCATGGCTCCGGGTTATTCGGAATTTCTTAACTGGTCAGCGTAACAATGATCGCAAAGATGAACTCTTTTATAAATACAAATGAGATGGCGATGACAGAACCACTGTTTGCAGGAATTGCATTGTTCATAACAGGACGAACATACTTCATTTCCACAGAGCGAGCATTCCAATAATCGGCTGACTTCTTTGTTGCAAATAGAACAAGTTGACATGAATTTCCCTCCTAATAAGCTATTTTAACATAATTTTCAGTGTTTTTTCAATTGTCAACCAAATGTATACAGTGTATTTAAAGAATGGATCTAAAAAATGTGGGTTTGTCTTTATAGAATGCATAGAAACAGCCGTCAAGTATTGTTTTGCAAACCCAAAACATTATGATATAATTGGGCTTAAGCTGGATAACCAGGGTTATGCCCTGGTATTTTAATTACTGAGCCATCTGGAAAAAATTGCCCTTTTTGGCTTTAAATGATTTGCAAGCTGGCAGGAGTTAACTAACCTTCGTAGAACTAGATAATATGCCATGAATTCGGGAAAGCTAATAGATGAAAAATTTTCCGGGTGGAAGATACATTGGCAAAAGTAATGACTTATTTACCAAATAAACCATGTTTTTAAGGAGGAGCACTGTATAATGAAAGCCACCGCGGAAAGGATCGAGAAAAACACCGTCCTTTTGCAAATTGAGGTAGAGGAAGAACAGGTAAACAAGGCGTTGGACAAAGCCTATCGTAAAGTTGTAGGTCAGGTAAATATTCCTGGATTCCGTAAAGGAAAAGCCCCCAGGGCGATGGTTGAGAGATACGTCGGTGTGGAAACCCTCTTTGGGGAAGCGGCCGAAATTCTCATTCCGGAAACCTATATGCAGGCCTTGAAAGAAACGGAAACGGAACCCATCAACCAGCCTAAAATTGATATTGTCCAGGGAGAAGCGGGTAAAGCGCTTATTTTTAAAGCCACTGTGGAAGTTAAACCGGAAGTTGCTCTGGGTGAATATAAAGGTTTGGAAGTAAATAGGCCTTCCGAGGAAGTAACGGAAGAGGATATACAAAAGGAATTGGAAAAACTACAGGCCCGCCACGCCAAGCTGGTTACCGTAGAAGGAGAAATTCAACAGGGTGATACGGCCATCATTGATTTTACCGGCTATGTGGACGAAGAAGCCTTTGAGGGTGGAACCGCAGAGAATTATTCTTTAAACATTGGCTCCGGCACCTTTATTCCAGGCTTTGAAGAACAACTGCTGGGCGTCAAGACCGGGGAGTCCAAAGAGGTCAATGTGACCTTCCCCGAAGAGTACCACGCCGAAAATCTGGCTGGGAAACCGGCCACCTTTAAAGTAACCGTCAAAGAATTAAAAAGGAAAGAACTGGCTCCGCTGGATGATGAATTTGCCAAGGACGTCAGTGAATTTGATACTCTGGAAGAATTAAAGTCCGACATTCGGAATAAATTAAGTGAAGCTGCCAGTAGCAAGGCTAAATCGGCAGTGGAAAATGGTGCCGTAGAAGCAGCGGTGGCCAATGCCACCGTAGAAGTACCGGAGATTATGATTGAGCGCAAGCTGGAAGAAATGTTAAATAATCTGAATCAGCGTTTAATGCAACAAGGGATTAATCTCGAACAGTACTTTAAATATACCAATACCAGTATTGATGAGATGCGGGAACGGATGAAGCCGGACGCAGAAACCAACGTTAAAAATGAACTGGTTTTGGATGCCATTGCCAAGATTGAAAAAGTTGAAGTTTCCGAAGAGGAAATTAGCGAAGAAATTCAAAAAATTGCTGCCTATGTAGGCCAGGACGAGAAAATCGTACGTAAAACTTTGGAATTACAGAATGAGATGGGGAATATTATTCAAGATATAGCCCGTCGCAAAACCGTTGCCTTCCTGGCTGAGAATGCTAAAGTTGTAGAAAGCACAAAGGAAGCATAAAAAACATAGACTATGCAGTAAGCCTAACATCTACCCTTTTAAAAGATCCAAGGAGGCGATAAACTTGTCAGGTTTGGTGCCAATTGTAGTTGAACAAACAAACAGGGGTGAACGGGCCTACGACATTTATTCAAGACTATTGAAAGACAGAATCATCTTTATTGGCGGCCCCATTGAGGATCACATCGCAAATTTGGTCATTGCCCAGTTTTTGTTCCTGGAGGCGGAGGATCCGGAAAAGGATATCCACCTTTACATCAACTCCCCGGGGGGAGTTGTAACTGCCGGAATGGCCATCTATGATACCATGCAATACATCAAGTGCCCGGTATCCACCATTTGCCTGGGCCAAGCGGCAAGCATGGGTTCTTTTCTGCTGGCCGCCGGCACCAAGGGAAAACGCTATTCACTGCCCTATGCCCGCATTATGATTCATCAGGTCCTGGGCGGTGTACAAGGGCAGGCGACCGACATTGATATTCATGCCAAAGAAATTTTAAGAATCAAGGAAGTTTTAAATGAAAGATTATCCCATCATACGGGTCAGCCCCTGGATAAAATCGCCAGGGATACCGAGCGGGACTTCTTCATGTCGGCGGAAGCGGCCAAGGAGTACGGAATCATTGATGAGGTGATGCCGTATAGGAAGTAAAGATAAAAGAGGTGGAGACATGTTTAATGAGAAAGGCCAGCTCAAATGTTCCTTCTGCGGTAAGATGCAGGATCAGGTTAAAAAGCTTGTAGCAGGACCCGGGGTCTATATCTGCGATGAGTGCATTGAGTTGTGCAACGAAATCATCGAAGAAGAGTTAAGCGATGACCTCAATTTGGACATGGGCGATCTACCAAAACCCAAGGAAATTAAAACGATTCTGGACCAGTATGTGATTGGTCAGGAGTCAGCCAAGAAACAACTGGCCGTGGCCGTTTATAATCACTACAAGCGAATTAACCTTGGCGGCAAGGTAGAAGATGTGGAACTTTCCAAAAGCAACATTGTAATGTTGGGCCCCACCGGCAGTGGTAAAACATTGCTGGCCCAGACGCTGGCTCGCTTGTTAAACGTGCCGTTTGCCATTGCAGATGCCACCTCTTTAACAGAAGCAGGTTATGTGGGTGAAGATGTTGAAAACATCCTGCTGAAATTAATACAAGCTGCTGATTATGATGTTGAAAAAGCGGAAAAGGGCATTGTTTATATTGATGAAATAGATAAAATTGCCCGCAAGTCCGAGAATCCATCCATCACCCGGGACGTTTCCGGGGAAGGCGTGCAGCAGGCGCTGTTAAAGATTCTGGAAGGTACGGTTGCCAGTGTGCCGCCCCAGGGTGGGCGTAAGCATCCGCACCAGGAGTTTATTCAGCTTGATACCACCAATATTTTATTTATCTGCGGTGGTGCCTTTGATGGTATTGAAAAGCTTATTTTAAACCGGATCGGTAAAAAACAGATGGGCTTTGGGGCCGAAATCCAAAGCAAAAAAGATCTTAAAATCGGTGAAATTTTGGCCAGTATTCTGCCTGAAGATCTCTTAAAGTTTGGCTTAATTCCCGAATTTGTGGGTCGGTTGCCGGTGATCGTTACCCTGGAAGCCCTGGATGAGGAAGCTTTGGTGCGTATCCTTACCGAACCCAAGAATGCTCTCTCCAAGCAGTATGAAAAGCTGTTTGAGCTGGACGGGGTGGCGCTGGAAATCCAGCCGGAAGCCCTGCAAGAGGTGGCCAAGGAGGCTCTCAAGCGCAAAACCGGAGCCAGAGGCTTACGGGCTATCATGGAGGATGCCATGCTGAACATTATGTATGACATCCCTTCCAGGGAGGATATTTCTAAAGTGGTGATCACCAAAGAAGCCATTCTTAAGAAGGGTGATCCTCTATTTATTACGGTGGACAGTAAAAAAAAGAAAGAAGAAACCGCGTAACCTAAAAGGTCAAAAACACGGAGCTTAATACTCCGTGTTTTTTCATTTTTTGGCTCAGTTTAGACGATCGGTTTTTCTTTAGGATCTTGTCCTTGGCCGTTTTAACAATCAATAATAGGACTACAGGGAATCCCTTAAGGACAATCACCAGCAACTGGACCCTAAAGAAAAACAGATTCGCTATTTATGTGTAAAAAAAAGTTTTTTTAGCAATAATACAAGATAAGTTGTATCAATAAGGAGGCATGGTTCATGGGGGAACTAACCAGTCTTGGCGGGTTTCTAACCTTCATACAGGTATTTTTTGCTGTGGTCATCGGTTTATATTTCTGGAATTTGCTGAAGGCCCAGCAGGGAAATAAAACGGCTGTGGAAAAGGAATCCCGGAAAGAGATGGAGAAGCTCCAGCGCCTGAGAGCCATTTCTTTGACCGAACCTTTGTCGGAGAAAACCCGACCCAAAAATTTTAATGAAATTATTGGGCAAGAGGAGGGCTTGAAATCCCTCAGAGCTGCTCTGTGTGGACCCAATCCCCAGCATGTTATTGTTTACGGACCTCCGGGGGTGGGAAAAACCGCGGCTGCCAGGTTGGTTCTGGAAGAGGCCAAAAAGGCTCCAAGTTCTCCTTTTAAAGAAAAGGCTAAATTTATCGAACTGGATGCAACAACAGCCCGGTTTGATGAAAGGGGCATTGCCGATCCCTTGATTGGTTCGGTCCATGATCCCATTTACCAGGGGGCAGGCCCCATGGGCATGGCCGGTATTCCCCAGCCCAAACTGGGGGCGGTTACCAAGGCTCACGGCGGGTTGCTTTTTATTGATGAAATCGGGGAGTTGCACCCCACCCAAATGAATAAGCTATTAAAAGTGTTGGAAGATCGCAAGGTGTTTTTGGAAAGCGCTTATTACAGTTCTGAAGATACCAATATTCCAACCCATATTCATGATATTTTCCAAAACGGTCTGCCGGCGGACTTCCGCATGGTAGGGGCGACCACCCGTACTCCGGAGGAAATTCCGCCTGCCATTCGTTCCCGTTGTTTAGAGATCTATTTTAGACCCCTGCTGCCGGATGAAATTGAGAAAATTGCCGCCAATGCCGCGGAAAAAATTGGCCTGCCCCTGGAGGAAGGGGCCTTGGAGGTAATTAAACGCTACGCCACCAGCGGGCGTGAAGCGGTAAATATTGTGCAAATTGCCGGCGGGCTGGCGTTAACGGAAGATAGAAAGGAAATTTTGGTCCGGGACATCGAATGGGTAGTGCACAGCGGACAGTATTCGCCGAGACCGGAACGCAAAATTAACCCGCAGCCTCAGGTAGGCGTGGTCAACGGCCTGGCGGTATATGGTCCCAACATGGGAGTTTTATCGGAAGTTGAAGCCACCGTGATTGCTGCCGAGGAAGGCCGGGGCCAGATTACGGTAACCGGTGTGGTGGAGGAAGAAGAAATTGGCGGAAATAGCAAAAGAATCAAAAGAAAGAGCATGGCCCGCAGTTCGGTGGAGAATGTGCTGACGGTACTGCGCAGGGTCATGGAGGTGGAACCCAAAAATTACGACATTCACGTTAATTTTTTGGGCAGCGGCTTGGTGGACGGTCCGTCGGCCGGAGTGACCATTGCCACGGCGGTTTATTCAGCCATTAAGGGAACCGCCGTTGACAACAAAGTAGCCATGACCGGAGAAATTTCCATCCGGGGGCTGGTTAAACCGGTGGGCGGGGTTTTGGCCAAGGTGGAAGCGGCCCGTCAGGCAGGTGTAAAAAAGGTATTGATTCCCAAGGAAAACTACCAGGAAATCTTTAAAAATATGGAAGGGATTGAGGTTGTAGCGGTAGAAACCTTGCATGAAGTGATTCAGGGAGCTTTAGTGAAGCAAACGGAGAAGCCGATGCAGTGGGAACCGGTGACCACTTCCCTGGATGTTCCGGCGGCAGCCTTTTTATCGCCTTCTGCCAAATCCTGATAAGCAGCATAATTAATGAGAAAGGTGAAAAATCCTGTCAGGGAGAATGGGACTAAATCAGTTTGCTCTAGCTTTTATAACCCAGCGATTGCTGGGTTTTTTCCGTTATTAGCAATTATTGCTGTGGCAAGGCTTTTGCTTTTTGTGTTATTATTACTGTATTCTGAATCACTAGTTAACCAACATAAGATTACAGTATACAAGGAGGTGCGGCAGTGAATTCCGAAATTAAAACCCTACCCTTGCTTCCTCTGAGGGGTATTCTTGTTTTCCCTTATATGGTGATTCATCTTGATGTGGGGCGGGAAAAATCTGTTCAGGCCATTGAGGAGGCAATGGTTGATAATAAAATGATTTTCTTGGCCACCCAAAGGGAAGCGCAAACCGATGAACCCGGGGTAGACGACATTTATCAGGTAGGAACGGTAGCCGAGGTTAAGCAGTTATTAAAACTTCCCGGAGGAACCATCCGGGTGCTGGTGGAGGGCATTGCCCGGGCCAAAATAAGAACATATGAAGGATTGGAACCCTACTTCAAAGTGGAAATTGACCAGTACTCTGAGGAATTTGAAAAGAGTTCCGAAATAGAAGCTTTGATGAGAAGCCTGGTTTACCAGTTTGAGCAATATGTCAAACTTTCCAAACGGATTCCGCCTGAAACTGTGGTTTCTGTGGTGAACCTTGAGGAACCGGGGCGTTTGGCCGATATTATTGCCTCTCATCTGGCCCTGCGCATTGAAGACAAACAAAAGGTTCTGGAGTCCATTGATATTGTTGAGCGTTTAGAAAAGCTTTGTTCCATTGTGGCCAAAGAATTAGAGATTGTGGAACTGGAGCGCAAGATCAATATCCGGGTTCGCAAGCAAATGGAAAAAACCCAGAAGGAATATTACCTTAGGGAACAAATGAAGGCCATTCAGAAGGAACTGGGCGAGAAAGATGAACGGGTTGCGGAATGTGAGGAACTACGGGAGAAAATAGCCAAAGCCAAACTTCCCAAGGAAGTGGAAGAAAAGGCCATAAAAGAGGTTGAACGGCTGGAAAAAATGCCCCCGATGGCCGCAGAGGCTACGGTGGTTCGCAATTATCTGGACTGGGTTCTCAGCCTGCCCTGGAGCAAAAGTACCCGGGACCGCCTGGAGATTAAAGCCGCAGAACAAATTTTGGATGATGACCATTATGGATTAAAGAATCCCAAGGAGAGAATTATTGAATATTTGGCCATCCGTAAGCTGGCTAAAAAGATGAAGGGGCCCATTCTTTGTCTGGTTGGTCCTCCGGGTGTGGGGAAAACCTCCCTTGGACGGTCCATCGCCCGGGCCTTGGAGCGTAAATTCATCCGTATTTCTTTGGGTGGCGTAAGGGACGAAGCGGAAATTCGCGGCCACCGCCGTACCTATGTAGGCGCTATGCCGGGCCGGGTTATTCAAGGGATGCGCCAGGCCGGTTCCAAAAACCCTGTATTTTTACTGGATGAAATCGATAAAATGGCCAGTGATTTCCGGGGCGATCCGGCCTCAGCCCTGTTGGAGGTCTTGGACCCTGAACAGAACAGTACCTTTAGCGATCATTATATTGAATCATCCTTTGATTTATCCAATGTTATGTTTATTACCACGGCCAATAATATGTGGTCCATTCCCCGGCCTTTGCTGGACCGCATGGAAGTAATTCAAATTTCTGGGTATACTGAAGAAGAGAAGCTGGAAATTGCCAAGCGTCACCTGCTGCCCAAGCAGATTAAAGAACACGGTCTGACCGCGGATATGCTTAGCCTTTCCGAGACCGCCATGCGCAAGATGATCCGGGAATATACCCGGGAATCCGGCGTACGCAGTCTGGAACGCAACCTTGCCTCCCTCTGCCGCAAAACGGCAAAAAGAATTGTGGCCAAGGAAGCAACAAAGGTTAAGATTACCGCTCAGAACCTGGAGCAATTTTTGGGTGTTCCCCGCTATCGTTACGGCGTGGCCGAACAATACGACGAAGTGGGCATTGTCACCGGCATGGCCTGGACCGAAGTGGGTGGGGATACCCTGGTAATTGAGGTAACTACCTATAAGGGCAACGGCCGCATGACCCTCACGGGAAAACTGGGAGATGTGATGAAGGAGTCCGCCCAGGCCGGTTACAGCTATGTTCGCAGCCGGGCCGGCGAACTGGAGATTCCCGGGGAGTTATTTGAAAAATACGATATGCATATTCATATTCCCGAAGGGGCCATTCCGAAGGACGGTCCGTCAGCGGGGATTACCATGGCCACCGCCATTGCTTCGGTGCTGACCGGACGAAAGGTCCGTCACGATGTGGCCATGACCGGAGAAATCACCCTGCGGGGCCGGGTTCTGCCGGTAGGAGGCATTAAAGAGAAGGTGATGGCCGCTCACCGGGCAGGGATTAAAATGATCATCATGCCCTTGGATAACAAGAAAGATCTGGAAGACATTCCTGGCAACATTAGAAAACAGCTTGAATTCAAACTGGTTGACCATATGGATCAGGTTTTGGAGCTGGCTCTGCTGGAAAAGGAAGAGACCAACAGTCTTTCCGTTCCTGAGGCCGCGGCAACCATGGATAATCCACCCTTCACCACCGGTGTGGAGCATCAAGAGGTTCAGCAACAAGGAGGAACCCAGTTACCATCGTGAAAATCCAGTCATCTGAATTTATAACCAGTGCTGTCAACCCCGGGGGCTATCCCCCGGGGGATTTGCCCGAGGTGGCCTTTGTGGGTCGCTCCAACGTAGGTAAATCATCCCTGATTAACAAAATGCTCAACCGCAAAGGTTTAGCCCGGACCAGCAAGACACCCGGGAGGACACAACTGATTAATTTTTTCAGGGTGAATGAAAACTTTATGATGGTGGATTTGCCGGGCTACGGCTATGCCAAGGTGCCGGAAGAGGTGCGGGTCCGGTGGGGGAAGATGGTTGAAGGTTATCTTAAAAACCGTGCCAATTTGCAGGGCGTTTTTTTATTATTGGACTGCCGGCATGTACCCACCGCCCAGGATAAACAAATGTACCAGTGGCTGGCTCATTACGGCGTACCGGCAGTGGTGGTGGCCACGAAAATAGACAAACTTTCCAATAACCAGTGGGCTAAGCAGCAGGGGGTTATAAAAAGAACACTGCCTCTGTCCCCGGAACACCGCTTGGTTCCTTTTTCCGCCGAAACCGGGCGGGGCAGGGAAGAGCTGCTGGAAGTCATTGCCCAATGGATTGCCCAAGCAACGGTCCCAAACCCATAGTATAATCAATGCCTAAACCGCTATCCCACCGGGTAGCGGTTTTACCTTTGCTTTTTGGGAGAGGGCAGGATGCTTTTTTTCTCCCAGTCAACTGAGGCCCGGGACAGTTCCAGAATATCTCCGGCGTACTTTAATAGGGGGAAGTTACTGTTATAGGCAATCTGTTTAATGACAGGCAGGGTTGCTACTGTAACAAGACGGTCGTAATCCTCGTTTTTCATGGTGTTAATAATTTCCCGAAGTCTTACGGATCTTCTCATTTCTTCATCTAGCCTTTTGGAGAGTTTATCGAAGGACAGGTTTTTAGCAATGGCACGGGCGGCCAGTACACCGCTGCGCAGGGAGGAGATCGCTCCGAAGCCCAGGAAGGACTCCATAAAGCCCCCGGCCGATCCCACCAGCAGGATGTTTCTAACCTGATGAGGGAAAACGGTTCCGGCCACATGGCTCAGTAAAAACCCCTCCGTAATCTGGTAATCCAGGTTTTCTTTCTTAAGAAAAGTATGCCAAATTTTTTCCATTTCCTTAGCACTGGTATTGGCATGAATTAAAACCAGACTGGCACGGGTACGGTTGAAGGCGGTTAAATAGGCGTAAGCGCCCAGAGCATAGTCGGTATTGACCCACATTTTCAGTTCTTCGGGATTGAAGTCACCCAGAACAATGGCGCCGCGAACCATGGTAATAAATATATCTTTCCAGATACCCAAGGTAGCCGCAATTTCCCGATTGCCGCTGGCTACCACGACGTAATCGTATTCCCGGGCCAATTCGGAATAATCAGCCTGGCAATTATAATAAATTGGACTTTTAATCATTTTGTTTAACTGCACTTCCAGGGACTGATCTCCCTGGCCGCGCTCCACAAAATAACCCAGCTTGCCGGAGTGAACCGTTTTGGAAACATGGGGGGCGTGCATGGTGAGCTTTTTCCAGGTGTTTAGAGGCTTGATTTTTATATGATAGTCTTTTTCAAGCCATTTCAGTTGATCGCGGACAGGACGGTTCATCAGTTGCAGCAAACCGCCTACATGAGGAAAGAGCTCTCCTGTTCGCGAACGTTCTTCATAGATGTCCGGGAAAATACGGAATCGTTCTAATTCATGGGCACAGGCCAAGCCCGAAATTCCGGCTCCGATAATGGCAACCCTCAAGGGCTCACCTCCACTAAAGGTTTGTTAATTTATTTTGCCCACAAATCCTGGAAATAAAATTTAATTTTTTCCCACCGGCTTTTTTCTTTTTGCTGCTCCGGAGGAATATATTGCACGGTGCCGGCAGCCTTTTGGGCAAATTTCATATTGCTGCCCCGGCTATATTCCACCGGATTGGTTAGCTCCCCGGCTTTGCGCACAAAACTTTGCAGTAATTCATAATCCTCTTTGGCAATCACCGGGGATTGATCCCATAATCCCATATCCCTGTATTGCTGAATCATTTTTACTAGGGTTGGCTGGTTTATTTCCGGGAAAAAAGGAGCGATTACCCGGGCTGCTTCCGCAGAACCGTGATAATCCAGCCACAGCATGGCTTTGCACAGACCATTGGTTAATTTTTGTACTTCTCTTTCATGCTGCTTCAGGTAAACGGGGGAGGCAGCCATAACCAGCGAGGGAACGGGATCCAGGGATGTGTTTAGGGCAGTTAATTTTTTCCCCAGACCGCTTTCCTCTGTCCGTGTTGCCATGGGTTCGGGCATTAAAACATAATCGCTTAAACCGGCCTCAAAGGTTCCTTCCTTCAAATCCCGGGGAATATTTTGAATGATAATGACCTGATGTTGTAAAAATAAATTATTTTTCCTTAATATTTCTTCCAAAAGAATATTGCACTGGTCATCAGGGGGATCGCCCAGGATTGATTTTCTGCGTAACTGTTCCCAGGCAAAGGAGGAATTTTCCTCCCGGCCCAGAAGAAAGGTTCCGTCCTTGCGGGCTAACCCGGCAAAGGCTACCAGTTCTGCCCCTGTACCCAGGGGACGGGTAAACAGGCACTGGGTGAGATTGCACAACCAGACTTCCCCTCGGGCATCCGGCTTCACTTCCTCGGGCATGTCTTTAAGGAGGAGGGAATCCACCTCCAATTGCTGTTCCCGGTAAAATCCAAGGGTCAGGGCAAGATAATGGGGCAGGGCCGTCAGGGTGCGTTCAGTTTCCAGCACCCTGATTTTATCTGTTTTTTCAGGGCCCTTCCCAAAGAGTGAATAAGTTTTGATACTTAAAATAACCATGGCGACAATCATAGCCAATAAAAACAGCAGCATGAACCACCTTTTGAAGCGCATCCTTTCAACCTCCTAAATGGGAATTAAAAAAGAACGATTTTTTACCGGGTCTGTTATATATCTATTAGATCAAACCATTTTCATAACCATTTTGTAGATATATAGGAATAAATTTCAGAATATCCCATACATATGTATAGAGAATTTATTTGTAAGGAGGTTCGTTTATGAGCAGGTTAACTTTTGTGCAATGGCATAAGCATGGGGTACCAGGGGACAGGCTATTAAAGAGAGAGGCCATTGGGGCGGGTTTGGTGCGGGCTTTTAGTGCAACGCTGGCGGTGTTCCTTCTCATGGGCGTTGTGGTGGCCATAACCAACCAACCGGTTTATCATTTTTCCCTGGGGGTTTTGTTTGTGGTTTTGGCCTCCGCTTTGATTGGCGGAGGGAGTGCCGGTGCAGTGGCCAGAATCCGGGGCTGGCAGCATGGCGGCGTGACGGGATTCATTTATGGCGCCATCTTTGCCATGATTAGCGCAGGTCTGGGGCTGCCTGTTTTTGATCCGGTTATCTTGACGGTCGCCATGGCCCTCCTTGGGTCATTGGGGGGGATTATCGGCGTAAATCTTCCGGCAGTAAGGAGACGATCCCGGGGCAGGAGAGAGATTTACCGCTTTATTGACATGGAAAGGTAAAATGATTAAACTATTGGGTAGGTAAAGTCGAAGATGGGGAGTTCCAGGGAATTGCACGGTCTTAGAGAAGGGGGTCCAGGGCTGGAAGGCCTCCTGTCCGGTGCCCCGGGATGTCGCCCCGGAGTTGCCAGTCTGAAAGAAAGTAGGTCTGGACGGGTGGACCCGTTATCGTCTAGAGAGTTGCCGCACGGTAGAATGCCGTGCCGGAAACAAGGTGGTACCGCGGAAAAAGACTTCCGTCCTTGAAGGATGGAAGTTTTTTATTTTGTTATTTAAGCCATGATTAAAAATAAGGAGAGATTAACGTGTCGCAAAGCAACATCCCAACGGTTTATAATCCCAGAGAGGTAGAGGATAAGTGGTATCAGCACTGGGAGGAGAAGAAATATTTTCATGCCGAAGTAGAGAGGGATAAAAAACCCTTTTGTATCGTTATGCCTCCGCCCAATGTTACGGGTCAACTGCACATGGGTCATGCTCTGGACAATACCCTGCAGGACATTTTAACACGCTGGCGCCGCATGCAGGGGTACAATGCCCTCTGGGTTCCGGGAACCGATCACGCCGGCATCGCCACCCAGGCGAAGGTGGAAGAACAGTTGGCCAAAGAAGGCTTGTCCAAATATGATTTGGGTCGGGAAAAATTTCTGGAGCGGGTTTGGGACTGGAAGGAACAGTACGGCAACCGTATCACCACCCAGTTGCGCCGGCTGGGGGCTTCCTGTGACTGGGATCGGGAGCGCTTTACCATGGATGAGGGTTGCTCCAAGGCGGTGCTGGAAGTCTTTGTGCGGCTTTTTGAACAAGGTTTGATCTACCGGGATTATTATATTACCAACTGGTGCCCCCACTGCCAGACCACCATTTCCGATATTGAAGTGGAGCATCTGGATAAACCGGGACAACTTTACTATATTCAATACCTTTCCAAGGATGACCCCGGAGAATCCATCATTGTGGCCACCACGCGCCCGGAAACCATTCTGGGCGATGTGGCGGTGGCGGTCAATCCCGAGGATGAACGCTACCAGCATCTGGTAGGAAAAAAAGTGGTGCTGCCCATTGTAGGCAGGGAACTGCCGGTGATTGCCGATGACTATTGTGATCCCACCTTTGGTACCGGTGCCGTGAAGATGACGCCGGCCCATGACCCCAATGACTTTGAAATTGGCCGGCGCCATGGCTTACCGGAGGTCCGGGTTATGGACAAGCACGGCAGGATGAACGAGCAGGCCGGTAAATATCAGGGGTTAGACCGCTGGGAATGCCGGAAAAGAATTGTTCAGGACCTGGAGGCTTTGGGGGCATTGGTAAAGGTAGAAGACATCAGCCATGCCGTGGGTCATTGCTACCGCTGCAACACCGCCATTGAGCCCATGCTTTCCAAGCAATGGTTTGTTAAGATGCAGCCTCTGGCGGAGCCGGCCATTGAGGCCGCCAAGGACGGCCGCATTCAGTTTGTACCGGAACGTTTTACCAAGATCTATTTAAATTGGATGGAGAATATTCGGGACTGGTGCATTTCCCGCCAACTCTGGTGGGGGCATCGCATTCCCGTTTATTACTGCCAGGACTGCCGGGAAATGGTTGCCTCCGCAGAGCCGGTGACCCGCTGCGCTAAATGCGGGGGAGCCGTTGAACAGGACCCGGATGTTTTGGATACCTGGTTTTCCTCTGCCCTATGGCCTTTTTCCACCCTGGGGTGGCCTGAAAAAACCCCTGAACTGGAACATTTTTACCCCACCTCGGTGCTGGTTACCGGTCGTGATATTATTTTCTTCTGGGTTGCCCGCATGATTTTTTCCGGTTTGAACTTCATGGAGGAAGAACCCTTTAAAGGAGTTTTCATTCATGGGCTGGTTCTGGATTCCCAGGGCAGAAAAATGAGCAAGTCCCTGGGCAATGGGGTGGATCCCCTGGATGTGATTGAAAGCCATGGGGCGGATTCCCTCCGTTTTATGCTGATTACCGGCAATACACCGGGGAATGACATCCGCTTCCATTTTGAACGCCTGGACGGCGCCCGTAACTTTGCCAATAAATTATGGAATGCTTCCCGTTTTGTTATGATGAACCTGGCGGATTATCATGAGCAAGCTCAAGGCGGGGATTATACCCTGGCGGATCGCTGGATCCTGAGCCGGCTGCAGAATATTGCCGCTGAGACTACCGGATTTTTGGAGAAATATGAGCTGGGTGAAGCGGCCCGGGTATTATATGAGTTTATTTGGAGCGAATTTTGTGACTGGTATATTGAACTGGCCAAGCCCCGTCTTTTTGGTAAAACAACGCCGGAAGACCGGGTTACCGCACAGAAAGTACTGGTCCATGTGTTAAGGGAAACCTTGGAACTGCTGCATCCTTTTATGCCCTATATCACCGAGGAAATCTGGCAAAAATTGCCCCACCGGGGAGAGACGGTGATGCAGGCCAACTGGCCCTGCCCTCAGGAGAAGTTCAGGGATGAAGCTGCGGAAATGGAAATGGCCTTGTTGATTGAGGCTATTACCGCTATTCGCCGTATACGAGGAGAAATGAATGTTCCACCGGGCAAAAAGGCGGAAGTCCTCATGGTCGCCGGCGATCCTCGGATTCAGGGCATACTGGAGAGAAACCAGGCTTATGTTCAGGCCTTGGCCAATGCGGAGGTTCAAGTGCTGGCTGAACTGCTGGAGAAACCGGATCAGGCGGCCAGCGCGGTGACCCGTGGTATTGAAATTTTTGTGCCGCTTCGGGGGCTGATTGATATTGAGAAAGAAGTGGCCCGGCTGAATAAGGAATTAAGGACAGTGGAAGCAGATTTGCAGCGAATTCATGGTAAGCTTAACAATCAGGGCTTTCTGGCCAAAGCGCCTGCGGATGTGGTGGAGAAGGAGAAAGCCAAGAAAGAAGAACTCTCTCTAAAGGCTGCCGCCTTGAAGGATCGTTTAGCCATGTTTGAGACCAAGGCTTAGGGATATTTCTTAGGGTCTCAAACAAATACTATTGAGCTGCGAAGAAACCTTGGGAGAAAGGGAGTTTTCCAATGGTACTGAAGTTTGAAGAATACGTAACCCCGCTGCCCCAGGGAGGCATGGCGGGAGAAATAAAAGTGCGCATACGGGTGCAGGTCGAGCCGGACCACCAAGACGGAGGATTTTACGTGGTGACTCCCGATGTCCCCGGCTGCGCTTCCCGTGGGGCGACCCCGGAGGAAGCGCTGGAAAATTTTAAAGAAGCCCTGCGCTTCCTGTTAATTGAAAACTGCCACTAGAAAATGAAATTATTATACAGAAGGGAATTGCAGTGAATTACCAACAGGCAATGGATTACCTCAAGGGATTAACCAAGTTTGGCATTAATCTAGGCCTTGATCGGATTGAAGAATTATTACGCAGGTTGGATCGTCCCCAGCACTTGCTTAAAATCATTCATATCGGGGGAACCAACGGCAAAGGATCTACTTCGGCCATGGTAGCCGGTATTTTAGGGGCTGCCGGGTACAGGACAGGATTGTTTACATCCCCCCATTTGCACAGCTATACCGAGCGTTTTGTCCTCGGTGGAGAGCCTATAGAAGAAGAAACTCTGGCCCGGTTAATCTCCGAGATAAAACCTCACCTGGACGACATGGTGTCTGAAGGCTGGGAACACCCCACGGAGTTTGAAGTCAGCACCGCCCTGGCCCTGCTGTACTTTGCCAGGGAACGTACGGACTTTGTGGTTTTGGAAGTAGGCATGGGCGGGGCCATTGACTCCACCAATGTGGTGATGCCGATGGTCTCGGTAATTACCAATGTGACCCTGGATCATATGGATTATTTAGGACAGCGGGTAGAAGAGATTGCTCAAGTCAAGGCGGGAATAATCAAACCCGGGATTCCGGTGGTGACGGCGGCCCAGGGCAGCCCGCTGGAGGTTATCCGGCGGGCTGCTGAAACCAGTAACTGCCGGTTGGTTCAGGTAGGACGGGATGTGTCATGGTTCCCTTCGGACCATTCCGGAAATTTCAGGACACAGCAGTTTGAGGTCATGGGCCTGTTCAACCGTTATCCCGTTGAGCTGCCGCTGCTGGGCCCTTTTCAGCAGATAAACGCTGCCACAGCGGTTGCGGCGGTTGAACTGCTGTTTTCCCGTCTTGACCAGCCCATACCCTTTGACGCTGTGATCCGTGGTTTGCTTCGGGTACACTGGCCCGGCCGCTTTGAAGTAATGGGAGGCGAACCAACCCTGGTCATTGACGGCGCTCACAACCATGCCGGCGCCATGGCCTTAAAGCAGGCTTTGCAGACCTTCTTTCCCCACCGAAAGATTATTTTTGTTCTTGGTATGCTGGCAGACAAGGAACGCGCCAAAGTGGTGGCGGAACTGCTTCCTCTGGCCAGGGCGGTGGTGGTGACCCGATCCAACAGCCCCAGGGCCGGAGATTGGACCCAACTGGCGGATTATGTAAGAAAAGAGTTGGATCAGGTAACCCTGGTGGAGGATGTGGGGAGCGCCATAAAAACTGCCCTAGCCATGGCTTCTCCCGGAGAGGTGGTTTGTGTTACCGGTTCTTTATACATGATTGCCGAGGCCGGGGCATGGCTCAAATTAAAAGGAAAGAGAATGACTAAATAGGGTAAACTATGACAAAGCCTTTTCTCAATTGTGAAAAAAGAATTCTGTCACAAACAAGGGATATTGTATTTTTAACGTATTTAAGTTGTTTCTTTTTAAAATATAAAGTAGAATAATGTCGAAATCGTTTTTTGCTTATTTGCAGCAATGTCATCTAGACGACAGAATTGAGAGAAGCCATTAAAAGTGATGTCATAACATTCACAAATACTCTTTGCAACCTGTCTTTTTACTACTATAATATTAATATCAAAAAGTTTATTAAATTAAATAATATATCGCATCCTATCTTTTATATACTATTTAGCTAAGGGGAGGGAACCTGTGAAAGCACTTAAAATTCCAGAAGCAACCATTACTCGCTTATCGATATACTCCAGGTTTTTGAAAAGATTGGATCAAAAGGGAATTACGACGGTTTCCTCCGGTGATATCGCCGAAGGTGTTGGAGTCAGCCCGGCCCAGGTCCGTAAAGATTTGGCCTATTTCGGCGAGTTTGGAACTCGTGGCGTAGGCTATAATGTAAAGGACTTAATCCGTTATACCGTGAAGATCCTTGGTCTTTCCGAACCATGGAATCTGGTTATGGTGGGGGCAGGGAATCTCGGCTCGGCCTTGGTAACCTATCGAGAGTTTAAGGACCGGGGTTTTACCATTGTTGGCGTATTTGACAATGATTTAACAAAAATCGGTAAACGCATTGCGGACCTTGAAGTTCTTCCTTTGGAAGAACTGTCAAGAGTTGTGAGTGAATACAAAGTTCGTATTGGCATCATTGCCGTACCGGATAAAGCAGCCCAGGAAATTTCCGATATTATGGTTAAGAGCGGCTTGGAGGCAATTTTAAACTTTGCGCCCATTTCCCTGAACCTGCCGGATCATGTGGAAGTTCGCAATGTGGACCTTTCCGTGAAGCTGGAAATACTCACTTTTAACTTGGCGTTGAAAGAAAAATAAAAACAAAGTCGGGGTGTATTTTATCACCCCTTCTTTTATTTCCCGGATATTTATGATAAGATCGGGGACAATTAAAAGTAAATGTATTCGCTTGTCAGAAAAAAGCCTGGATGTTAAACTTATGCTATAGGTTTCCATTACTTTCCTGACAGGTGAGTTCATTGAGCAGACCATTCAGAGGGGGAAGAGGCCCCGGTACTTTAGTGATCCTGCTCCTGGCGGGCGGGCTTGCCGGAAGCGCCCTGGGACATGCCTTAACACCCTACGTTCCTTTTTTGAAAAATTTTACAACCTTTGGTTTAGACAATACGAACCTGAGTTTATTCTTCTTAAAGGTTTCTTTTGGCTTGACCATGGCGCTGGGGCCCCTTACGGGCTTAGGGATTCTTTTGGGTTTTCTGGCTTACAGAAGATTGTAGCAAACCCTTTTAACTCTTGAGAATACAAATGCCCAGAAGGCTTCGGACAGCCAGGTTTTCTTTGTGAATTTACGGGGGGTTATTCCTGTGACGCCGATCATCCTTGCCTCCGCTTCTCCTCGACGAAGGGAACTTTTGGCAAATCTGGGATTGGATTTTAATGTTAAAGTTAGTGAAGTCAATGAAATTATGGAAGACGGTGTACCTCCGGCCCAACTGGTGGAAAAACTGGCGGAGCGTAAGGCGGCCGCAGTGGCTGCCGAAAGTAAAGAGGGCCTGGTGATTGGAGCCGACACTTTGGTCGTTTTTGCGGGAAGACCTCTTGGCAAGCCGGCAAGCCGGCAGGAGGCCGTGCAGATGATTAATATCCTGCAGGGACAACGTCATGAAGTTTTAACCGGGCTGGCTGTCATTGATGCCGCTACCGGACAATCGGTCATCACCCATCAATCCACAGCCGTTTGTTTTAAACCCATGACCCGGGAACAAATTGAGCGTTATGTTAATACAGGGGAGCCTTTTGATAAAGCCGGAGCCTACGCTGTTCAAGGGAAGGCTTCCATTTTTATTGACAGTATCCAGGGTTGTTATTTTAATGTGGTTGGACTGCCTGTTTCCAAACTGGCGGATGCATTAAGGGTGTTTGGAGTCGAGATTTTATGACTTATCCGGTCATTCGAGCGCTACCCCCTGAACAACGCCCGCGGGAGCGTATGTTAAAAGAGGGACCTGCGGCACTTTCTGATATTGATTTACTAGCGATTATGTTGAGGACGGGTACGGCCAAAACCTCGGCCATGGAATTGGCCGCAGAGATGTTGCAGAGATTTAGGGATCTGCGGATTCTTTCCCAGGCCAGTATTGAAGAACTCAGTCAGATCCGGGGCATTGGTCCGGTAAAGGCTGTTCAGATTAAAGCCGCTTTGGAACTGGGAAAGCGGTTAGCCGCTATGCCTGCGGAGGAAAGAGTGACCATTCGTTGTCCGGAGGATGTTGTTTCTCTGGTGATGGAAGATTTAAGAGGCCTGGATAGGGAATATTTTCAAGCCCTGCTGTTAAATACCAAAAATCAAGTGCTGGTTAGAGAGACCATTTCCATTGGAACGCTGAATTCTTCCGTGGTGCATCCCCGGGAGTTGTTTAAATTAGCCATTCGCCGCAGTGCGGCGGCTGTTATTTTAGTACATAATCATCCCAGCGGGGACCCTACACCCAGCCGGGAAGATATCCTTTTAAGCAAAAGATTGATCGAGGCTGGTCAAATTATTGGAATTGATGTCCTAGACCATTTGATTATTGGAGATAATAAATTTGCCAGTTTAAAAATGAAAGGACTTATTTAACCTATGGGGGGCAATTTATAATGAGACTTGGTATGTTTTCAAAGGATATGGGAATTGATTTAGGAACTGCCAACTCCTTAGTATATGTTAAAGGAAAGGGCATTGTGCTGAGGGAGCCATCGGTGGTGGCTATTCAGAGAGAAACCGGTCAGGTGCTGGCTGTGGGAGAAGAGGCCAAGCAGATGATCGGCCGGACGCCCGGCAATATTGTTGCTATCCGTCCCATGAAGGACGGGGTTATCGCTGATTTTGACGTTACCCAAAGTATGATTAAATACTTTATTAATAAGGCCCTCCGCCAGCGTTCCTTTCTGGTTAAGCCCAGAGTTGTGGTGAGTGTGCCTTCCGGGGTGACGGCGGTTGAAGAGCGGGCGGTACGGGAAGCGGCCCTGCAGGCCGGTGCCAGAGAAGCTTACCTGATTGAAGAACCCATGGCGGCAGCCATTGGGTCGGGGCTGCCTGTTCACGAACCTACAGGAAATATGATTGTGGATATTGGCGGTGGAACCACCGAAGTGGCAGTTATTTCTCTGGGAGGGATTGTTACCAGCAAATCGGTTCGGATTGCCGGAGATGAGATGGATGACGCCATTATCCAGCATGTGAAGCGCACCTACAATTTAATGATAGGGGAACGAACCTCCGAGCAGATCAAAATTGAAATCGGTACGGCTTATCTTCCGGATGCCGAGGAAACCACCGAAATAAGAGGACGGGATCTGGTAACCGGGTTGCCGAAAACATTGAAAATTACTTCTACGGAGATTTTTAAAGCCTTGTCGGAACCGGTGGCGGCCATACTGGACGCCATCAAAGTAACCCTGGAAAAAACCCCTCCGGAACTGGCTTCCGACATTATGGATCGCGGTATCGTCATGGCGGGCGGCGGCTCCCTGCTGCGGGGACTGGACCGGCTGGTCAGTGAACAAACCGGTATGCCGGTTCATATGGCGGAAGAACCGCTACTGGCGGTTGCTTATGGTTCCGGCAGAGTTTTGGAAAATATCGATGTTTTACGTAGAGTATTAATTCAACCTAAAAAGTTAGCCTAAGGGTGTGAGTGGTTTTGCCCCGCTTTGTTTCCTATAAAAACTTATTTTTATTGGTTCTTTTAGTAGGAATTTCCTTAATGGTGATGCGCTTTACACAGGTGGGGCGGGATCAGTTGACCCCCCTTGAGGCGGCTGTTAAGGATGCCCTGGGTCCTGTCCAGGGAATTTTTATGAAAATAGGCCAAACCTTTCACAACGGGGTGGAGTCTGTTGTTTCTCTCGGCCGGCTGGAAGATGAAAACAAAAAATTGCAAGAACAGGTGGACCTCTTAAAAGGCCAGCTTTACCTACAGGAGGAGCTGAAACAGGAAAACCAGAGGCTCCGCAGTCTTTTGCAATATCATGAACAATATCAGCAAAATTTCAATACCACGGCGGCTATGGTTATTGGACGTGACCCGGAAAACTGGTTTGGCATCATCACCTTGAACAAGGGTCAGAAGGATGGTATAGTAAAAAATATGCCCGTGGTAACCCCTTCCGGCCTGGCGGGAAGGATCATTGCCGTATCCCGTAACACCTCTCAGGTTATGCTGATTACCGATCCTCGCAGCGGTGTGGGGGCGATGATACAGGAAACCCGTATTCCCGGAGTTCTGGAGGGAATTACGGCGGGAAGCGGAGGTGCCCGGCTGATTCATGTGCCGAAGGATACCCAATTGAGTAACGGTCAGGTGGTAGTTACTTCCGGCATGGGGGGAACCTTTCCCAAAGGGATTCCCATCGGCCGCATCGTGGATGTGTCCAACGAACCCACGGGATTATTTAAAACAGCCACGGTAAATCCTTTTTCCGATCTGCACCGCCTGGAAGAAGTCTTGATTATCACTACGGTATATAATCCCGATCTTCTTCCGCCAACGGAGGGTGATTAATTGCGTTCTTTTATACTTTTGTTTTTAGTTCTTTTAGCCATGCTGCTGCAGGCAACCTTCTTTTCCTTTCTTCAGGTAGCGGGAGTTAAGCCGGACCTGATTTTACTGCTTGTGGTGTTTAACGGCTTCCTCCGTGGTTCCAGGGAGGGGGCTTTTTTGGGTTTTTTAGGGGGGCTCATGCTGGATATTTTTTCCGGCAGCTATATTGGCCTCCATGCCTTGGTTAAAATGTCTGTGGGTTACCTTGCGGGACTGGCGGAATCGCGCTTCTATAAGGAAAGTGTGGTTATAGCCACCTTAATTACATTTGTATTGGGGATCTTTGGCCAGCTTGCCACCTACCTGTTGCTTTTTTATTTAGACATTCAAGTACTGCCCTTCTACGCCTTTTTCCAGGTGGTTGTACCTACGGCCATTTATAGTGCCCTGCTGGTTCCCTTAACCTATTGGAAGTTTTACCGTTCTAATGAGCTCGGCTGGCTTAAAGAATGGGAGCGGACGGTTTAGATAGCACTTCCCACTGCTGAATCTTATTTGGGGGGGTATGATTTGGAAAGGAAACTCATAGAGAAAAAGACCCGTGTGCTCCTCTGTATTGTTTTGCTCATTTTCATCGTCCTGGTCAGCCGGTTGGCCTACATGCAATTAATTGAAAGTGAACGTTTTGAAACCTTATCCAAACAAAATCATATGCGCTTAAACCCCATTATTGCACCCAGGGGTGAGATATACGACCTGAACGGGGTAAAGATTGTCGGCAACCAGCCGGTTTATACCGTATCTCTGGTTTACCTGGGACTAAAGGATACCGATCAAGTAGTGAAGCAGGTAGCCGGGATTTTAGGTATGGACCCGACCGACATTTTTAACAAGCTGGAAGAACAGCAGCTTAGAATGTATCAGCCGGTAAGACTGGCCAGCAATGTGTCTCTAGAGACGGTTACGGCCCTTGAAGAACGGCGCCGGGAACTTCCGGGAGTGGTGATTGATGTGGAGCCGGTCCGCAACTATCCCTTTAAATCCATGCTTGCCCATGTATTGGGATATGTTCAGGAAATAAAGCAAGAACAGTTGGAAGCCAATAAAGACAAGGATTACCGGTTGGGAGATATGTATGGCCAGGAGGGGCTGGAGAATTCCTTTGAACAGTATTTAAGAGGGGAAGACGGCGCCAGGCAGGTAGAAGTGGATGCCCAGGCCAGACCTATCCGGGATTTGGGAATTAAAGATCCGGTACCGGGAAATAATTTGCAATTAACCATTGACACCAAATTACAAAAAGTAGCGGAAGAATCCCTGGAGCGTCAGGTTTTGGCCATGAGAAAACAGGGCTATGAATCCAAGGGCGGAGCTACGGTCATGATTGATGTCCGGACCGGTGCTGTCCGGGCCATGGCCAGCTACCCCACCTACGAACCTTCTATTTGGATTGACGGCCTCAGCCAAAAACAATGGGAGGACCTGCAAAAAAGCGGAGCTTTGCCCAACCGGGTTTTGCAGCTTTACCCGCCGGCATCTACCTTTAAGATGGTTCTGTCTGTTGCCGGCTTGGACAGCGGCAAGATTGACTCCCGTTGGACCATCTCAGACCCCGGCCATTATGTCTTTGGCAATAAAACCTTCAGTGACTGGAATCCCCGGGGTCATGGCATTGTGGATGTGCGTAAGGCCATCTCCGAGTCCTGCGACACGTTTTTCTGGATTTTGGGGCACCGTATGCTGGGGGTGGATACCATTGGAAAATACGCCCGGATGTTTGGTTTTGGGGAAAAAACCGGGATTGAAATACCCGGAGAGCCTGCCGGCGTTGTTCCTACCCCGGCGTACAAATACAAGCGAAATAAGGACTATCTGGATGCCATTTATAATCCTAAATTTAAAGCGGTGGAAGATAAATACCAGCCTTTGCTGGCCAATGCCGCCACTCCTGAGGAAAGGGACAAACTGGAAAAGGCCAAGGAAAAGGAACGTAGGTCCATACAAAACCAATATGACCAGTACAAATGGGATTTAGACTGGCAGGTTTACGATACCCTGAATATGTCCATCGGTCAGGGTTACAATGAATACACGCCCCTGCAAATTGTCAATTATATCGCCGCCATTGCTAACGGCGGAACCCGCTGGAAGCCCTATCTGGTACAAAAGGTTACCCGTCCGGACGGTACGGTCTTAAAAGAATTTGCACCCCAGGAACTGGGACGGCTGGAGGTTAAACCGGAAGCCCTTAAATTATCCCAGGAAGGCATGAGGATGGTCATTACCCAGGGAACAGGTATGGGTGTTTACTCAGGATTTCCGGTGGAGGTGGCGGGTAAAAGCGGAACCGGAGAGGTTTTCGGACATGATAACCATGCTTTGTTTGCAGCCTACGCCCCCTATGATAAACCGGAGGTGGCGGTAGTTACCGTAATTGATTACGGTGGCCACGGGGGTTCTGCGGCGGGGCCTGTGACCAGGGACCTGCTGGCCGCCTATTTTGGAGTGGAGTCAGGTTCCCGGCAAGTGTTCTACAGTCCGGAATAATCCCAAAATGTCAGATTATCTCGCAATATCGGGGCCATCAGGCCCTTTTTTTTATCCAACTTTAGAAGGATTTGGTTATTGGGTGTAGAATTCAAACTAAAGCGGCAATGCGGGAGGTAAAGAATTTGACCAAGGATACTGTAGCCAATTCGTCTGCATCAAGGCCTTCAACCGGTCATTTTCCCGTAGAATTGGAAGGATTGGTGGACGAAAATACCGTCTTAATCCAGAGAACATTGCGTTCCGGGCAGAGCATATGCCATGACGGTAACGTCGTTGTTCTGGGGGATGTGAATCCCGGAGCGGAAATTGTGGCTTCCGGCAATATTATTGTAATGGGGTCTCTGCGGGGTGTGATTCATGCCGGTGCGAAGGGCGATGCGGAGGCTATGATCTTGGCCTTTCGACTGAGGCCCACTCAATTGCGAATTGCCAACCACATTACCAGGCCCCCGGAAGATGAAACTTCGGACCCAGATTACCCGGAGGTGGCCCGGATAAAAAATGGTGTTGTAACCATTGAAACCTTTAATTCTCAAATGAAGTAAAAGCGACACAGTAAGGGGGACTTAAAATATGGGTGAAGTCATCGTAGTCACTTCCGGTAAAGGAGGGGTTGGCAAAACCACCACCACCGCCAATATCGGGACGGGACTGGCTTCTCTGGGTAAAAAGGTATGCCTGGTGGACGCTGATATCGGATTACGCAATCTTGATGTGGTCCTTGGATTAGAGAACAGGATTGTTTATGATATTGTTGATGTTACCAGCGGGGTATGCCGTACCCGTCAAGCTTTAATCAAAGATAAAAAGTTTGAGGGACTCCATTTGCTTCCGGCAGCCCAGACCAAAGATAAAACCGCTGTGAACCCGGAACAAATGAAAGAGTTGTGCGAGGAACTGAAGAAAGAATTTGATTTTGTAATCATCGACTGTCCCGCAGGAATTGAGCAAGGCTTTAAGAATGCTATTGCGGGAGCGGATAAAGCCATTGTGGTAACCACGCCGGAGGTTTCCGCCGTGCGGGATGCCGACCGGATTATCGGTCTGCTGGAAGCGGCGGAAATCAGAGAACCAAAGCTAATTATCAACCGGCTTCGTCCTAAAATGGTTCGACATGGCGATATGATGAGCATTGACGATATGATTGAAATTTTAGCCATCGATTTGTTGGGTGTGGTGCCGGAGGACGAGCAGGTGGTCATCACCACCAACAAAGGGGAGACCGTGGTCAAGGATGATAAATCGCAAAGCGGCCAGGCTTACCGCAATATTACCCGCCGGATTTTGGGTGAGTCTGTACCCTTGTTAAACCTGGAGGATAACGGTGGTTTTTTCAATGCTTTGAGGAAAATGATTGGACTCAAGTAGAAAGGGGGGTACCGGGGTGCTGGACTTCTTAAACAGGATTTTTGGCCGGGAATCAGCCAGCAGCAAGAATGTAGCAAAGGAAAGATTAAGACTGGTTTTGGTACACGACCGGGCCAATGTTTCACCTGAGTTACTTACGTCCCTTAAAAATGACTTAATCAAGGTTATCTCGAATTACCTGGATATCGATGAAAAGTCCTTGGAAGTAACCTTGGACAGCAATGACAATCAGGTGGCCCTGGTGGCCAACATCCCTGTTAAGAGGGTAAAAAGAACCAAAAGTTTGGCCTAGGAGGTGCTTTGCACCTTCTTTTTGTTCGCTGGTTCTCTTTAAAACCTTTCCTGATCCCCCCCTTTTGTTTTGTCCTTCAATATTATATAATCTATAGGTTAAGATATTGAAAAGGGGGTGCTGCCATGGTGGATAGACGCTTTGTAAAAAACCTTGACTACACCTTGATTATTGCTGTTTTTTTGATTCTCTGTTTCAGTTTGGCGATTATCAGCAGTGCAACCCTGGTCAGCAGTCCCAGGGATTTCAGAGAACACCAGGAAACCTTAAGTGAAGATGCATCGGGAATTGACGGCCAAGTGGCTGAGCAGCCCATTGGTGTTTCTATTTTGAAATATTCAAAGGTTTTTTTCAGTGACCTGGTGAAAAAGCAAATCTTTATTATTTTTCTGGGCGTGCTGGTGCTGATCATTCTCCTTTCCATGCCCTATGAAGATTTGCGACGGCACCGAAAAGCCATTTATCTATTGAATTTAATTTTACTGTTAATTGTTTTATCTCCCATCGGCCATTCCGCCAAAGGGGCTACCCGCTGGATTAATGTAGGACTTCCTTTTTTATTGCAGCCCTCTGAATTTGCTAAAGTTGCCATTACTATAACCTTTGCTGATTTCCTGGCCAAAAGGGAAGGGAAATTAAATAGCCTAAAAGAATTAATACCTTGTTTTTTGCATATTGGTATTCCCATGCTTTTAATTTTAAAGCAGCCGGATCTGGGAACCTCCTTGATCTTTGTTGCTATCACCTTTGGCATGCTTTTTGTGGCCGGGGCAAATCCCAAGCTGCTGGCAGGGCTCTTTGTGGGGGGCTGGAGTACGGCCATTGCCTGGGTGTGGATGCATTTTAAATTTGGTTTATGGATTCCTTTGCAAGACTATCAATTGGACCGGCTCCTGGTATTTCTTGACCCCTGGAAAGAATGGCACGGGTCAGGATATCATATCGTTCAGTCCCAAATTGCCATTGGCTCCGGAGGATTGACCGGCAAGGGCCTTTATAACGGCAGCCAGAACCAGTTAAATTTCCTGCCTGAACAGCATACGGATTTTATCTTTTCGGTGGTTGGCGAGGAGCTGGGATTCATTGGTGTCACCCTGCTGCTGTTCTTATTTTTAATTGTTTTATTCCGGGCCATACGAATTGCTTCCCAGGCCAAGGATTTATTCGGAGCCTTACTGGCCACCGGAGTGGCGTCCATGTTAACCTTCCATATTTTAATTAATGTTGGCATGGTTTCCGGAATTATGCCTGTAACCGGTGTTCCGCTGCCCTTCTTCAGCTATGGCGGCAGCAGTATGCTGGCCAATATGATCGCCACATCCATGCTACTCAATGTCTACATGCGAAGACAAAAGATCCTGTTTTAATGGGGGTTCTTGGGGGTCCGGTTATCGACTTTAAAAAAATCGTCTTTAGGGGTTGTTGCAAAAGAACCGGGGAAGGTTTCTGATGCGCAGCCCCTTATTTAATAAAAAGGAATAGAACGCGGATTTAACGGATTATACGGATTTGCGCGGATTTTATTTAAAATTATTAAATCCGTGTGAATCCGCGTTCTATTAATTAGCCTATTATTCGTTGGTTTCTCTGCCTGTTCTTGGCCTCGCTTTTAAAAAGTAGTTTTGCAACATTCCTTTTTGATCCCATTCTTTTTAACCCATGGCTGAAAACCAACAGCCGGACCCCAAAGAAATACCCTGTTAGCACAGGGGCTTGTCATATTTGTCCTACCCGGTAAATATACTGTACTAGCCCTGGAGGCGGAAACAGTAGAAATACCCTGGGAGGAGATCGAGATGAAAATTGGTCGATTTAATTTTAATTTCTTTAAGAAAAAGAACAAGGAACCTCTAAACAGTTATTATGCGTCCGAAGACTGGAACAACGCCTATTATTCCAATAGCCGCTGGAAAAGAAAAAAACCCAAAGCAGGCGGCTGGAAGACCTTCTACCGAATTGGCATTGCCCTGGGGATCTTTGCCATTTTGCTGGCCATGAAAGAATCCACACATCCTTGGAGTGTACAGGCCAAAGAGGGTTTAAGGGTAGCCCTGACTACCGATTGGGATGTAACACCGGTCTTTGACCGGGTGGTGCAGGTCGGCTTAAAAACCGTCAATATGGATTGGCCTATGTTTGAGGAACTGGCAGGTCCGGTAGTCCCTGCGGTTACGGAGAGGCAAAGCAATGCTTCCTGGGCTGTGCCGGTATCCGGTCAACTGGTGCAGGAGTTCGGCTGGGTAAAAAGTCCGGAGGATAATCTGGAGCGCTTCAACCCGGGAATTGATATTGCAGCGGAAGCAGGAACTCCCGTCAAGGCGGTACAGCCGGGAAGGGTTAGCCGTATTGGACATGACCGGACCTATGGTGAGTTTGTACTGATTGAGCACCGCAAGGGAGAGTATGCTCTTTATGCAGGTTTGACGGATATCACCGTGCAGGAAGAACACCAAATCCAGGCCGGCCAGGAGCTTGGAAAAGTGGTGGAGCCGGAGCAGGGTCAACCGGTTCTGCACTTTGAGGTGCGCGAAAACGATAAATTAATTGATCCTCTAAAGAAAATTAATCTTACTCCGGAGATCATCAAGGAAAAGACAACCCCGGGCGAAAAGGAAAGTACCAATAAAGGTACGGAGATCACCAAACCATGAAGGTAGGCCGGTTTCAGGACATTGAAATCCATTTTAACCTGTTGTTTCTGCTACTGTTAGGATTGTATTTTGTGGCAGGGGTTCTGGAAAAAGGTCTGATTATTTTTGCCCTGGTTCTTTTTCATGAACTGGCCCATACTTTGGTTGCGAGAATCATGGAGGTTCGGGTCAGTGATATTGAACTGCTGCCCTTTGGGGGAGTGGCCAGAGTTGGTTATGAAATTAGCGCGGAGCCACACAGAGAAATTGCCGTGGCTCTGGCGGGGCCGGTTTCCAATCTCCTTTTGATCGGCATGGCCCTGGGGTTAAAAAATTACGGCCTATGGTCGGAGGAATATGGCCCGTTTTTTGTGCAAACCAATTTATTACTGGCGACCTTTAATTTATTACCGGCCCTTCCCCTGGATGGAGGCAGAATCCTGCGTTCACTGCTGGCCATTCACATCGGGGTTTCCCGGGCAACCTTGGTGGCGGCAAGGATGGGACAAGTTATTGCGGTGGCCGTGGCCTGTTTAGGGGTAATTGGCTTTGCAAACCGGCTTTCCGGACTGGATGTAGTCATTATTGCTTTGTTTGTGTTTTACTCGGCCTCCAAGGAGAAAGGTTTGGTACCCTATCTGTTTGTGCAGCACCTGGCCCAAAAAAAGGAAGAGTTATCCAGGAACGGCGTTTTACCTGCAGAACAGTTGGTGGCCAAAGAGGATGTGCCGATCAAAGAAATTGTAAAGCTTTTTGTGCCGCAAAAATATCATTTGATTTTGCTCCTGAACGATAAGATGGAATACCTCGGACAGTTGAGCGAAGCCCAGGTGGTGGACGCTCTTTTCGCCTACGGCATGAATTATCCCCTGGGAAAATTGATTCATCCTACTAAATAATTTGGCAGAATGACAGGGATCCTGTTGAACGGGTCCCTTTCTTTTTTGCAGGATTTAGTCTTTGGTATGTAGAAAGATGGCTAAGGAATATTTTTCCGCAGGGATTTTGGCAATAATATAGATAAGTGTTCTTTTATGGGCAAATAATGGAGGCAGAAGAATGCATAGATTGGATAAAGTATTGGCCCGGGTTCAAAAACCCAGCCGTTATGCCGGTGGCGAATGGAACGCGATAAAAAAAGACTGGGACCAGATGGATGTTAAACTGGCTTTTGCTTTCCCGGATGTTTACGAAGTGGGCATGTCTCATCTGGGTCTGCAAATTCTTTACCATGTGGTCAACAGCCGGGAGGATGCGCTGCTGGAAAGGGTTTTTGCGCCCTGGACCGACATGGAAAAGGAACTGCGCCAGGAAAAGCTGCTTTTATTCAGCCTGGAGTCTCAGCGTCCCCTTATAGATTTTGATATTGTGGGATTTACCCTGCAATATGAAATGAGTTTTAGCAATATCCTAAATATGATGGATCTGGCGGGTCTGCCGGTTCGCTCAATGCATCGGGACGCCAGCATGCCTCTAGTTATTGCCGGTGGTCCCTGTGCCTTTAACCCGGAACCTCTGGCCGACTTTATTGATCTTTTTGTCATTGGTGAAGGAGAAGAAGTGATCCATGAATTGCTGGACACTTTTAAAGTGCTGAAAGCAAAGGGAATGGCTCGGGATGAAATGCTGCTGCAAATGGCACGCAAGATTCCGGGGATTTATGTACCCTCCCTTTACCGGGTAAATTATCAAGAAGACGGAAAAATTGACTCGGTGCTCCCTGTGAAGGAGGGTGTGCCGGCAAAAATTGAGAAGAGGATTGTCCGGGATTTCGATCAAGTGGCCTTTCCCACCAGCCCCATTGTTCCATCCATGGGCGTGGTTCACGACCGGATCATGCTGGAGGTGCTGCGAGGCTGCACCCGGGGCTGCCGGTTTTGTCAGGCCGGGGTTCTTTACCGGCCGGTAAGGGAGAAGAAACCTGAGACCCTGATGGGGCAGGTAGAAAAGATGATTCGCAGTACCGGCCATGATGAGATCTCCCTTACGTCCCTGAGTACAGCCGATTACACCGGGGTGGCGCCGCTGGTTAAAAACCTCCTGGATGCCTATGGCGAGCAGGGAGTTAATGTATCTCTGCCTTCCTTGAGATTAGACGCTTTTTCCATTGATCTGGCCAAAGAGGTGCAAAAGGTACGCAAAAGCGGTTTAACCTTTGCTCCCGAAGCGGGTACCCAACGCCTCCGGGATGTCATTAACAAAAATGTAACTGAACAGAACTTGATTGATGCGGTCACCTCTGCCTTTCAAAACGGTTGGTCTTCGGTTAAGCTGTATTTTATGATTGGTTTGCCTACGGAAACCTACGAAGATCTGGACGGGATTGCCGCCATGGCCCGTAAGGTGGTTGAGATTGGCTACCAGTGCGGCGTTCCCAGAGGGCGTCTGAAGGTGACCGTCAGTACCTCCTCTTTTGTCGCCAAATCCCACACAGCCTTTCAGTGGGAGCCTCAGGATACCCTGAAGGAACTGCGGGATAAGCAGAGATATTTAAAGGAAAAATTAAAGGATAAACGAATCTCTTACAACTGGCACGATCCCGAAACCAGTTTTCTGGAAGCGGTCTTTGCCAAAGGAGACCGCCGCCTGGGAGCGGTACTGGAAACCGCCTGGGCCAAAGGGGCCCGTTTTGACGGCTGGTCTGAACAGTTTCGCTATCCTCTCTGGCTGGAAGCTTTTGAACAGGAAAATTTGGATCCCCAATGGTACGCCTACCGGGAAATCAGCTATGAGGAGGTTTTACCCTGGGATCATATCGAGGCCGGGGTTAGCAAAAAGTTCTTAATCCGGGAACATAAAAAAGCTTTAGCACAGCAGCCCACCATCGATTGTCGCAGTGGACGTTGCACCGGCTGCGGGCTTTGCCCTGCGCTGGAGATTAAACCAAGCATACTGGGAGGTGCGGACATTGCCCCGCTACAGGGTGAAATATAGTAAAGAGGGCCCGGCCCGCTACAGTTCCCATTTAGATATGGTCCGGGCCTTTGACCGTTCTACCAGGAGAGCCGGCCTGCCGGTGGCTTTTTCCGAAGGATTCAACCCCCATCCCAAATTTAGTTTTGCCTCCCCTCTGCCTGTGGGGATTGGAGGCGGGGATGAATATATGGATATGGAACTTACCCGGGCCATAGCGCCCGAGGAATTGGCTGAGCGCTTAGAGGCCAATATGCAGGAGGGTTACCGGGTGATTGCCGTAAAGGAAATTCCCCAAGGCAGCCCTGCTTTGATGTCCCTCATTTCCAGGGCAGCTTACCGAGCCACCGCCCCTTTGCCTTTGGATTATGCTCAGGCGGAATTATCATCCGCAGTTCAGAATATTTTAAATTTTAAAGAAATCATGGTTACCAGAGAAATAAAAGGGAGAAGAAAAGAAATTGATATTCGTCCCGGTCTTTTTTCACTAACAGGTAGAATAAAAGAACATATACTGGAAATAAATATGGAATTGCTAATTGGCAGTTCAGGCAATGTTCGTCCTACGGAGATTTTATGGGAAATGTCCCGCAGCGGGGGAATCCCCCTGCTTCCGGAAGATTTTCGAGTCCAGCGAACCGCCCTGTACGCCAATGGTCCCTCCGGTCCTGTCTCCCTTTGGGAGGTCTGAGGACCAGGGTAGGAGAGGAATGTCATTTATGTTAAAAGAAATTGTAATTAACGTACGGGAAGAGGAAACCCGAGTGGCTGTCTTGGAGGATAAGATCCCGGTGGAGGTTTACATAGAGCGGTCGCCCAATCAGCGCTTGGTGGGCAACATTTTTAAGGGCCGTGTGGAGAATGTTCTGCCGGGCATGCAGGCTGCCTTTGTTGACATCGGTCTGGAAAAAAACGCCTTTCTCTATGTGGAAGACGCTCAACCCACCCGGAACCCCGAAGGGGGAAACAACCCCGGAATAACGGTAAATATCGGCGACATCCTTAAACAGGATCAAGAGATTATTGTGCAAATCGTCAAGGAACCCATTGGTACCAAAGGTCCTAGAGTCACCACCCATATTACCCTGCCCGGAAGGTATCTGGTGCTGATGCCCACGGTGGATTATATCGGCATATCCCGGCGCATCGAGTCGGAGAAGGAACGGGAAAGATTAAAGGATTTGGCCAACCGGATCAAGCCGGAAGGAATGGGAGCCATTGTACGCACGGTGGCGGAAAGTGTCAGCGAGGAAGAATTCCGGCAGGATATTTTATTACTGAGCAAACTCTGGCGCAAGATTCAAAGCAAAGCCTCCAACAGTCCGGCACCCAATTTGCTGCACCGGGACCTGGAATTGATCCAACGGATATTGCGGGATGTTTTCAGTGAAGATGTTGACCGTCTGACCCTGGATTCCCGAAGTGAATACGATAAAGTTTTAGAGATTTTAGATATTAGCGACCCGAAATTAAAGTTAAAGGTTTTTTTGGATGAACGGGAGAATATTTTTGAGGATTATGGAATTTCCGTTGAATTGGAAAAGGCTTTAAAAAGAAAGGTTTGGCTTAAATGCGGGGCTTATCTGGTGATTGATCAGGCCGAAGCCCTTACGGCTGTGGATGTGAATACCGGGAAATTTGTGGGCAGTACCAATCTGGAAGATACGGTTTTAAAAACCAACCTGGAAGCCGCAGTGGAGATTGCCAGGCAGCTCAGGCTGAGAAATCTTGGCGGCATTATTATCGTTGATTTTATTGATATGGCTGAGGAAGAACACCGGAATTTGGTGCTGGCAACCCTGGAAGAAGAAATTAAAAAGGATAAAACCAAAACCAACATCCTGGGCATTACTCAACTGGGTCTGGTGGAAATGACCCGTAAAAAGGTACGGCCTTCCCTGTCGGAGGTACTGCAAAAACACTGTCCCTACTGTGAAGGGCGGGGCAAGGTGCTGTCCGAAGAAACGGTCAGCATTCATTTAAAGACCCAGATCTGCCAGATGGCGAAACAAACTATCGCCGATACCATTCTGGTGGAAGCCAATCCCATTGTGGCCTCCAGGTTAATCGGCGCCGGCGGAACCAATCTAAGGGAACTGGAACAAAAAACAGGGAAAAATTTATACATCCGGGGTTCAGCAACCCACCATTTGGAGGAGGTAAGCATCAAACCCCTGTCGGACTCCGATGAGATCGTTTCTCAAACGCTGCCGGTAAAGGCCGGAGAAGTGATTGAAGTGAAGGTGGAGGAAACGCACATATCCAATACCCATGACGGCATCGCCAGACTGGACGGCTTTATTATTGATGTGGAAGGCGGGGGCGGTTTGATTGGCGAGGTGGTTTCGGTGGAAGTGGTAAAGGTTCACCGGACCTACGCCAAAGCCAGACTGGTTTGATAGGAAGCCCGGGAACCATCCTATAGGGCGACGGTAATTTGTTGACAAATATGCCAATTGTGATAAAATATTGAGATGTAGGTGTCTTTTTGCCTGCATACCGCTCAGCAAAGGTTTCTAAATCCGTAAACGGTACCTTCATGGCGAGTCCTAAAGATGGGGAGGTGTAGGTTTGTACGCAGTAGTTGTGACTGGTGGGAAACAGTACAAGGTTCAGGAAGGCGACACCCTGTACATTGAGAAACTGAACGCAGAGCCAGGTCAAAAGGTTGAATTAACCGAAGTTCTTCTGGTTGAGAAGGACGGCCAGGTGAAAGTTGGCACTCCGAAGGTGGAAGGGGCAAAGATTGTCCTGGATGTTGTCCGTCACGGAAAAGGCCAGAAAATTATTGTTTTTAAATATAAACCCAAGAAAAATTACCGCCGTAAGAAAGGCCATCGTCAGCCTTTTACCCAGGTGGTTGTTGAAAAGATTGAAGCTTAATTTTCCGATATTTTTCACCATTAGGAGGTGGGATTTGTATGGCTCATAAGAAAGGGGTGGGGAGTTCACGGAACGGTCGGGACTCCCAGGCCAAACGGCTCGGCGTAAAAGAAGGTGACGGCAAGTTTGTTTCTGCCGGCAGTATCCTTGTTAGACAACGGGGTACCAAGATTTATCCGGGTGATAATGTGGGTCGCGGCGGGGATGATACATTGTTCGCCATGGCCGACGGTGTGGTTAAATTTGAACGTAAAGGCCGGGATAAAAAGCAGGTTAGCATTGTTGTACCGGAAATCGCCGCTCAGTAAATTAAGAAAGCGATTTTCACTCGTCTTTCCCGCAGCAAAGCAAAAAACAGGCGGAATCCTTCTTCATTGCCTTTACTTTCATACTTAATTTTATCTTGATGAAGGTATAGAATAAAAGAACCAGTCCTGCAATTTGGGGCTGGTTTTTCGTTTTAACGGGGGCAGGAAAATTCATCCAAGCCGGCGAATACCTGGCTATCTGGATTGAAAGGAAGAGGCCATATGGAAATGAAGGGACTTTTGGAAGTAATTCAAGTACAAAGGCATGATTTCTTAAACCATTTACAGGTGATTTCCGGCCTGCTCCAACTGAATAAGGGCGAAAGGGTCAGGGATTATATCAAACAGGTTTGTGTGGAATACGAGAAATTAAGCAGGATTACTCGTTTAAAATCTACGGAAGTAAAAGCCGTTTTATTAATTGCCTGTAACGAGGCGGCTAAATATCAGGTGGAGCTTGTTTTTGACATTGATACAGACCTGAAGTCCCTGGAAGCTCCCGGTGAGGTGGTTGGCAATGCCCTGGAACACTGTATCAACCATGCCGTCAAATTTCTGTCTCCGCCGCAAGTTACCGACCGCAGGATAAAATTAAGCATTAGTGAAGGAGACAAGAAAATCACCATCAAGCTGGGTTTTCCGGGAGTTCCGGTGGAAGTGGTCCAGGAAGCCAAGAAACAAATGGAATTATCACGCTATCTGGAACCCCATGGCAGCATTAAGCTGGCCGTAACGGAGAAGGATGCGGAAATATATATGATTTTTCCAAAAACAAAGGCTTAGGATAAGTAAATGAGTAAATAATAGTATTGGGTGATATCAACATGTTTTATGACAGAGCCAAAATTTATGTTAAAGGCGGCGATGGCGGCAACGGTTGCATTGCCATGCGCCGGGAAAAATATGTACCCTTTGGGGGACCCTGGGGCGGTGACGGCGGCCGTGGAGGAGATGTTTTGTTTAAAGCCGACGAGGGCTTAAATACCCTGGTGGATTTTCGTTATAAAAAGCATTTTAAGGCGGACCGGGGACAGCACGGGATGGGGCGCAACATGAACGGCGCCGCAGGGGATGACCTGATCGTCCGGGTCCCAACGGGAACCATTATCCGGGAGGCGGAAACCGGACGGATCATTGCCGATCTGGTGGAAGACGGCCAGGAGATTCGCATTGCCAAGGGAGGCCGCGGAGGCCGCGGCAATGTTCGTTTTGCATCGGGTGTGAATAAAGCACCCCGAATTGCCGAAAAAGGAGAACCTGGAGAGGAATTCTGGGTTGAACTGGAATTAAAGTTGATTGCGGACGTCGGTTTGATCGGCTTTCCCAATGCCGGTAAATCCACCTTTATTTCTATGGTATCCGCCGCCAAGCCCAAAGTGGCCGACTATCCCTTTACAACCCTGGCACCCAACCTGGGAGTTGTGTCTGTTGGCCTGGATCATAGTTTTGTACTGGCGGATATCCCCGGTCTCATTGAAGGTGCCTCCCAGGGAGTGGGCCTGGGACATGAATTCTTAAGGCATACCGAGCGAACCCGACTGCTGGTGCATGTGGTGGATACTGCCGGAACCGAAGGCCGGGACCCCGTTGAGGACATCAAAATTATTAACCGGGAACTGGAACTTTACGATTCTAAACTAGCCCAAAGGCCTCAGATTATTGCTGCCAATAAAATGGACATTAAGCCCCAGGCCGAGGAAAATCTGGCCCGTCTTAAGGAAGAATTTGGGGATCAGTATGAAATCTATCCCATCTCTTCGGCCATCAACCAAGGGCTGGATGTGATCATTCGCCGGGTTGCCCAATTGCTGGAACAAATTCCTAAACAAGAGCCGGTGCAGCCGGATGTGGATGAAAGGCTCACGGTCTTTTCTCCTGAGGAACGTTATAAGGTGCAAAGGGATTATGACGGAAACTGGCGGATTACCGGCAAGGAAATTGAGCGTCATGTGGCCATGACCTATCTGGAAGAAGAGGAATCAGTGGAACGTTTACAACGTATTATGAGAGTGATGGGACTGGAACGGGAATTGGTTGACTCCGGGGTCAAGGAAGGAGATATTGTCCGCATTGGGAACTGGGAATTTGAGTGGACGCAATAACCAGACCGGAGAAACCGTCATTCCACTGCCGGAGCTGACTGAAGCGGTATTTCTGGAAAGAAAAAACCGTTTTGCGGGACTGGTGGAAGTAGCAGGGAGGCCCTATTACGCTCATGTTCCGAGTTCCGGTAGAATGAGGGAACTGCTTTTCCCGGGCAATCCCGTTTACATCACGCCCATGCCTCCGGGCAAACGGACACAATACCGCATCCATCTTGCCCGTTGTGGAGAAACGCTGGTTTCCGTGGATTCACTGCTGCCGAACCGGCTGATGTACAAGGTTCTGGCCGGTGGAGTCATGGAGGAATTTGCAGGCTATGAGGAAATAAAAAAAGAAGTGGCTTATGGGCAAAGCCGTTTTGATCTCTATCTTAGAGGGAATCCCGGAAGGTGCTTAATTGAGATAAAATCCGTTACCCTGGTGGAGGATGGCACGGCCAAATTTCCGGACGCTCCTTCCCAGCGAGGAGCCAAACATCTTCTGGAGTTGGCCCAGGCCGTTAAGGAAGATTACCGGGCAGCAGTCATCTTTGTGGTCCAGCGGGACGATGCCCGGATCTTTTCTCCTAACCTGGCCGCAGACCCGCACTTTACCCGATGCCTCCATCAGGCCGTCTCACAAGGAGTTGAAGTTTATGCTCTGTACAGCGAGGTAACCACCAACATCGTTCGCTTAAAAGGGCATCTATCTATTCAGCTAGGGTAATATTTCAAAGGGGGAATCCGTGTGAAAGAAGACGTCAAGTACAATGACTATCTTAAAGAGGTCCTGGAACAATTACCGAAAGGAGCCTTTTTAACCGTAAAGGATGGGGACAAATTAAACACCATGACCATCGGCTGGGGAACCATCGGCTTTATCTGGCAAAAGCCGGTTTTTATGATCATGGTCCGACAATCCAGACATACCTACCAAATTTTGGAAAATGCCAGGGAATTTACCGTAAGTATACCGGTAAAAAGGGATCTCAAAAAAGAATTGGCCTTCTGTGGAACCAAATCGGGACGGGATATCGACAAGTTTAAAGAATGCAACCTTACCCCGGAGCGGGGAAAGGTGGTAGAGACCCCCATTATTGGCGAATGCGATTTGCATTATGAGTGCAAAATAATTTACCAGCAGTCCATGGAACCGGCTTTAGCAGCCCCAAATATCAAAAAACTGGCTTATCCCAAAGGGGATTATCATGGAATGTATTATGGTGAAATCGTGGCCTGCTATCTCAAAGAGTAGAGGACAAAGATCGAACCGAGTCCGAAAAAAGGACTCGGTTCTTTGCTGCAGCAAGGGCCTCCGCCAAACTTTTGGCAGCGGCCCTTGGAATTTTAAACGCTACGCGAACCGGGATCCGTACCCGCTTTCTCCTGGTGAACTTGGTTATCGCTTCAGGAATCATTTCCGCAATTTTTTCAAGAGTCCCTTTTTGGCTCAGGGAATAAACCTTGGCTTCCCCCTCCTGAATTACAATCAAAGCGCCGGCATTGATCTTTGCCCCGGCTCCGCTGCCTTTCCCAGCGCCTTTGTTCGGCTCGTTTCCTTCGCCCCCGCCAACGCCCCCTCGCCGTCTTCTATTATCCATTACACCAATTTTTTATAGAATATTTTATTAATTTATCCACTCTAAAAGAAAAAGAGATTGGGAAAATTTTCATTCCCAATCTCTATCTATATTGGAGCGGCCTAGCATAGACTATTGATTAACGACCTGTTCAAGGTTTTTTTGCTCAGCGATATACCGGTCAAACCAATGATATAACTGGTCAGCTAGTTGATATTTAAATTGTTCCTTCCAATCATGTTCAAGATTATCTAACGAACCGGCAAGGATGCTTTGCAATAAGTCACCGGAAGATTTAGCCGTATCAAGGGCCATGGCAGCGGTTACTTTGTTAACCAGCAGCGGATTGATCAAACTTCCTTTGGGCATAAAGGAAGAGGTTACGCCGGAAAGAGTTTTGAAAGTGAGCCGGTGCATGGTTTTTTCAACTTGTTTGCAAAGTTGGACGGTTCTTCTCTGTTCTTTTAAAATCTCTGTAAAGAAATCAAAGGAGATGTTTAGATCAGGGCTTGTCAGTTTAATATGCGGAAGCCATTTGTTTTGTAGAGAAATAATATCCAGGTTGATATGTTCTTCAAGATCTTTTACCAGTTCGGCAACTTCGGTTTTGTGCAAAAAGAAACTGGCAAATCCCTTGTTAAAATCAAATTTTTCTTCTTTAAGCAGTTTTTCAATGAAAAGGGGCATACTTTTCTTCATATTCTTAAAATATATTTTAAGAGACCAGTCGATAGTTCGTTGACCGGCTTCAATCAGAGCAGTGAAATCCTGTTCATAGTCATACTCTGTTCTGTTCCAAAAGGTATCACGGTTTATCATACTATAATTACCTCCACCGTGGTTTATGATAATGATTATCATTATTATAAACTAGATTTGCTCTTTGGTCAATCCCGGAAGAAAAAGAAATTGCCGTAGAGATTTTAATCTTTCTACTGTATTGTACAAAAACTTTTTTAAAGATCTGTTAAGGATAAATTAAATTTACATCCTGTAAAAAAACACCTTTCCCCTTTTACGAAGAAAGGCGTTTTTTTAGATTTTTCTTTTTGTAGGTGATTAAACCGGTGGAATTAATCACCACCGCCAGTGTACTGGCGTTATGAAGTAAGGCTGCGGCAAAGGGAGAAATAATCTTTAACGTGCCCAGGGTGATGCCCAGGGCGTTGGCTCCGATGGCAAAAGCGAAATTCTGGTGAATCACCTGCAAGGTGCGCCGGCTCAATTGGATTAACTGTGCTACTTTCGCCGGGTCATCCCCGGACAGGACTACATCGGCGGATTCCACGGCCACATCGGTGCCTTTGACACCCATGGCGATGCCGATATCCGCAGCCGCCAGGGCCGGAGAGTCATTAATGCCCTCGCCCACCATGGCCACCACCAGACCCTTGCGCTGCTTCTCCTGAACTACCTTCACCTTATCTTCGGGCAGCATGTTCGACCATACACTGGTTAGTCCCAGACCCTGACCCACCGATTGAGCACAGTGGAAGTTGTCGCCGCTGATTAAGCCGATGTCTTTTACACCGGTTGCTTTCAGCTTTTGTATGGCATATTTACTCTGCTTACGCAGGGTATCCCGCACCCCGATTAACCCCAGGAGCTTTTGCTCCCGGACCACAAAAATAATGGATTCGCCCCGGCCGCTCATATTTTTGGCAAAGTGTTCACCCCGGCTGATATCAATTTGTTCTTCTGCCATTAAGCGGTCATTGCCCACCAGGATCTGCTGGCCGTTTAGATTAAACTTTAAACCCTTGCCAATGATCAGTTCTTTATCCTGATAGGCGGGGATTTCTTCTTTTATTTGCCGGGCTTTTTCAATAACAGCCTGGGCCAGGGGATGGTTTGTATGCATTTCGCCGGCTGCCGCAATGGCAACAATTTGTTCCGGAGTGTAATGGTCATCCAGGGAAGCGTAAGTACTTACTTCCGGGCAACCCTCCGTAAGGGTACCGGTCTTGTCAAAAAGAACGGTGTCCAGCCTGCCTGCCGCTTCTAAATAACATCCTCCCTTAATTAAGATGCCTCTGCTGGCCGCATTTCCCATAGCGGCGCTGATGGCGGTAGGAGTGGCAAGACCTGCGGCACAGGGACAAGCCACAATAAGGATGGTCATGGTACGGTGGATATCCCTGGTAACCAGGAAAACCAGAGAAGCCAGTAATAAGGAAAGCGGGACAATTTTATAAGAATAAGCATCCGCCAGATTCTGGATGGAAGCCTTTTTGTTGCCGGCCTCTTCCACCAGGTGAATAATTCTGGCCAACGCCGTTTTGTCTCCAACCTTTTCCGCGTAAATATGGATGGAACCCTGCTCAACCACCGTGCCGGCATAGACAAAATCTCCCTGATTTTTGTGTGCCGGCAGGGACTCGCCGGTAATGGGCGCCTGGTTTACCGCCGCAGTACCGGAAAGAACCTTGCCATCCACCGGGATTTTTCCGCCCGGGTGAACCACAACAATATCGCCGGGATTTAGACGATCTACCGGAACGGCTACCTGGGTATCGTCAACCAGCAGCCAGGCCTGCTCATTTTTACTGGTAAGCAGTTTCCGGATGGCTCTGCGGGAGCGGTCCAGGGTATAAGACTGTAGTAATTCACTAAGATTAATCAGCCAGACCACCACCAGTGCGGTGATCCCTTCCCCCATCATCAGTGCTACCAAGGTGGCAACACTGATTAAAAGGTCGTTGTTTAGCCTTTTTTCTTGCACAATGCCTTTAATCCCGCTGCGCATAATGGGATAGGCGGCCAACAAGGTAGCTGCGGAACAGAAATTAAATCCCCTTCCACCGTGTCCATGTCCCTTTTTACCCAAGAATTTACGCAGGGTGAGTACCGACAAAACAAGGGCTCCCAGAGTCACCTGGGCCACCTGTAAAGGAATGGGCAGTTCATCAGGGGCCATTGTTTTAACCGGCACTTTTTTTTCATCGCCGGGGGCCAACGAGGCCTGACCACCGCAGAAGGCTGCTGCGGCCTCCGATCGTTGGCCGGCAGCCTGATTTAAATAGTTTCCTGTAATAAAAAGCAAAGAGCGAGGAGAAAAACTCCGGGGGCGGTAGTGTATAAGCACGGAACCGGTAAGCGGATTTGCTTTGCTACTATGTATTTCCGGTAAAAGGGTTAAAAAGCTTTCCAACTGCCGGCACAATCCTTTTCTATTTCTCAGCAGGGGCACTGCTAGCCGAACTCTTCCCGGGAGATGATGTTTAATAAATAGATAAGCCATTACCGTCCTCCTATATGGGAAAAACCTCGCATATTAGAGTTGGGAATTTGCCAGAATTTTATGCAAATAACGCCGCATATTTCTTTACAGGAGATTTACGATATTTTTCTGATAAAAAATGATAAAGAAGAGAAAAATAGCGTTTAGCATCCTTGCGAGAGGAGATGAAGAATGAGCGTTAAAGTCGTTCATTCCCTGCCTGGCCGAATAAGAATAGATCTGCCTGAATTGAAGAAAAATCCTTCTTTGAGCGCAGTCATAACCCGAGTGACAAAGCAACTGCCGGGAATTCGGGAGGTACACGCCAATCCTTTGACCGGTAGGGTGATGGTAGTGTATGCTCAGGACCGGCTTGCTCCGGGAGTTCTTCTGAAGTTTCTAAATAAAATTACTTCCAGGACCAAGGGAAAAGAACCAAGAGGATTAAGAGAGGAGGAACGAGTAGCCCGGAAACCGATAGAACCGGAGGATTTACCCATCCGCAGGCAATGGTTGAATGTGGCTTTGGGAGGCGGTGTGCTGGCTTATCTGGGACTGAAACATTCCTTGTACGGTAGAACCGCCCTGGCTCAAAATGCACACATTTTTAATGTGGCCGCAGTGACCGCCATTATTTCCGGATACCCTGTCCTGCGCAGCGGATTTCAGGGATTGGCCAAGGGAAAAATCAATCATGATTTACTGATCAGTGGTCTGGCTCTAGGAACCATTTTGCTGCGGGAAAGCGTACCGGGATTACTGGTGCTAACCCTGGCCAACCTGACGGCTTTGGGGCAATCTCTGGTGTTCAGGAATTACCGCAAAATGCTGCCCCAGTTACCCGGGGCACGGCCTGAAACAAGGGAAACTTCTTTAAAATGGGATGAGGCCGGCCAGGAGTATGGTCGCAAGGTGATGCTGCCCACCCTGGGAATGGCTTCCCTGGCAGGACTCACCGGCGGCAAAGGGGGATTTCAACGGTCCCTGGCCATGCTGCTGGCAGCCAACCCGTCTCCCGCCGGAATATCTGCTGCCACGGCAGTGACAACGGTGATGGCCAAAGGAAGTAAAAAGGGAATCTTTTTCCGGGAACCACGCACACTGGAACGGCTCTGCGGAGTGGATACGGTTATCTTTTCCGGAACAGAAATATTCAACAACGCGATGACCTACTGCCTGGGAGATCTTTTTCCGACGTCCGACAGCAGTAAGGAGCAACTGAAAGCTCTCATAGGGCGGGCCGCTGCAGAGAATAGAGACCCTTTCAGCCTGCTGTTAAAGAGAGTCCGAAACATTCATTATAAAGCAAGAAACCCAGGTTCCAAGAGCGGGACGGTTTTGGTGGGGGACGAGGAGACCTTCGTCAAGGAAGGCATTGAAATTAGGGAGGCTGCTTATAAGGCAAAACGGATGCAGCATTTGTCCCAGATGCCCCTGTATGTGGCTTTTCAAGGTAAGCTGGTAGGGGTCGTCGGCATTCAACAAAGTCAAGCCTCTGGGCTCCGCCAAATGATTCGCGAACTGCGGGCCTTGGGTATGCCTCATATTGGTTTATTTGTGAAACCGGAACATGCGGTGCTAAAACAGACGGTCAGGGAATTAGGGCTGACCCATATCTGGTGCCCGTCCTCCCCTGGGGAAAAGCTTGAAATCATCAGAAAATTAAGCCAACAGGGGCGTAAAGTAGCTGTAGTTATGGACGGTGATGAAGAGCCGAAATTATCCGAGGAGGCCCTTCTAAGCATTTGCCTTAGCCAAGGTCTGAGTCCGGTGGGGGCAGATGTGCTAATGTCCGATCTGCCGTTGTTACCGGAGGCTTTCCGCTTGGCCTTAAGGGCGGAACAGAGGGCCAAGCAAAACCTGGCCCTGGTTCGGGCGGCCAATGCGGTGGGGATGACCCTGGGGGCCATGGGCTGGCTCTCTCCCATGAGCGCCAATGTTTATAATAATTTGACTTCCATCGCGGTGGGCGCCAATTCTCTGCGCTTGTTATCCGGACGTAAAAACCGGCGGAGAATGGATGATTCGGTATATTCAGGCACCAAGGGGGAAATTGCCGCCGCCCTGGCAGCCGAAGAAGGACAAGCCTTGGCTAAAGAAAATCATCTGCAGCCCTATCAGTGCAGCAATTGGCACAGTTTGTCCGTAGAAGAAATTTTACATAAACTGAAAACGGATTTGGTCGAGGGTTTAACCGGGCATGAAGTTCGCAGGCGAATCGCCCAATTTGGTTTTAATAAAATGCAGGAGGAAAACCCTTCGGGTTTCTGGCAAAAACTTTGGGGTCAGTTTAAGGATTTTTTGGTCAAAACCCTGGTGGCTTCTGCCGGAGTGTGCGCGCTGCTGGGTGAATTCGGCGACGCCCTGGCGATCACCAGCATTCTGGTCATTAATGCCGTACTGGGTGTACTGCAGGAACAAAAAGCCGAAGGAGCGCTGCGTGCTTTAAATAAAATGACCGCTCCTACAGCCAGAGTAAAAAGAAATGGTAAAATTCTGCGGGTGTCTGCCGGTGAACTGGTGCCCGGGGACGTTGTTTTACTGGAACAGGGAGATGGCGTTCCCGCCGATTTGCGTCTGATAGAAGCCCATGGACTGGAAGTGGAGGAATCCGCCTTAACCGGAGAGGCTTATCCGGTTGTCAAAAAAGCCAGCCGGATGGCGGACTGCATTCCCCTGTTAGACTGTGAGAATCTAGTTTTTATGGGCACCAATATAACCCGGGGAAAAGCAACCGGTCTGGTGATTGCCACGGGGATGTCTACCGAAATCGGAAAAATTGCCGGCATGTTAAATCAGCAGGAACAGGAACTCACTCCTTTACAAAACCGGATGGCCCAGGTGGGCGGAGTTATTCTGAAATACTGTCTGACGGTCAGCGGTTTGGTGGTGCTGGCGGGAATCCTCCGGGGAGGCTCCCTTTTTAAAATGTTTTTAACCGGAGTCAGTCTAGCAGTTGCGGCCATACCGGAAGGGCTGCCGGCAGTGGTGACCATTGCCCTGGCCTCCGGTGTACGGAGAATGGCCAGGGAAAATGCCATTGTGCGTCGACTGCCCGCCGTGGAAACCCTGGGCAGCGCTACCCTTATCTGTACAGACAAAACCGGGACCTTAACACAAAACCGTCAGCAAATTCAAGCAGCCTATACCGGCGGTCAGTGGTGGCAGGCCCAAATGGATCAACCGATGCTTAAACCCCTTGGGAGTGAGGGGAACCCGGAGGATCTTAGAGCGCTGTTGACAGCGGGAATATTATGCAATGACGCCAATCTGCTCTGGAACCGTCCTGGATCGGCCAAAGAAAAATCCCACTGGCGGGTGGACGGAGATCCCACCGAAGGAGCACTGTTGCTGGCGGCCGTACACCAGGAGATCAATTATAAAGAATTAAGAGAGAAATGGCGTCGCATCCGGGAAATGCCCTTTGACGCGGAAAGGTTGAGGATGACCGCCCTTTGCCGGGAAGAAAAGCATGGAACCGTGGCCTTTATCAAAGGGGCTCCGGAAATGATCATTCAGCGCTGTACCCAGATGCAAAGGAACGGCGGGGTAGCGCCTCTGACCCTGAAAGAACGGGCCGAAGTCATGGAGGCCAACGAGAAGATGACCGGAGAGGCTATGCGGGTTTTGGCCATGGCCTACAAACCCCTGCCTCAGCCGGAACTGGAGGACCCGGAGGAGGATCTAGTTTTACTTGGACTGGTAGGAATGGTTGATCCACCGCGGCCAGGAGTTAAGGAAGCGGTGGCCACCTGTCACCGGGCAGGGATTAAAGTGGCTATGATCACCGGGGACCACCCTCATACCGCCCTGGCCATTGCCAGGATGGTGGGGATTACCGATAATTCTCGAGTACTGACCGGAAGCGAGATGGACCGGCTTAACGATTATGAGTTGACGGCGACCATTCGGGACATCCGGGTTTTTGCCAGAGTATTGCCCGGACAAAAACTTCGTTTGGTGAAGGCCTTCCGGAGTCAGGGAGAAATCCTGGCCATGGTGGGAGACGGCATTAATGATGCCCCGGCGGTAAAAGAAGGAGATATCGGAGTGGCCATGGGAAAATCGGGAACCGATGTAACCAAGCAGGCTGCCGATATTGTTTTAGCCGATGATAATTTTACTACCCTGGTGTCTGCGGTGGAACAGGGACGGGGAATCTACGGCAATATTCGCCGTTCTGTCCGTTATCTGCTGGCTACCAACGTCGGTCTGGTATTGATTGTTTTTCTGGCGGTGCTTTTGGGTCTGGAAATGCCGCTGCTTCCCATCCAACTGCTCTTTCTGAATGTACTGGGGGACGGTCTGCCGGCTCTGGCCCTGGGAGTGGAACCGCCAACCCCGCGGCTGATGAAGCAACCGCCCAGGTCAACCCAAAAAGGCTTTTTTGACAACGGGTTGGGCCGGCAAATCTTCACCCGGGGTGTTGCCACCGGGCTGGTGGGTTTGGAAACCTATCACCGGGTTTTAAAACAGGGGGATTTAGGACGGGCACGGACGGTGCTGCTGGCTTCTTTTATCACCAGTAAATTGTTGTTTTCCCTGGAATGCAGTGAGCGGAGCCGAAAAGAGAAATACAGCCGGTATCTGCTGGGTTCCCTCGCTTTATCTGCGGTGCTGCTGGCCGGGGCTCTCTATTTGCCGGTGGGAAGGAGAATCTTCAAAACTTCCTCCCTGGGTCCGGCGGATTTAATCACCGTGTTCGGAGCTTCCGGTGTAACCTATATTTTTGATAAGTTTTTGACAGCCTCTTGGCAAAGCAGAAGGCTTAGACAAACCAAAAAGAACATTCATCCGCTGCCCATTTCTTAGGGGCAGCGGATGAATGTTCATGAATCTATTTTAGACCTTCCTCATTCGCTTTTTTAGATTTTGTTTTGCTGGCAATGGGTTTCGCCCGATTTTTAGAAAGGGAATTCTTCATTTCATTCCCCACCGGATGGGTTTCGGCCACATCCTGGGTGGTTCTTCCAGCATGGGAAGGTGGGGTTGTAAAATTGCCTCCTTCCACTGGCTGGAATACGGTGCGGCTGCTCGGTGTGACTTCGTCCGAATTTGACCGGACTTCCTGCATGATATCATTAAAACCTTGGCTTACGGAGTTACGGGTACCCTTCATTACATCATTTATAGCAAGCGCGCCTCTGACGGTCATAACGGCAATGCCCCGGGCGGTCTTTTTTAGAGCCGGCACTCCAACGATTCCAACTACGGTTCCTACGGCCACCAGTCCTAAGGGAGACAGTGTTTGTAATGGCCTGGCCACTAACCACCGCATTTTTTCTCACCTCCTTATTTTAAAACTTAGTTTAGTTTTTACCTTCTTGCCTTTCGCAATACGAAGAGAAAGGTTCGCAAAACCATGCTAAGTCATTGTAATAATTAACAATTTTAAGGGAATATTACATTTATTAACAAGAGAGGGGGTTAAATCAAAAGTAATGCAGACCCAGAATAATGCTTACGACCCGGAAATGATGGGTCAACTTAAAGAAGAGATTTTAAATGACTTAGAGGCGAGAAGAGAATGGCAGGAAAACAATTATAACGCTAATTTTGATCGTCAAGAATTCGGAGGGTACGGTGGACGCAGGTATGGACGGGGCAGGGGGATGGGGCCCGGACGATATTGGGGCTGGTGTCCTGCACCGGCGCCGATGTATAGAAATCGAAGACCTCCCGAATTTGATTTGGATTGGGCTGAACAGGAGGAATACGACTATCAGCGCCAACGGATGCTGCTAAGAAGAAACCTCTTAAATGAACTGAGGTCTGTGAGCGCTATGAACCGCCCCGGGGGACAAACCCCGGATCCCCGGTTAAGACAAATGGTTTATGAATTGCTGCAGGAGACCCGCCAGCAGGGAATGGGTGTGCCCGATTTAGTGCAGAGTTTGCAGGCAGGCAATGGGGCGGAAGGATATGGCGGCTTTTTCAACCGACTGACCGAGCCGGTAAAAACCATTGATCGCCGCAGTTTTGGCTGGGGTGTGGGGGCATCGCTGCTGGGACTACTGTTTCTACCCTCATTGGGAAAATCCATGCGGGGTCTGGCCCGTAAGGCGGTGGAAGAAACCATAGAAGTAACAGACCGTGCCCAAGGTTTTTTTACCCAGGCCAAAGAGGAATTTGAGGATATTGTCAGCGAAGCAAACTTTAATCGGCTAAAGGATTCGGTTTCCAGAATGACCCAGGAGAAGCCGCCTTCCAATCAATCGGAATGAGAGGAAAAGGAGGAGGGTGATTGACCGGTGCAGATGAATTAACCACCCATCTCTCCAAGGTGCTGGAGGATTTGCGGCGGGCTGTGGACGCCAGCATGGTGATCCGGGCACGCAGCAAGGCCGATGCCAAAATGGTGGCACGCATTTGGGAGAGCTTTTTAAAGGCATTTATCGGTTATATTATGAAACGAGGCAAGGAGACCGGGCAAAATCTGCTGCAGGATATTTCCTTTCGCAATATATGGTTCCGGTAAGAAATGAAGGAACTGTCGCAAAACGACTTTGCAGTGCGCTTCAAGAACGGCAGATAACATAGGAACAATCGGCAAAAAAGAAATAGAACACGGATTAAACGGATTTTACGGATTTCCGCGGATTTTAATTAAAATTATAAAATCTGTGGGAATCCGCGGAAATCCGTAAAATCCGCGTTCTATTGTTTTTTTATTTTGGAAATAAAGGCTGCGCAATCCCACCATTCTAGTTTTTTGCAACAATCCCTTTCACTTTTCATATCACAAAAAAGGGGACCTTATCTGCAGGGTTGGCAGGAGCGATGCAACATCCTGCAAAAGATTTTTTTGATCCTTGGGCAGGATACCGGCTAAGGGTAAAGGGTTGGACAGATGATCGCTGCGTAAAATACAAGGCCGGACCAACGAGACTTGTTCCAGTATCTCCTTTAGTTCGAACAAGGTTTCCAGCGGGGTTAAAGGTTGAAAGTTGCCCTTGCTGGCTTCTTCCTTTAGAGGTGTACCGTCATAAAGGGTCAGGGTTAGGAAGTTCAGCATGGTGGGGTTAATAAGGCTAATGACCTGAGCGGTGTTAGCAGCATGGACCCTGCTTTTTTCCCGGCCTCCCAAACCCAGGATCACCATGGTGGAGAGTTTCATACCGGCCTGTAAAACCTTTTGCCCAGCGGTTATGATGCCGTCGGAAGTGATCCCTTTGTTTACTGCCGCCAAAACCCCATCATCACCGCTTTCAATGCCCATATAGATCATTCGTAAACCGGCTTGTTTTAATGCGTCCAATTCTTGTGGAGATTTTTTTAAAATATCCCCGGGAGCAGCGTAACAAGTTACCCGGGATAGCTTTGGAAAATGCCTGTGCAGTGTATTGATAATGTTTAATAATTTGGCTGTACCCAGGACCAGGGCGTTTCCGTCCGCTAGAAAAACCCGCCGCAGAAAAGGATGATGAAGGGCGGTCTGAATGATTTCCTTTTCTACTTCTGTCCAGGATCTTACTCTAAACCGGACTTGCCGGTACATGCTGCAAAAGGTGCACTGATTATGGGAACAGCCCTGGGTCACGCGCAAAAGAAAACTGTTTGCTTCGCCGGGGGGACGAAAGATGCTTGGTTCCTTGCTGGCCATCATGGGTCGCTCCTTCATAATAGGTCTTTCCTTATTCTTCAACAATGGCATTAAATAATTTTTAAAGATTCTTGCACCTGATTTTTAACATTAAAAAGATATGATAGTTGAAGCCCATGGAAAAAATAACATTTTTATTTACAAATTGTAGTTGATCTAGTAATTTTAAATAAGAATAAGTTTCAGAGTTATTTTGGAAGGTTGTGAAAAATAATAATGGATTATTCCCTGACGTCGATGATTAAGCTTCCCATTCCGGAAATTGAAGAGGAATTAAAACAAATCGCCGATATGCTGCTGGCAACCATTGACCTCAGGGATAAGACCACCGGACGACATTCCCGCAATGTGGCGCTGTATGCCCTTGCCATCGGTACAGCCATGGGGCTGGATAAGGCTCAACTGAAATCCCTTTACATTGTAGGAATCTTTCATGACGTAGGCAAATTTGGCATTTCCGAGAAAGTGCTTTTTAAACCGGGCAAGCTGGATCGGGAAGAATTTGATCTGGTGAAAACCCACTCCAAAAGAAGTGCCGATATCATAAGATCCATTCCACTAATCAAGGATTTGGCCCAGGCGGTGGAATGCCACCATGAGAGGTACGACGGTACCGGTTATCCCTACGGCTTAAAGGGTGAAAATATTCCCCTGCTGTCAAGAATCATTGCCGTAGCCGACGCCTTTGACGCCATGACGGAAGACCGGTGTTACAAGAAATCCCTGTGCCTGAAGGATGCGGTGACGGAACTTGAAAAAATGGTGTTTACCCAGTTTGACCCTGCGGTGGTGGCGGCCTTTGTGCATTGGCTGGATCAGCAAAATCTACTAAGTCCCGAAGAGGCTCTGAAAAAGCTTGACCTTCAACCGGCGCCGGGGAAGGGCGTTGTTGCTGGAGGAAAGCCGGAATCCGCCGCCCGGCACGGATTGGCCTGGGTTCAGGAAGGACAAATTTTTGTCAAAGATCCCGAGCAGGGTCAGGCCAAAGCAACCCTTACTCCCTGTACAGGCATTACTATTCATGTCAACGGAGTGCCCGTGGAGGCAGCCATAGAAGTCTCCGCAGCCGATGAGATCAAGGTATTGCCTCTTTCCCATAAGGAGCCCGGATTTATTAAAGTGCATGTTTCCCAGGATAAGCTGTCGGCTTACCTGGAAATTAAAACCGATGATTTAATTTCATATAAATTAATGGATGCCGGGGCCAGTCATTGTTTGGTTCTCAGAGCACAACAAAAACGGACCAAATTTGCTCCCGTTAATTTTGAAGGAATCCTGAAATTACTCCAGAAACAGGGCGTTGAGTATGGCATTGATTATACCATTATTAAGCAGTTAATTGAATATCCTTACGACGGAATGGTGGAGGTTGCCAGGGGTCAGGCTCCCACCCTCCCTGAAGACGGTAAGGTTGAATTATTCTTTGATGAATCCCTGGATATGGCCAAGACTTTAGAAAACGCAGGGAACATTGATTTTAAGGAAATTAATAAACTACCTACGGTTGGCGTTGGTGATCCCTTGGCCTTAAATTATGATCCGCAAATGGGTCTGCCGGGCAAGGATGTCAGCGGCCGGATTATTCCCCCCACAGAACCGGTCCAATTTAATTTACTGGCCGGCAAAGGAGTGGAACTGACCGACGATGGTAAAAAAGCCTTTGCAGTCACAGAGGGGTTGCCGAAGGTCAAAAAGAGGGGCGTCAACTGGACCGTTACTGTTGATTCGGTATTATACCATCCTGGTGATGTCAATTTGGGAACAGGCAACATTCGTTTCCGGGGCAATGTTCAAATTGCAGGCTGTGTGGATAACGGCATGAGTGTCAGCGCCACCGGGGATGTTATTGTGTCCAGTTTGGTGACTGGAGCCAAGGTCACGGCCGGGTCCAATATTATTGTTAAGGGCAATGTGGTAAACGGTGAGCTGATTGCCGGCGGTTTTGTTATTCTGACCCAAGCCATCGAGCCCCTGATCAAGCGGCTGTACCAGTATTTGGATAAGGTCTATGGGGTGGCGCTGGAAAACTACCGTTATATTTCCAGTACCCAGAAGGTTCGTTTTGGGCACATCCTGACCTTTTTAAAGGAAAAAAAATATAGGCAAGAGCTTAGTTACGCCGAAACCCTGGAAAGAAAGCTGAAGGAATATGATCTAAAGCTTTTGGGAGTTTATGAAGAGATGTTGACGGGTGCCGTTAACCAACTGGTGGGAATCAATATCATTAATTTTACAGGCCCCGAGGATTTCAAGAGCTGTATAGATAATATTCGGGATGTGTTAAATTATGTAGATTCCGTCAGCCACTCCCATGGCACCATTCGGTTAACCTGTGCTTTGAATTCCACCATTGCCAGCCCCGGTGATGTTCAGGTCAACGGACCCGGTTGTTTTAATACAGGAATCCACTCCGGCGGGGCGGTAAGCATAACCGGTGTGTTTAGGGGAGGAAACATTTACGCCGGTGATTATTTGTACATTTGCGAAGCGGGTTCGGAAATGGGTACCAAAACTCGCCTGGCGGTAGCTGAAGGGAAAAAGATTAAGCTGGATGTTGTTTACCCCGGCGTATGCGTTCAGGTAGGCAGGAGGAGTAAAGTGTTGGAAGACCGGCTAACCCGGGTTGAAATATTTTTGGATGATGACAACAATTTAAAGTTAAGCAATTATTAATTTCAGCCCCGCCGAAGCATGAGACGGCGGGATTTATTTTGCTAAACTTGGACTTGATTTTGCACTATCCGTCACAAAAATTTTCTGTAAAACTGAAGGGACAGCGCGGTGATCCACTGTAAAAAAGCTCCGATGGTGAGCCTTTCCAGCAACCCGGTTAGTAAGAATCCATTGGCTGCACTGAAAGCAGCCAGTATTCCTGTAATGAAAAGGCCAAAGGCGGACCAGAGGGAATAAGCCGCAAATCCTTCCAAGCCTTTGACCCGCCTGAAACCAAGACCAGACAGTAATAGGACCAATAGAGTCGTGGGAGACAGTATGCCTGCCAGAATGATATGCAGGATGCCTTGCCAGGTCGCTTCCGAGCCCCTTTTATCCATAGGGAAAAATCCCATCAGCAGGCCAAAGACCCCGGTAAGCGATAATAAAATCATGGACGTCATAAGGCTTTTCAGATTGAATTTTTTTAGGGATAGGAAGGCCAAAACCCCAAAAAAGATAATGAAAAAATTGTAGATGGTAAAGAGGCCATCCAACAGCACTTTGTACGGAGCGTTCCGGGTGGTTAATTCACTGATCGCTTGGGTCACATGACTGTAGTCTTTTTGGAGCAAACCGCCTAAAATGACTGCCCACAAATAGACTAAAGGAGCAAGGACGCCTAATAAGGCCTGTGGTTTTTTCATCTTTTTGCTACCCTATGGCAAAACTTGAATTTTCCGGCATAAATACTTGCTTTTAGATAAATTGAGGCTGATTAAACATTTGGTATATGAAGCAAAAGCCTGTATAATTATGGTATGTATATAAAGTATTTAAAAAATAATTTTTTTAGCATGCAAAAAATCCAATTAGAACGGTGTGTTTTCGTCCGTAGTTATTATTGGTATAAAGTCTTGGTTTAAACAATCACTCTAAAAATCTCCCAACTGCTTTTCTTGGGTAAAATCCTTTATACCGGTAAACCATAAAAGAATCCTATAAATTTTTATTAACTGTTGATGATTCCCGGTAAACTGAGTTAGAATATAAGAATTGGATAGACCTTTTGGTAATGTTGTTTTTCAACCTCAGCATGAGGATCTATAAATTTTTCAAAATTACCTACCGGTTCAGGAGGGATGCTCTGGATGGAAAACATCAATTATGAGCCTTTAGCCTTGGAAGAACATGAAAAGAACCTGATTAGAGAATATGGGTCTGCTGTTCATTACCCTAAAGGACAGATTATCTTTGCCGCCGGGGATACTGCCGACCGGATTTATTTGATTGAAGAGGGTTTTGTGAAAATTTACCGTATTACCGCCGATGGCCGAAGGGTGACCGTGGGTAGCATGAGAAGTCCCGGAGAATTAATGGGCTTGGCGGAAACGCTTTATCACGGGGAGCGTACCTGCTTTGCCGGAGCCATTAATGACGCCACACTGGTGGTGGTGCGCAAGGGCCGGTTTGAGGAACTGCTTGAACAGCATCCCTCCATTGCCATTAAAGTGGCTAAAACCCTCGGTGTCCGAATGAGAGAGGCGGAAGCCATTATTCATGAAATGGTGTGCTGGCAGGTCCCGGGACGTTTAGCCATGTTGTTATTAAAAATGGCGGAGCGGGCAGGAATTGAATCGGAGAATGGCACAAAAATTGATTTGCGTCTGACTCATGAAGAAATTGCCTGCATGATCGGCACCTCCAGGCAGACCGTAACGTCTTTGCTGAACACCTTTAAACAGGAAAAAAGCATTGCCATTGAAGGACGGGAGATGTATATTCTCGATAATGAGAAGCTGACGAAGTGGATTGTTTAATGGAATAATCCATCCGGGAAGAGGTTGGTTAATGACCAGCCTCTTCTCTATTTTTTCGTCAGGATAAAGGATCGTTAAGAAAAAATAGCATTCTGTCCTACGTATGACATTTTAAATGTAAAATACAAGACAAAAAATAAGTAAAAATAATGACATAAATAGAGTCGTGGGTGTGACATGAATACAGGACGAAAGTTTGATATTTTATTAACAAGGTAATCGCGAAAAAAATGTAAAAAGAGAGAGGGGGATAAATGAAAGAATTATTTTAGATTTCATACTTGTTTCTGATTTCTTGCGATTGGGAAAATAAATGTAAGTGAGGCATGTGCCATGGATAAAGTAATTTCGTTGCTGAAAGCTCTTAAAGACCCCCATGGAAAAAAGATACAACGTCTGAAGAAACAATACCAGGAACTGGATGAACTTTCCAATGTGGCGGTTGAGATAGGAGACGTGGCAGCCTACCGGTCTCTGCAAACGGAAATGAGGGAAGTGTTTTTTGATTATTTAACCGCCATTGCTGTGGATGCGATTTATAGTTTGCTTCCTCATATTTTAATTATTTGGTTAATCAGTATGAAGTGGAAGACGATTACCCTTCCGGTGGTTGACTGGGAAATTCATATTTTTGCAGCTTATTTAATGGCTTATGTATTATTTTACTTTGTAAAGTTCTGTAAAGGCATCTGGGTGAAGTTTCGTCCCCGGGTTGCTTTAGACCCTGTCTCTGGATTAACAGAAAAATAGAAGAATGGAGGATTTCTATTATGCATTTTTCAATGGCCGGAGTTGATGCCAGCCCTATCGCCCTGATTCTCTGGGGTATTTTTGTAGGGTATGTATTTACCACCGTAGGCGCAGCGGGTGGGATTTTAGCCGGTGTAGGTCATATGACGGTTTTTGGCATTAAAAAAGCCAATATGGTAAAACCCATGAACCAAGTATTAACCCTTGTCAGCCCCATCGTCGGGACTCCTTTATATCTTCGTGAAAAAAGGATCGTGGTTCCCACTGCCGTCGCTCTGGGTCTAGGGGGAATTATCGGCGCTCTTATCGGTTCTTATTTTTCTTCAAACTTTTTGGCTGAAATGAAAACCTTCCAACCCTATTTCGGCTTCTTTACCCTGTTGATTTCCTTCCGTTTGTTTTACGAATGCACCCAGAAGTTTATGGAAAGTCAAAAGAGTGTAAAGGAGGCCAACAAGGCCTTTGCCGCGAAAGTAAAAGAGCTCAAGGCTGCCGGCAAACTGAATGAAATTAAAGAAATCGGTGTTAAATTTAGTCAAATCGGAATGCAGAATACCTTCACCTTTGCCGGTCAGGAATTTAAGTACAATGCTTTAACACCCTTCATCACCGGTATTATTGTGGCCATCATTTCCGCATCCCTGGGTGTGGGCGGCGGATTTCTGCTGGTTCCCTTCATGACCAGTATTATGGGTTTCCCCATGTATATTGTGGCCGGAACTTCCGTACTTTCCATTCTGGTATCTTCTTTAACCAGTATTGCCAACTATATCAACATGGGCAGTCAAATGGATCTTTCATTCCTGGCTTTTGAATTAGTTGGTGTGGCCATTGGTACCGTTGTTGCCGCACATCTTTCCAAGTTCATCGACGGCCGCAAGTTAAAATATTTCCTGGCCTTTGTGCTTCTCTATGTAGGCATTAAATACATGTTTGGTCCGATGATTAAAGCAGCCACGGGTATTGGTATCTAAATCTAAAAATCCCGCAGCATGGTAATTAACAAGGGGGTCCAGCGCAATGAAGTGTGCTTCCTGTAAGATGAAACCCAGAAATAAGTGTGACAAAGAAGGCTTCGATTGCACCGGTGGTAAGATGAGTATAGACGAATGCCTGGAAGAAGCAAATAAACCCTTTCACCGGTTAAGCGGACATTTTCAAAAAGAGTGCGGCAATAATTTGTCCCGCCTGGACGAAGTGATTAAGTTCGCTCAGGCCATGGGCTACAAGAAAATCGGTATGGCCTTCTGCGTGGGTTTGGCCGATGAGGCCGCCGTACTGGAGGAAATCTTGTCCCAGTACTTTGAGGTGCATTCCACCTGCTGTAAAATTGGAGGACCGAAAAAAGAGGACTTTGATGTTCCTAAAGTAAAAGAGGAAAAAGTGGAGATCCTCTGCAATCCGGTTTTGCAGGCTAAGATGTTAAATAAGAAGGAAACGGAACTGAACCTGGAAGTGGGATTGTGTGTGGGCCATGATATTTTATTCAAGAAATACTCTAAGGCTCCGGTAACCACCTTTGCCGTTAAAGACCGTGTCCTGGGGCACAATCCTCTGGCCGTGTGCTACTCCAGCTATCTGCGCAAAAAATACCTCAAAAAGAAATAAATTCACATAACCCCGCCCAGGTGGCGGGGTTATTTTCTGGATGGCAACAGGGAATTTTAATTTAAAATAGAATTACGAGGTAAAGAGTAGCGTAAGGAGGCTGTGGCCGCATGGAGAATTTATGGGCGCCCTGGAGGTCCGTATATATTGGGAAACCTCAAACAGGCTGTATTTTTTGTGAGAAATTAAACTCCACCGAAGACAAAGAAAATTTGGTGGTATATCGTGGGGATAAAACCTTTGTCATTATGAATTTATATCCTTATAATAACGGACACCTGCTTATTGCTCCGAAAAGACATGTGGGTGATATTTCCGAACTGACCGACGATGAACTGACCGAATTAATGAAGGTATCCCAAGAGATGGTCCGGGTGCTCCGCACCGCCTTTGGCAGCCCCCATGGATTTAACCTGGGTATCAATTTGGGCAAGGTAGCCGGGGCGGGTATTCCGGGCCACCTCCATATTCATGTGGTTCCCCGCTGGGATGGAGACAGCAACTTTATGGCTGTTATCGGAGATACCCGGGTCATCTCTGAAGCATGGCATAAGACTTATGATAAAATTATAACAGCCATGAAAAATGTAAAGTGAATTGAATAGGTTTTAGCCAATCGGCTTAAAATACGTTTAAGCAATAATCTACGCGGGTTTATTTTATTGTGACCCTTGTGCAAACAGGGGTTTTTTTTATGGTATTGCTTTTTGGTTAATCAATTTATACAATGACTGTAACATAGGCGAGGGGAAGTAAGCCATGAACCGTATCTGCATCATGGGTGGAACCTTTGATCCCATTCATCATGGACATCTGGTGGTGGCGGAAGAGGTTCGACAGCAGTTTAATTTACATAAAGTAATCTTTGTTCCTGCGGCCAGACCCCCCCACAAAACCGGACAAAGGATATCGGAACCCCTGCACAGGGTGAATATGGCTCGGTTAGCTACGGCCAGCAACCGGTTTTTTGAGGTGTCTACTTTAGAAGTGGAGCGGGACGGGCCTTCCTATACCATTGATACGGTTAAGGAAGTAAAAGAACGTTATGGTGTAGGAGAAATCTATTTCATCACCGGGGCGGATGCGGTTCTTGAAATCATCACCTGGAAAAAAGCCGAGGAACTGCTGGCTATGTGTACCTTCATTGCCGCCACCCGGCCCGGATATGACCTTAAAGGCCTGAAAAAAAACTTGTGTTCCCTTTCCGGGAAGGTCCTTGATAATATTATATCCTTGGAGGTTCCCGCCCTGTCCATTTCATCCACCGATATTCGTAGAAGAGTTAGGGAGAATAAAAGTATTAAATATTTATTGCCCGAGTCTGTGGAGGAATATATTTTATCCCATGGAATCTACAAGTAAATCAATGAAAAACTTTTATTCCCTTAATTGGAAATAACTTAGCGTGTAATGAGCCGCATTTCATCGTCATCTTTTGCAAATAATACGTTTACAACCGAAACATAGATCCAACTGGAAAGAGGTGACTTAAGTGGCAACGTTATATGTAGGAAATCTACCATGGGCTACCAAAGCAGAAGATTTACAAGAGGCTTTTTCACAATACGGTGAAGTGATAAGCAGCCGGGTGATTACAGACCGTGAAACAGGTCGTTCTCGGGGGTTTGGTTTTGTTGAAGTCAATGATGAGGATGCCGAAAAAATGGTAGCTGCCCTAAATGGTACCGATTTGAATGGCAGGGTTATCACCGTGAACGAAGCAAAAAGCCGTGAAGCCGGCAGGGCTTAGTGGTTTTCTAAACCTCCATTCCTCTGGAAATGGGGGTTTTTTCTCGTATACTGGGATGAGGAGGAAAAAAGATGTATAATGAAGAGTCTATAAAAAGCCACCTGCAGATTCGTATACCGGAGGAACGTTTTAAACATTTGCTGGGTGTTGCCGAAACAGCGGAAATGCTGGCCAAAAGATTTGGACTGGAGCCCCGGAAAGCCTGGTTAGCCGGACTGCTTCACGATATTGCCCGGGACTTTGATGATAACGAAATGCTGAACAGGGCTAAAAAAGCCAATTTACAAGTCAGTGAATACGGTTTTGCCATGCCCCTGCTGCTGCATGGCCCGGTGGGAGCGGTTATGGCCCGGGAGGAATTCGGTGTGAATGACCCGGATATTTTAAATGCCATTGCCGTACATACCGTAGGCTCCCCCTACATGAATCAACTGGACAAGATAATTTTTGTAGCCGATAAAATGGAACCCAACCGCCGCCACGGTGCTGTGGAGGAAATCCGTAAGCGGGCTGAAAAGGATTTGGATGAAGCCCTGCTGCTGTGCATCGATGAAAGTATTCGCTATGCCTTAAAAATCGGATGCCTGCTCCATCCCACCAGTGTGAAGGCCCGCAATGCGGTCCTGACCGCAAGGGGGTCTTTTAGAAAATAGTGGAATAGGATATAATGATCTTAAGTTTAATTAGGAGGGGTTTGATTGACGCTTAATCCACAACAAGTGCTTGATATTGCTTACCGGGCTGCCGAGGACAAAAAGGCAACCGATATCACGGTGCTGGATATCAGGCATATCTCCATTATTTGCGATTATTTTCTGATTTGCACCGGACGTTCCAGTACCCAGGTGCAAGCCGTTGCGGAGCATATACAGGACCAACTGGAGGAATCCGGCGTCCGGCCTTTGCGCAGGGAAGGTTTTCGGGAAGGTACATGGGTGTTGTTGGATTATGGTGATGTGGTCATTCATGTGTTCCAGGAAATGGAGAGAAGCTTCTATAATTTGGAACGACTTTGGGGTGACGCACAAGTGGTGGAAGTTTCTGCAAAGGGCTAATTTTCAAAACTTTCATTGACAATAACCTATGAATTTGTTTATAATTACCACTATATCGCTATAAAAGTCCTTGATGGGGAGCAGTAGGCAAAACCGCTCATCAGAGAGCTGCCGGATGGTGTAAGGCAGCGTGCGTAATTGCTGAATCTCGCCCCGGAGACGTCCGGTGGAAAGGCATCCGTACACCGGGCCGGGTTTGCCCGTTACAGCTTTTAAGGGGATAAGTGTTTTCATACTTATCAACCGGGGTGGTACCGCGGGAGTAACCTCTCGTCCCTACGTGGGATGAGGGGTTTTATTATTTTTATCACGGCTTGTCCTGAAGGGGTTAGAGGTTTAAAAAATTAAAACAGAATGTTCAAAAAACAGCTTGGGAGGGATACGATGCAAAAACTTGACAGAATCACGGTGGGTGCTCTGCTGGATCGAACCGCGGCACAATTCCCGGAAAACGACGCACTGGTTTATAATCATAGGGATCTACGTCTCAGTTACCAGGAATTTAACCGGCTGTGCCGGAAAGTAGCCAAAGGGTTAATGGCCCTTGGCATTCAAAAGGGCGAGCATATTGCCATATGGGCCACCAATGTTCCAGAATGGGTAACCCTGCAATTTACCACCGGCAAAATGGGCGCGGTGCTGGTTACGGTGAATACCAACTATAAAAGCTTTGAAGTGGAGTACCTGCTTCAGCAGTCGGATGCCACCACCTTGGTCATGATCGGTGGAACCAAGACAACCAATTATTTAAAAATTATCAATGAACTTTGTCCGGAACTGAAGGATTGTCCGCCGGGACAGTTAAATTCCGCCCGTCTGCCCCTGCTGAAAAATATCATCTTTATCGGCGAAGAAGCCCAGCCGGGGATGTTGAACTGGAATGATCTTTTAGAACTGGCTAATCAGATAACCGATGAAGAACTGGATGCACGCCAGGCCAGCCTGGACCCGGATGATTGCATCAACATGCAGTATACCTCCGGGACCACCGGATTTCCCAAAGGAGTGATGCTGACCCATACCAATCTTGTCAATAATGCCCACAGCATCGCCAACTGTATGGCCTTTTCCGAGCGGGACCGACTGTTAATTACCGTTCCCTTTTTCCATTGCTTTGGTTGCGTGCTGGGAACCATGACCTGTGTGGTTTCCGGGGCCACCATGGTACCCCTGGAAGTTTTCAATCCCGTGCGAGTGTTGGAAATCGTGGATCAGGAACGCTGCACCGCTCTGCACGGCGTTCCCACCATGTTTATTATGGAGCTGGAAGAACTGGCCAAGGGAAATTATGACGTCAGCAGCCTGCGTACCGGTATTATGGCGGGTTCCCCTTGTCCCATTGAGGTGATGAAGGCGGTGGTGGACCGGATGGGAATGAAAGAGATCACCATCACCTACGGTCAAACGGAAGCTTCACCGGCCATTACCATGACCCGAACGGACGATCCCATTGAACTGCGGGTTGCCACGGTGGGAAAAGTGATCCCCAATGTAGAAGCCAAGATCGTAGATCCGGAAACCGGAGAAGATTGTCCGCCGGGTATTCAGGGTGAAATCTGCAGCAGGGGATACAATGTCATGAAGGGGTATTATAAAATGCCTGAGGCCACCGCTCAGGCCATAGACCAGGACGGCTGGCTGCACACCGGCGACCTGGGCATTATGGATGAAAAGGGTTATTTTAAAATTACCGGACGCCTGAAGGATATGATTATCCGTGGGGGAGAAAACGTTTACCCCCGGGAAATCGAAGAATTTCTGTATACTCATCCTTTAATTAAAGATGTTCAGGTGGTGGGGGTTCCCAGTATGAAGTACGGCGAGGAGGTCCTGGCCTACGTTCAGCTCCGGGAAGGCGTTACCCTGACCAAGGAAGAAATTCAGGACTATTGTAGGGATAAAATCGCTAAATATAAAATTCCTTCCTATGTATTATTTATCGATCACTATCCCATCACTGCCAGCGGCAAAATACAAAAATATAAGCTCAGGGAACAAGCCATCACCGCCCTGGGACTGGAAAACCTGACAAAGATTGAAACCGCCTAGCAATGATTGAAATAAAGCCGAAATCATGGTAAAATTCTCGAGGAAACCCGGTTGAAAGAATAAAACGATCAGCAGGTAAAAATCGAGAATGAATCGTGATGTAGGTAGGAGGAAGTATTTTGCAGGAGCACTATGACTTCAAGGAAATAGAGAAAAAATGGCAGCAATATTGGGAGCAGGAAAATATTTATCAAGTTCCCGATGATTCCGAACGACCCAAATATTATTGTCTGGAAATGTTTCCCTATCCCTCGGGCAAGCTGCACATGGGCCATGTTCGTAACTATTCCATTGGGGATGTGGTGGCTCGCTTTAAAACCATGCAGGGCTTTGATGTTCTGCATCCCATGGGCTGGGACGCCTTTGGGCTGCCGGCGGAAAATGCGGCCATTAAACACGGGATTCCCCCGGCGACCTGGACCTGGGACAATATTGAACAGATGAAAGCACAGTTAAAGCAACTGGGCCTGAGCTATGACTGGCGGCGGGAAGTGGCCACCTGCCATCCGGAATACTACAGATGGGGCCAGTGGCTGTTTCTCCAGCTTTATAAGCAGGGATTATGTTATAAAAAACACGCCCGGGTAAACTGGTGTCCGGCATGTGCCACCGTGCTGGCCAACGAGCAGGTGGTGGAGGGAAGCTGCGAGCGCTGCAGCGCAACCGTTGAGCAAAAGGAACTGGATCAATGGTTCTTTCGCATTACGGATTATTCTCAGCGCCTGCTGGATGATCTTAAAAAGCTTGAAGGCTGGCCGGATAAAGTAAAGATCATGCAGGAAAACTGGATTGGCCGCAGCGAGGGTGCTGAACTGGCCTTTAAGGTGGACGGCACCGACGATGAAATCAAGGTCTTTACCACCCGGCCCGATACGGTTTACGGTGTAACCTATATGGTGCTGGCGGCGGAACATCCCCTGGTGGCCAAACTTTCGGCAGGGACGCCCCAGGAGGCCAAAGTAGCGGAGTTTGTAAACCGGGTGGCCAAACAAACGGAGCTGGCCCGGACCAGTACCGAAAAAGAAGGCGTCTTTACCGGGGCCTATTGTATTAACCCCTTTAATGGAGAAAAAGTACCGATTCTAACAGCCAATTACGTGCTTTATCATTACGGCACCGGAGCTGTGATGGGTGTGCCGGCTCACGATGAAAGGGACTTTGAGTTTGCCCGGAAGTACGACCTGCCCATCAAAGTGGTTATCACTCCCTCCAAAGAGAAAGCATTGCACCCGGACCAAATGACAGAGGCCTATGTTTCGGCCGGATTTATGATTCATTCCGGGCCCTTTGACGGCACGCCCAATCAGCAGGGCATTCGCAAAGTCATCGAATACGCCGAACAAAAGGGCATTGGCCAGGGGCTGGTAAACTTCAGACTGCGGGACTGGTTAATTTCCCGCCAGCGTTACTGGGGAACCCCCATTCCTATTATTTATTGTGAGCAATGCGGCGCCCTTCCGGTTCCCGAGGACCAACTGCCGGTACTGCTGCCCACCGAGGTGGCCTTTAAACCAACCGGAGAGTCCCCGTTAAAGGGTGATGCGGATTTTGTTCAGACGACCTGTCCCCACTGTGGCGGAAAAGCCCGGCGGGAAACCGATACCATGGATACCTTTGTGGACTCCTCCTGGTATTATATCCGTTATACCAGCGCCAGGGATGCGCAGGAAGCCTGGAACAAAGCCAAGGCCAAGGGCTGGATGCCGGTGGATCAGTATATCGGGGGTGTGGAGCATGCCATTTTGCACCTGCTGTATTCCCGGTTTTTTACCAAGGTTTTTTATGATCTGGATCTGCTGGATGTGCAGGAGCCCTTTGAAAACCTATTGACCCAAGGCATGGTGTTAAAAGACGGGGCTAAAATGTCCAAATCCAAGGGAAATGTGGTAAGTCCCGAAGACATTGTGGCTCGTTACGGCGCAGATACGGCCAGACTGTTTATCTTATTTGCAGCACCGCCGGAGAGAGACCTGGAATGGAGCGACCGGGGGGTTGAAGGCAGCCACCGTTTCCTAAACCGGGTGTGGCGGCTGGTTTATTCCGTTAAAGATCAGGTCATAGCGGCGCCGCCGGTCCGTGCTGAAAATTACATCGGCGTGCACAAGGAAATGCGCCGGTTAACCCATTATGCCATTAAAAAAGTCACTGAAGATATCAGCGGCCGGTTTAATTTCAATACAGCCATCAGCGCCATCATGGAACTGGTCAACGGCGCCTATACCTACCGGGATAAAGTAGCGGAAGTGGAACGGGACCCCGCGGTTCTGGCGGAGGCCATTAACAGCATGATCATTCTGCTGGCTCCCTTTGCCCCCCATGTGGCGGAGGAGCTGTGGCAGGAAACAGGGCACCGGGGAAGTGTGCACAAAGAGCCCTGGCCGGCTTATGACCCGGCGGCCCTGGTGGAAGAGGAAGTGGAAATTGCCATTCAAATCAACGGCAAAATCAGAGACCGCATGAACATTTCCGCCAATCTGAAACCCGCTGAAATGCAGGAAATACTGCTGCAAAAGGAATCCATTCAAGCCTTAATTGCTGGGAAACAAATTGTTAAGGTCATTCCCGTACCGGGTAAATTATTAAATATTGTGGTAAGATAATCAAATAAAAAATCAAAAGGCACCTTCCGGTGTCTTTCATCTTTACTAAAAATTTTTACTGGGAGGAGATATTGTTGGAGTTCCTTTCAATACCCATTTTCGCTTATCTCTTTATATTCTTTGCCCGGGTAGTAGATATTTCCCTGGATGTCATCCGTCTGATGATGCTGATGCGGGGACGCAAAGTGGTGGCCAGTTTGATTGGCTTTGTGGAGGTCACTGTATTTATTGTGGCCCTGGGACAGGTTTTAACCGGAGGGCTGGATGACCCCTTTAAAGTGATCGCTTACGCCGGGGGCTTTGCCACCGGGAACTTTGTGGGATCGTTAATTGAAGAGTGGCTGGCTGTAGGACATTTATCCATGCAGGTATTTCCCCGACCGGAAAGTGTGGATGAACTGGTGAACCGGTTCCGGGGAGAGGGCTTTGGGGTGAGTACCGTAGGATGCTGCGGGAGAAGCGGAGAACGAACCATTCTGTTTGTTTTATTAGGTAGAAAAAACCTGAAAATTGCCTTGAAGATTCTGGATGAGGTTCAGGAGGGCATCTTCTTTAATATCTCGGATGCCCGGGCAGTCCGGGGAGGTGTTTTTCCGGGCCCCAAAAGCCGGCTGTTAAAATCAAAATAAAACCTTCGTATAACTTTACCCCCTTTGAGCATACTAAAACATGTATGCTCAAAGGGAGGTGGCACCGGTGGATATGGCCTTAACCTACGTCTGGCGCACGGTGATAATCTATTTTTCGGTTCTGGTTATCGTTCGTTTAATGGGGAAAAGGGAGATCGGCCAACTCTCTTCCTTTGATTTTGTCGTAGCCATTATCTTGGCTGAATTAGCGGCCATCCCTATGGAATCGGAAAAAATCCCCATCTGGCACGGCATTGTTCCCATTGCCACCCTGGGCCTGCTGGAAGTAACCTTTTCCTATCTAACTCTGCTCAACCGCCCCCTGCGTAAGATCGTCTACGGATCCCCCCAGGTGATTATTGAAAACGGGAAACTTTTAAAGCATGAAATGAGGTCCTCCCGGTATAACCTGGATGATCTTTTGAGTCAACTAAGAGAAAAGGGCTATCCCAACATGGAGGACGTGGAATACGCCATCCTGGAGACATCCGGAAAATTAAGCGTTATTCCCCGTTCCCAAAAGAGGCCGGTAACGCCCGAAGACCTGGGCATTCCCACTCCCTATGAGGGATTGCCAACGGTTCTAGTTATGGATGGGGATGTACTGGAGGAAAATTTACAAAAAGTAAATTTAACCGAAGCCTGGTTAAAGGAAAAATTGGCGGAAAGAGGCTTTCATCCCAAAAAGGTTTTGCTGGCCACCTTAAATACCAACGGCCAGTTATTAATTGATTGTCAAAATGACGACCGGCAAAAATAATCTCTGAATATGGAAATAAAAGAAGGAAAATGCAGCTATAGCTAGAAATAACCTATAAAGATTTGCTGATAATACTTTGCAACCATGGATGATATTAGAGAAAGAAGTTGGTTGCGGTGTTTAACCTTGGCCGCAGGGAGCAAGCGGTTCTCTTTATTTTTATGGCAGTCCTTTTATTCACTGCCGGTTACCGGCTGGCGGCCCGGGATAAGGGGCCGGCGGAACCCACTGTGCTTTCGGAAAACAACCAAAGGGAACAGCAGGAAACCGGTCCGGTGGTTTATGTGGTGGGAGCGGTGGAAAAGCCCGGGGTTTACAAACTGCCTCCCGGAAGCAGAGTAAACGACGCCCTGAAGCTGGCCGTACCTCTGCCCGAAGCGGACTTAACTTTGTTGAACCTGGCCATGGTTTTAAAAGATGAGCAAAGGCTGGCGGTGGCCTTCCAGGCTGAAGCCTCAGAGCCGGAGACCGTGCCCCAGGCCGCCCCGGAGGGCCTGAGTCAACCTGCGGGACAAGCGGTGATGCTGAAGAAAACCACTGCTGTATCCGCCAACTCAGGACTGATTAATATTAACACAGCCGATGAAACGGAGTTGGACCGTTTGCCTGGAATCGGTCCGGCCCTGGCGTCCAGGATTATTCAATACCGGGAGATCAACGGCTCCTTTCAGTCCATTGAGGATATAAAAAATGTCTCAGGCATCGGAGATAAAAAATACGCGGACCTCCAATCCCTGATTACGGTGCAGTGATAAAAGAGATTGGATTTTAAATCGTTGACTGGGAAGTGAACCAATGGAAGCATCTTTACTGGCCCAACTGATACGGTTGCAGGCCCTTGAACAAAGCCTTAACAGCAGCGCGGTAGACCGGCAGGAAAGCAGCAGCAGATTTACCCTGATGCTGGCCCGGGTTATGGCAGCAGAAAAGGGAACCACGGCCAATCTGGGGTGGAATCTAAATTCAACCCTGCAAATGGCCGAGGTGCCCTACCGGTATCAATCGAAGGTCCGGGCTTCTGCCAAAACGGCTGCAGCCGCCTTTCAGGCAGCCAGCGGCACCGGCGAATATGAAGCCCTGATGGAACGGACAGCCCTTAAATATGGCGTTGATCCGGATCTCTGCAAGGCGGTGGCCAAAGCCGAGTCCGGCTTTAATCCTCTGGCTACCTCCAAAGCCGGAGCCATGGGTTTAATGCAGCTAATGCCCGGTACGGCCAAAAGCCTGGGTATCGACAATCCCTACGATCCGGAGCAGAATGCCGATGGGGGCGTCCGTTACCTGAAAACCATGCTGCAAAAATATCAGGGGGATGTAAAGCTGGCTCTGGCGGCGTACAATGCCGGGCCTGGAGCGGTGGACAAGCACGGCGGCGTGCCGCCTTACCGCGAAACCCTGAATTATGTTGCAAAGGTTTCCGGTTATCATCAATTGTATCTGGGTGGTTAAAATATGACCCATCGTCCCTTAATGACGCTGATTCTGGCCCTGGCGGCAGGAATCCTGGCGGCAAATGTTTATCCCGTCCATTCCGCCGTTGCGCTGGCAATTGCGGCCGTGGCCTTGACGGCAGCAGGGGTAGGACTTTGGAAGGCCTGGCGTTACAACGCGCGGGTCTTTTTTTGTGCCTTTCTTTTGTTGGGTTTCGCCTTAACCCAGATCCAATTTTCCATAGTCCAGACCTCCCTGCTCTCTTTTAAAGACAAGGCTGTAAAAATAACCGGGCAGGTCATTGATCGCCCGGATGTGCGGTTTGACGGCGTCTTTTATAAGGTTCAAGTCAGTGAAGTGACCCATAATAACCGTACCCAACCGGCGGGCGGAGTCCTCCGGGTCAAAATTCGCGGACAGGAAAGGGTATTTCAGTATGGGGATTGGCTTACCTTTTCCGGGGTACTTCGTATACCGGACCCGCCCGGAAACCCGGGAGCCTTTGATTACCGTTCCTGGCTCACCCGGCAGGGAATCACCGGCATCGTGAATGTAAAAAGCCCCCGAGAAGTTACGGTGCTGGGAAACCAAGGCCGTTCCCTTCGGCAAGGCGCCTTTGGGATTCGTGACAGACTGGAGCAGATCTTTGACCGAACCATGACCCAAACCCAGGCGGCGGTACTGAAAGGCATGATTTTTGGCACCCGGGGAGAAATACCGCCTGAGGTGGACGCAGCCTTCGTGGAATCGGGATTGGTTCACATCCTCAGTGTGAGCGGCTTTCATATCGGTTTGGTGGCCGGTCTAGTCTTAATTCTGCTCCGGATATTCAGGATAAACAAAGGGTTTCATGCGCCGGTTGCCATTCCGCTGCTGCTTTTTTATGCCGTCATGACCGGCATGGGACCGGCCGTGGCCCGGTCCACCTTCATGGCCATCCTGCTGCTGCTGGCCCATCACTTTGGACGAGAACAGGACTGGCCCACTACCCTGGCCGCGGCAGCGGGAATTCTTTTAATCCTAAACCCCCTTACTCTTTTTGACATCGGCTTTCAGCTTTCTTTTCTGGCCACCTGGGGACTGCTGTACCTTACTCCGGTATTGACAGCCGGAATACCCCGTCTGCCGCAGCCCCTTTCCCTGCTGGTTATGGTGCCTCTGGCGGCCCAATTAGCAACCCTTCCCCTGGTGGTATTTTACTTTAACCTGGTGTCTCCGGTTTCCATCCTGGCCAATGTACTGACCACCCATCTGATCGCCCTGATCATGTTCTTTGGCGGGGTTTCCCTGCTGCTGGGCTCCCTTTATCTGCCCCTGGCCGCTGTTACTGCCGGGGGAACGGGGTTATTAACGGATTTCTTTCTGAAATTGGTGGCTTGGTGTACTTCCATTCCCGGAGCGGCTTTTTATATTCCGGCACCGTCCTTAGGAGGAATTTTGCTGTACTATGCTCTCCTTATCGCTGGGGTGGAGTTGCTGCGGCGGCCCCAATGGCAGGCCGGATTGAAGGAAATGCTGTTTTACAACGGAACGAAAGTTCTGCGGAAAAGGGCGATTATGGCCGGCGCAGTCCTAATTTTTGTCCTGTTTCTATGGCTCCTTTGGCCCCATTCCCAACGGCTGGAGGTGCATTTTATCGATGTAGGACAGGGGGACAGCGCCCTGATTATTACTCCGGACCGGCGAACCATGCTGGTTGATGCGGGCGGCTGGCGGGAAGAACTGACTACCGGAAGAGGGGCCGGTCATTACGTGGTATTGCCTTACCTGCACCGTTTAGGCATCAATAAATTGGATACGCTGGTTATCACCCATCCCCATGAGGACCACGCAGGCGGGGCGAAGGCCTTGATCCGCTCCATGGAAGTGGGTGCGGCGCTGGTTTCCCCCTATGGCTTGGAGCAAGAAGATAAAGCGGATCAGGGCTACGATCTGCTCCTTCAGGATATGAAGGATCGAGGGATTAAAATCTATCCGGTCCGAGAGGGAAACGCCCTGAACATTGATCCGGCAGTCACGGTGAGAGTCATCTCCCCGGGAGAACTTTTTAAAAATACCCGTTCAGACGCCAACAACAACAGCCTGGTGCTGCTGCTCAACTTTCGGGGACGCACAGTACTGTTAACGGGAGATACAGAGGTAGAGGCTGAAGAGCATATCCTCCGGGAGAATAAGAATTTACAGGCGGAAATTCTCAAAGTACCCCATCACGGAAGCGGCTACTTTTATCCGGAGTTTTTTTCCAGTATCAGGCCCCGGGCCGCCGTTATCTCTGCCGGAGCCAACAACTCCTTCGGCCATCCGGCTCCAAACACTTTAAAGGCGCTGGAGGAGATCCACTGTCCGGTTTACCGGACCGACCTGGACGGAGCCGTGATCTTTTCAACGGATGGGGAGAAATGGCAGGTTATAACGGGAAAATAAACGAAGGAGCAGACCCAATTATTTTTGGGCCATCCTTCGTTTATTTTGAAATCACTATAGGTAGGCTAGGACAAACGGCTATTTAAAATCAACCATTGGTTGATTTTCAGGTATATATACAACGAATGCTCGATGGTTTCAAGGAGTGATCAGAGATATAATTTAACCTATAGTACCAATAACTTTTCAGAGGTGATTGCCCTGTTTAATAAAAAAATTTTTGGAAAGCGGATTGCATTACTGCGCAAGGAAAACGGGTATACCCAGGAACAGTTGGCAGAAATCCTTCATGTCACCGGCCAGGCGGTCTCGAAATGGGAAAAAGGCAATGCATTGCCTGATACAAGCTTCTTGCCTCTTTTAGCTGGAGTATTGAAGACATCCATTGACCGATTGCTTACCGGGGAAGAGATAGCGGGGAAAACAAGTCCTTATGACCAAGAGTACATTAAAGAAGAATATTATTGGGGGTTAAAGCATTCAATGCTCGCAGAAATGACCGTGAACTTGTGTGATAAATTAAAATACGGCAGTCGTCTACTGGACATTGGCAGTGGAGAAGGAAGGGATTCAATTTATTTTGCGAAGTGCGGCTTTGTCGTTGATGCATTAGAAATTTCTTTACCCGGTATAGAGAAAATTAAACAATACAGTAATTCGGAAAGTTTACCCATTCATGCGCTTCATACGAATATGATTGATTATGAAATGGATCATTATTATGATGTTATTTACTCTATGGGAGCATTACAGTTTTTACCGATTGGAAAACGACAGCAGCATTTTGAGAGCTATAAAAAGCATACCTCTATTGGCGGCCTAAATGCTCATCTTGTTTTTGTAGAAAAACCCTTTATCCCAACTGCTCCTGATTGGCAAAAAAATGAGTTCTTTTATAGGTCAGGCGACTTGGCGGGATATTATTATGATTGGCAAATTATCTATTGTGAGGAGCAAATTGTTGATTGTAAGTCTGGAAATAGCCCGCATCAGCATGCGATAAGCTCCATTATTGCTAAAAAGATATGAATACACAAGGACAATCCTGCATATATCTTAAAGTAGATAAACCTCGGCAACTCTGATGAGTACCGGGGCTTATCTATTTTAAACCGTTGCCAATTCAAATTTGAGCGAAGTTGCTACAAGGTAAAGCAGTTTTCATTATGGTATATTCTTCTCCTTATAGGTAGGCTAGAAACGGTCTGAAGCAACTGCTTGAGACTAAAAAAGACGTGTTTCAAATCCTTATAGGTAGGCTAGAAACTTCTCTCCAGTTCGTCTTTATCTCTGCCTGTGACCAGTTTCAAATCCTTATAGGTAGGCTAGAAACCTGCTGATATTCATCGTCTCTGGCGCAGAACATACTGGGTTTCAAATCCTTATAGGTAGGCTAGAAACAGTGAATTTATAACACTTTGGACTATTTACAAACAAGTTTCAAATCCTTATAGGTAGGCTAGAAACACGGGCAATACAGGCTTCACAGACTGGGTGTTTATAGAGTTTCAAATCCTTATAGGTAGGCTAGAAACGTCTATAGTAAACCAAACTCCTGTTTATTTATCTTTGTTTCAAATCCTTATAGGTAGGCTAGAAACTTAGCCATTGGCGGCATTCCTCCTTAATATCCCGGTTTCAAATCCTTATAGGTAGGCTAGAAACTGGTGCCAAGTAGAGTTAGGACAATTGGTGCACAGTTGTTTCAAATCCTTATAGGTAGGCTAGAAACCAACGAATTCGGCCATCTCCTCGCGGCTGTCCTTGGTTTCAAATCCTTATAGGTAGGCTAGAAACGGGTGTTCTCTCCAACCAAAGCCAGAAGATACCCAAGTTTCAAATCCTTATAGGTAGGCTAGAAACCCAAACCTTTATTTTGCCTTCATCGTCTATTTCAGTTTCAAATCCTTATAGGTAGGCTAGAAACTATCTGAGGCCTTGAATAACCTAAGTTTCCCATAGGATAGTTTCAAATCCTTATAGGTAGGCTAGAAACAACAATTCGCCAGGCAAGAACCATTTTAGAGATTGCGTTTCAAATCCTTATAGGTAGGCTAGAAACCAAGGGCTATTTTCCCTCTTTTTCCAAAAACAATTCATGGTTTCAAATCCTTATAGGTAGGCTAGAAACGGCCGAGGGATTTGGCCCGGAAAACGGATATATCTGTTTCAAATCCTTATAGGTAGGCTAGAAACGTATGTGTTGCCGTTATCCTCATGAATTTGAGCAGTTTCAAATCCTTATAGGTAGGCTAGAAACAGTTTGTATACGTAACGGACGACGAATTCGACAAAAGTTTCAAATCCTTATAGGTAGGCTAGAAACGATAAAGTTGAATTTTTGAAATCGATATCATTCCAAGGTTTCAAATCCTTATAGGTAGGCTAGAAACTATTTTATGGAACAGCGAAACAGAGACGGTTACGCTACGGTTTCAAATCCTTATAGGTAGGCTAGAAACAACTCTAGCAGATACCGCCAAGACCCAGCAACAAATGTTTCAAATCCTTATAGGTAGGCTAGAAACTTCTCATGAAAGCAAAAAATAAAGAAGAGATTGACCATAGTTTCAAATCCTTATAGGTAGGCTAGAAACGAACTGGCTTCCCAAAAAGCTGTAACTGAAGCAATTGAGTTTCAAATCCTTATAGGTAGGCTAGAAACGAAAGATGGGTCACATCAAGTACCGATCCCCCGGTGTAGGTTTCAAATCCTTATAGGTAGGCTAGAAACCTAAGCGCTCACCTAACTGTTTTCTGCGTATATTGTAGTTTCAAATCCTTATAGGTAGGCTAGAAACACACAAGGCTTTGATTTTGGTATACTAATATCAAGAGTTTCAAATCCTTATAGGTAGGCTAGAAACTAACACATAATTATGCGATACGCAAATATAATAATTAGTTTCAAATCCTTATAGGTAGGCTAGAAACTCGGATATGACATCTGTAAAGACGAAAAGGATTATGAGGGTTTCAAATCCTTATAGGTAGGCTAGAAACCAAGGTATCTACAGATTGGATTATCCACGGAAACAAACTTGTTTCAAATCCTTATAGGTAGGCTAGAAACTTACTCCAACTCCTGTAAATACTACTGCAGAGAGGAGGGTTTCAAATCCTTATAGGTAGGCTAGAAACTAGTTCATGTTCTGTGTTTTTTGCTGCTGCTAGCATAGAGGTTTCAAATCCTTATAGGTAGGCTAGAAACCGAACAATATTACAATAGATGCCAAACCATATATTAAAGTTTCAAATCCTTATAGGTAGGCTAGAAACATACGCACATTCCTGAGCGTATTAAAAATAATGTCGAAGTTTCAAATCCTTATAAATTGTAACATGCTTTGTGTGTATATGTTATAATCATTTTAACCCTTTAAAAATCAAAGGTCTTAATCTTTCCTCTGTTGGGAATTTGCATGAATTTTACTATCTTGAGATAGGTTTCGTCCCCAATCTGTCCCCAATACAATTATTTACGGTTTAGTGTTGTGGCGGTCAAAGCGGTCAAATTCTTGGGCAACTCTCTCCTCCATCTTTTTGGTAACGTGGAGGTATCCGGCGGTGGTGCGCTCACTGGAGTGTCCAAGTCTTTCTTGTACCGACTTGGTCGTCGCTCCTTTTTCTAGGAGATACGTTGCACTGGTATGCCGTAAGCCGTGAAGGTTCAGATGGCGGAATCCATTTTTCGCTAAAAACTCTCTCCACCAACGCGTAGGTGTGTTGGGGTGGTACGGAATGCCATATCCTCTGTGAAACAGAAACTGCCGGTCCCCACCTTTCCACTTCGTACCGACGGACCACATTTGCTTTTTCCAATCTTTTGTGTACGCCTCCAATTCTCTCATATACCATGATGGCATTTTTACCGTGCGCATAGAAGAGTTAGTCTTGGGACGCTTGATTAGATGTTGGCGGTTAATTTTCATCGGTATATTTTCATCAATTCGAATGGTGTTGTCCCCAAAGTTGCAGTCCGAGATTTCGAGTGCTACAACCTCTCCGCGACGAAACCCACCTAAGAATGTCCCCAGAATGAGGAGCCGCCAAATGGTCGGCTGACGATAGAGGGCGTCAATAATCTGAATGACTTCCTCTTCTTCGTAAACTTTTATTTTAGTCTCCGGCTTTTTAGGCCAGCGTACACCAGTGCATGGATTTGCGGGAATGATTTTTCGCTCCTCGTGAGCGTATACAAATACATTCCGTAGTACGCGCAGGATGTAGCGTTGTGTCCCATTCCAAAGAGGGCCTTCTTTCCCGTCTTTTCGGGCCTCGGGAGATCGCAAATATACTTTGAAGTCCGAAATATGGGAATTTTTGATTTCGTCCATACGCAGATGTCCAAAATGAGGCATGATATGTGTTTTCAAGTGTTGTTCGTAAATAACTAGAGAGGAAGGAGCTAGGTTTTCGGGGTCTGAGGCGTATTTGGGACGCCAATGCTGGTCTACAAACTCTTTAAAGGTAGCTTTCTCCGGGGTGATGTAGGTGCCGGAGTCTACTTCAGCTTTAAACTTGTGCCACTCAGACTCCAGATATTCCCGGAGTTTTTTTGTTGTACGGAGGAGGGCTTCATCCTCGACTTTGATAGGCTTACGCTCTCTGTCTCGGATCACCTTAGTTTGACCATCCTTGGTGACCACAGTCTTAGTGCCAGTCTCAACAGTGAGCCTCCAGGTATTCTTTCCGCGCTTTTCAATGCTCGGCATTTGATTTTTCACCTCCTTTCAATAAGCCTAAAAGAACATATGTTTGGTTAATGGGGTAAAAAATATATGGTGTAGAAAGGTTTGTACAAATTCACTCATTAAATAAATGGAAAACACCAAAGGGCTCAAAATAGACAAGATGCTTTCCAACCTGAATGAAAAGACCATGCTTTTCCTTGTAATGTACGATGGCTTGTTCCAAAAATTCCTCGGTTACATCCAAGAATTCAGCTAACTCATAGCGGTTACAAACTCCTGCTTCATACGCTTCAATGAACTTTTCCAAAGGCACTAGTTTTTCATAGGCCCAATTCCGGGCGCGCTTTTCTTGTTTTCGATTCCGGATATCCTTTTGGTTCAGGATATCACCACTAGAAGTGTGATAGTGTCCCAGCTCTTCGGCTAGAACACAACTCTTTTCTATACTTGTAGGTAATCTACGGTTAAGCCATACTATACCGTCCCCATACAGCCCCTTGATTTTTGAGCTCAAGGGGTTTTCATATACCCTAATATTATGCTCGTCTGCCTCTTTCAGAAGCCTTTCAAATAACATCGCATCACCCCGACTTAATCCTTGCTATTACGTTTAGAACGCAAAAATTCCTTAAATTTTTCAATATCTCTTAGCTCGTCTTCTGTCCAGTCTTCTCCGTCATGGTGAGCAGCGATTGTGTCAATTTCACGGTTTTCTTCATCTAATTTATGCTTAACTTTTTTAAGTACGTTTAATAAATCTTCCTTAAATTCAACGGTTAAAGGAGTTCTTTTTATCAAATCGACTATTTCAAATGGATCTACATCAAGAGGAACATCCCCATATTCCTTTTTGATAGTTTCTAGCTCAGTGGTTAATGTACTGAGAACATTTGGAGGAAAGTAGGGCATTCGTTTATCCGTTTTTGCTAGGGATTTAATTATATCTATTATCTCTTTGTCAAATCCTGAAATAAGAAAATCTGTAGTAACACCAAAATAATCGGCTACTTTTTGGATTTTATCAATAGAAGGGGAATTTTCATTCCATCTTCGAATCGAGCCGTTTGCAAATGACAGTTCCTTTTCTAAACGGGAGGTTGCTAAACCTCTCTTTTTACATAGGAACTGTACATTTTCGCAAATTCCCACGTTTCATTTCCCCCTAGAATAAAATAATTTAGCTTTTATGCTAAAAATGATATTGACTTTTAGGAAATATGCTAATAAAATAGCCTTAACAGCCTAGATTAACGCTAATAGACAACAAAAAACCAAGGGTCAACATACCCGTTATAAAAAATCGTTTCCCAGGCGATTTATATTGGTTTGGCTTTTATACATTTTAGAATATTTTCTAACCCGTGTCAACATCTAGGCTAATATATTTACTAATTATTCCATAGAAAGGAGGGTATCAGATGCAATATTCAGAGTTCGGACTAAAAGCCAGAAGGGTTATGCTCCAGAAAAAAATCTCTGGTGCCGCCATAGCCAGACAACTTGGTGTTTCCACTTCTTATGTCTCTGAAATTCTCAAGGGTACGCGGTCTGGAAACGGTCGAAAGGAGCAGATTGCAGAAATCTTAGGTTTGGAAGAAGAGTTGAAAAAGGAGGCTAACTAGTTGAGTAAGCTCATCCTTAACCCCGAATTCAACCTTTACGAGCGCAACGGTCAGGCATTTTGTAGCAGCCGCCAGGTGGCCGAAAGTTTTAACAAAAGACATGACCACGTTTTAAGAGATATTAGTAATTCATTGAGTGTGTTTAAGGAAATAGGTGACCCCAAATTTGGGGAGACCAACTTCATGTTTACAACCTACAAGGACAGTCAAAATAAAAGGCAACCAGAAGTGCTTATGACCAGGGATGGCTTTAGCTATATCGCAATGGGCTTTAATGGTAAGAAGGCAGCACGATTCAAAATTACCTACATTAAACGCTTTAACGATATGGAAGCGTTCATTAAGTCCCTTCTCGCTACCAAAATGGAATTCCCGGCCTTCACTGATGCAATTATGGCAGCCCACGAAGAACCGAAGCATTACCACTTCTCGAACGAGATTAACATGATTTACCGCATTGTGCTGGGTGTGGATGCTAAGAAGTTCCGGGAGGAAAACGGAATTGAGAAGGGGGCTGTAATTAAACCCTACTTGAGTTTGGAACAGATCAAAGCAATAGAAACACTCCAGCGGGTAGATATTGGTTTGATTGTAGCTATATCGGACTTTCAACAGAGGAAGGAAACGCTGGCAGGGTATTTTGAACGAATAAAACGCAAGTGGATTGCTTAAGAGAGGAGGTGTGCCAGCATGACTCCCCTGGACCATCTTTATGAAACCCTCATCCAGACTGCAGCCGCCGAAGCTGAAAGAAGAGTTTTGGAACGGATACAGCTTCAATCCATAGTTCCTGACCGCACCCTGAGCCTAAAAGAGGCAGCGGAGTATGTTCACATTTCAGAGTCGGCTCTGCGGCAACTGTGCAAAGAGAAGCGAATCCCTCATAGGATTAACGGCTCAGACGGCTCTAAGAATCCGAGGTATTTATTTAGCTCATTGCGGTTGGACCGGTGGATGAGGGAGGAGGAGGAAAAGAATTATCAACAGAGATAGGAAGGAGGGCATCTCCAATGGCAAAAATCTATCCTTTTCCCAATCAGGCAGCCCGTGCACTAATCCATTCAGTAATTCAACTCTACGCAGCCGGTAAATGGACACGACAGCAAATGATGGACCGAATCCACCAGACTATGAAGCAATATGGCTGCACAACACTTCATTTTGAGAATTTCACAGTCAGAATCACGGAACCGGTTGTAACCTCTATGGGGCAGTTTAATGTAGCAATTATTGAATCCCACAGTATCTCATCAAGATTAGGTTGTCCTGTTTGTTATTCTGCCGAAGCCGGATATTTAGCCGGAGATAAAGTTATAACGGTTGCATGCCGTGACTGTGGATGCATTTATAGGTTTAGAGAAAAGGAGGTGAAGAAAGGATGAACCCAACGAATACCCCGCAAATTCTTGAAGACCTAAAGGTCACCGCAGAAAAATTCTTAGCCATATATCCCGAAATTTGCGCCCTGGTAGCTGCACAGCCAGCCACCACTCAACCGGTAGAACCCGAACCGACAATCGAAAGCGAGGAACACCGTATCAGTCGGCTCCTGCAAACTCTTGGCGCGCCCCTGCATATCAAAGGATACCGGTATCTGAGTACTGCAATCCAAATGGTTTCCAAAGATCATCTGCTTCTCTTCGCGATTACCAAAGAGCTGTACCCAGCGGTTGCAAAAGCCCACGACACAACCCCGAGCCGGGTAGAGAGGGCCATACGGCACGCAATTGGTCTGATGGCTGATAAGTGCAATGACTTCTATGCAAAATCATTCGATGACCAACCAACGAACTCCGAGTTTTTAGCCTGGTGCGTTGAGGCGCTGAAATTCCAGGCATAAAAAAGAGCCCTGTAAAAGGGCCGAAAAATTACCTCACTTTTAAAATTACCATCCAAACCGGAAAGTGTCAAGAAGGAGCGTGAATCAAATGCGCAGTCCTTTTAGGATAGCCGCCTTCAGCGGAACGGTTACTGAGTTCCGGAAATGGCTCCAAAAATCTTTAGGGAGGTCGACCAAGTGGAAAAGTTTATATTAACCGAGGTTACCAGGGAATATCTCGGTGTTACTTTATACCAAATCAAGGCAACCCGTTCATTCGGGAACGTGAAAGCCGGCGAACTGGGCGGCTGGGTAGAGAAGGCTGAAAACCTGAGTCAGGAGGACGATGCTTGGGTGTTCGGCAATGCTCGGGTGTCTGGCAATGCTCGGGTGTCTGGCAATGCTCGGGTGTCTGGCAATGCTCGGGTGTCTGGCAATGCTCGGGTGTTCGGCGATGCTTGGGTGTTCGGCGATGCTGAGGTGTTCGGCGATGCTGAGGTGTTCGGCGATGCTCGGGTGTCTGGCAATGCTCGGGTGTTCGGCGATGCCCATATCACCTCACGGGCGCACATCGCCTGGTTTTCTTCCGTGGGCTCCGAGTACGGCACACTGACCGCGTACATGACCAAACAGGGAGTGGTTGAAGTCACCCGAGGATGCTTCCACGGATCGATTGATACCTTTGAAGCTGCAGTGCAGCAAACACATGGCGAAAGTCGGCACGGACAGGAGTACATGCTGCTAATCCAGTTCATTCGGCTCCGGTTCAAAGGCGTGATTGTTGAAAATGCCAGCTAAGCTAACCCCGCTGTGTTACTGCGGTCGAAGGATCGTTTTTAACTTCGACCAGAAAGAAAAACGTTGCCGGTGCGGGGCGAAACTGGTCCGGGACGAATCGGGCTTTTGGGCCTACGGATTAAGCATTATATCTTTTACACCAAATACAAACTTTAAGGAGGAAAAATATGAACATCACACTTCACATAGAGGCGGCTGATCCGGCAGAACTGCAGGTAGCCATTGCCGGTCTGGCCGGTATCACGGGTGGAGCATCCGCGCCACAGCCGGAGCCGGAAAAACCGAAGAAGAAAAAGCAGGAGAAGGCCGCGGAAACTAAACCCGCGCCTGAAACAGAGGCCGAACCCGTAGAGGAGCCCGGGACAGAGGAAACAGAGGAGACTACCGATACCCCTGAAATCACCCTGGAGCAGGTACGGGCAAAGCTGGCCGCTCTTTCCCAGGCTGGAAAGCAGGTACAGGTTAAAAAGCTTATTACGGACTTCGGCGCCGCGAAGCTCACCGAAATTCCCGAAGAGAAATATCCCAAACTACTGGCCGCAGCGGAGAAGCTGGCATGAGTGCGCCGCAGGCTCACGCCGTTCTATCGGCTTCCGGTTCAGGGCGTTGGATGGCTTGCCCACCTAGCGCCCAACTGGAAAGGCAGTTTCCAGACGAGACAAGCGAATACGCTGCAGAAGGAACCTTTGCCCACAGCCTGGCGGAATTGCATCTAGCTCATTATCTGGGGTATACGGGAATGATCGTTTTTAACCAGAACCTAAAAAAGCTGAAGGGGAATCCTCACTATTCGCAGGATATGGAGGACTACATCCAGGATTACCGGGACTTGGTTATAGAGCGAATCAACGAAGCCCGGACCCGAACAAAAGATTTAATTGTACTGTTGGAGCAGCGTTTGGACTATAGCCCCTGGGTACCGGACGGGTTTGGCACCGGTGACGTTGTAATTATCGCGGATAAAACCCTGGATATCATTGACCTGAAGTATGGCAAAGGGGTTCCCGTGTCAGCGGAAAACAACAGCCAAATGAGACTGTACGGCCTGGGAGCCCTTCACCAGTTTGAACACCTCTACGATATTGAAACGGTCCGGATGACCATCACCCAACCCCGGTTAGACAGCGTCTCCACGGCAGAGATGACCGCGGAAGAACTCTTAGCCTGGGCGGAAAAGGTAGTTAAACCTCTGGCCAAGATGGCTATTGCCGGCGAAGGAACCTTTTCAGCCGGAGACCACTGCCGTTTTTGTAAAGCTCGGTACACCTGCCGGGAAAGAGCCAATGCCAACTTGAAAATGGCCCAGTATGACTTCCGGGAGCCGCCGTTGCTGTCCCACGATGAAATTGCCGCCGTTCTATCCAAGGCTGAAGAACTCCAAAAATGGACCTCCGATGTGCAGAACTATGCCCTGGAACAAGCGGAAAAACACGGTGTAAAATTCCCCGGCTGGAAGCTGGTCGAAGGGCGCAGCAACCGCAAATATACGGATAAGGATGCTGTCGCCACCATCCTGTTGGCTGAAGGGTATAAAGAGGGTGATATATATAAACCCAAAGAGATTCTTGGAATCACAGATATGGAAAAGACTCTTGGCAAAAAGCGATTTAATCAGTTACTTCATGACCATGTTATTAAACCTGCTGGAAAACCTACGCTGGCCCCTGAAACGGATAAGCGTACGGAAATTAATTCAATCGACTCCGCCAAGGCGGATTTTAACGAAGCAGTATAAAAGTGAAAAGGAGAAATGTGAAATGACCCAAGCACAAACCAAGTCCCCTAATACCAAAGTTGTAACCGGTAAAATCCGGATGAGTTATGCCAACCTTTTTGAACCCCGGGCCATCGCAGAAGGCCAGGATAAAAAATACTCCCTTTGCGTTCTGATTCCAAAATCCGATGTGGAGACCCTTCGGAAAATCAAAGCCGCCGTGGATGCCGCCAAACAGGCGGGCGCCAGTCTATGGGGTGGAAAGATTCCCTCCAATCTTAAAACACCGCTACGGGATGGGGATGTGGACCGGGCGGACCAAGAGGAATACCAGGGCCATTATTTCCTGAATGCCAGCTCCAAACAAAAACCGGGTATTGTGGATCGAAACGTACAGCCGATTCTGGATCAATCAGAGGTATACAGCGGTTGCTACGGACGCGTCAGTTTGAACTTCTACCCCTTTAACCAGGCCGGGAATAAGGGCGTGGGATGTGGTCTGCAGAATGTTCAGAAGCTGGAAGATGGGGAGCCCCTGGGCGGTCGTTCCCGGGCGGAAGATGACTTTGACGTTGTCAGTGATGGCGGTGACGATGACTTTTTAGGGTAATTAGATGACAATCCTTAGTATTGATATTGAAACGTACAGCAGTGTAGACCTCGCGAAAAGCGGGGTCTACCGATATACGGAAGCCCCGGACTTTGAAATTCTGCTGTTTGGATACGCCTTTAATGAAGAACTGGTCCGGGTAATTGACCTGGCCAGTGGGGAGACCTTGCCGGAATCGGTACTGGCCGCCTTAACGGATCCTGAAATCGTCAAAACCGCTTTCAATGCTAATTTTGAAAGAACCTGCATCGCCAAACATTTTGGGCAACCAATGCCGCCGGAACAGTGGCGGTGTACGCAGGTCCATGCGTTGACTCTGGGTCTTCCTATCCGCCTGGACGGTGTGGCCAAAGCCATGAAACTGGAACAACAGAAAGACAGTGCGGGAAAGGCGTTAATCCGCTATTTCTCCATTCCCTGCAAGCCGACCAAGACTAACGGGCAGCGAACCCGCAACCGGCCGGAGCACGCTCCGGAGAAATGGGCTCAGTTCAAAGCCTATTGTCGGCAGGACGTGGAAGTGGAACGCACCATCCGGAAGGCTTTAGAACGGTACCCAATACCGGAGATCGAACAGAAACTCTGGATTTTGGATCAGAAAATTAATGACCGGGGGGTCCGGGTGGACCCTGAACTGGTGGCCCACGCCATTACTTGTGATACGGCCTACCAGAAGAAACTAGAAGCGGAGGCTGTTCGACTGACCGGTCTTGAGAATCCCAAAAGTGTTGCCCAACTGAAATCCTGGCTGATGGAAGCAGAGGGACTGGAGATAGAGAGTCTATCCAAAGAAACGGTTCCAACGTTGTTGAAACAGACAGAAAGCGAGACCGTTAAACGAGTGCTGGAACTGAGGCAGGAGCTTGCTAAAACCTCCATTAAGAAATACCAGGCCATGGACCGGGCTCGATGCCAAGACAACCGGATCCGGGGACTCCTGCAGTTTTATGCGGCAAATCGAACCGGGCGCTGGGCCGGGCGGTTGGTGCAGGTCCAAAATCTCCCGCAAAATAAATTAAAAGACCTGGACCTGGCCCGGCAACTGCTGCTTTCCGGAGAGTACGACACACTGGAACTGCTTTTTGAAAGTGTTCCCGGAGTATTATCTCAACTTATTAGAACGGCGTTTATTCCCTCTGCCGGCTGCAGGTTCATCGTGGCCGACTTCTCAGCCATCGAGGCCCGGGTCATTGCGTGGCTGGCAGGGGAAAAGTGGCGCATGGATGTGTTCAGCTCCCACGGAAAAATCTATGAAGCCTCCGCAAGCCAAATGTTTAAAATACCGGTGGAATCCATCACCAAAGGAAACCCCCTGAGGCAAAAAGGAAAGATTGCTGAGTTGGCTCTGGGTTACCAGGGCAGCGTAGGAGCTTTAGTCCAAATGGGCGCCTTGAAAATGGGCCTAAAGGAAGAAGAATTGCCGGAATTGGTGTCCTCCTGGCGGCAGGCAAACCCAAACATTGTGCAATTTTGGCGGGATGTCGAGAAGACAGCAATTACAGCCGTACAGGAGAAACGGGCAGTTACACTGCGTCACGGAATTGTTTTCTCCTATGAATCCGGAGCCCTGTTTATCCGTCTCCCTTCCGGGCGCCGCCTGGCTTATGTACGACCCAAAATAGGGGTGAACGAACGCTTTAACAAGCCCGCACTTACCTACGAAGGAGTGGAGCAAGGAACGAAACAATGGGGACGGCTCTACACCTACGGCGGGAAGCTGGTGGAGAACATTGTCCAGGCTACGGCCCGGGACTGCCTGGCCGAAAGCCTGTTAAGGCTTCATCAAGTTGGGTATCAAACGGTAATGCATGTCCACGATGAAGCCGTATTGGATGTACCGGACGACAAAGACATGGAAGAAGCACAAGAGTATATCTGCTATGTGATGGGCGAACCCATCCCCTGGGCTCCGGGGCTGCCCCTTCGGGCAGACGTGTTTGAGACAGGTTATTACAAAAAGGACGATTGAGTTAAAGGAGGTCCTAAAATGCAAAACACTTTAGGTGATTTGAATAACCACCTGTTTGCTCAACTGGAACGCCTGAGCGACGAGGATTTGAAGGGCGAAGAGCTAAAGGAAGAAATGGCAAGAGCGAAAGCAGTTACGGGCTTGGCGTCGCAAATTATAGCCAATGGTACGCTGGTGCTGAAGGCGAGGACCCTTCAGCTTGAGTATGGTGTCGAAGATGACAGTGGTGGCGACGAAAAGAAAATGCCTAAGATACTGAAGGCACAATTTTTAAAGGAGTAGTGGGATATGAGTTTTGAAGTGTACAATCCCCGACCGCAGCAGACGCAGCATAGATACACTTCAGATCAGGCTACCTTTCTCGTCGAAAATGTCAATGGCCGCAGTACCCAAGAGCTCACAGACATGTTTAATAATTACTTCGGAATAAATCTAACCTTGGCACAGATAAAGGCTTACAAGAAAAACCACGGCTTGACCAGCGGCCTAGACGGAAGATTTAGATCAGGGCACACTCCTTTTAACAAAGGTAAAAAAGGCGTTGGCGGATGGGAGCCTACTCAGTTTAAGAAGGGCAATAGGCCACACAATTATAAGCCGGTTGGCACAGAAAGAGTAAACGGTAATGACTATGTGGACATAAAAATCGCAGACCCTAACAAGTGGAAAGGGAAACACATTTTAATTTGGGAAGAGCGCCACGGGCCCGTACCCAAAGGGCACGTAGTCATCTTTGGAGACGGCAACCGGCGCAATTTTGAACCGGATAATCTCATTCTTGTTTCCCGTGGCCAACTGGCGATTTTGAATAAAAAGAATCTGATTCAAAATGACGCCAAATTAACAAAAACAGGGATTATCATAGCAGATATTTTCAAAAAAATAAGTGACCGGAAACCCAGACGAAAAGGTTAGGAGGAATTTAAGAATGGACTGCAATAACGTGATTAATTTTATGAATCAACAGCTTAAAGCTTTAAAAGAAATAGAAGATTTAGTCTCCCACGATGAAAACCAGGCTTCCACCCATTCCATTGAGACGGAAGACCTGGAAGCCCTTAAAACCTACGTTGAGACCATGAAACGGGCAGCCGCCACAGCATCGGAGCTGGCCAAGCATTATAAGAAAGGTGCTCAAAAGGATACACCGGATTCAGGTACGGATGAAAAACCGAAGAAAAAAAGAGCATCCGCCAAAAAGCAGGAGGAGCCGGCTCAGAAACCGGTTGAGGAACAGCCGGAACAGCCGGAACAGCCGGAAGAGACTGCTGCCGCCGAAGAGGATGAGTTTGATTTTCTTATGTAGGGAGGGGAAAGCAATTGCTTGCAGCTACCGTCGTCATCCCTCAGATGTTTACCGCCTATGCGGAGGATTTAGGATACCACAGTAACGGACTACACCACTTTCAATACTTCTGTGAGCAATGTGACCAGGCTTTCACTGTTACCTGGGGCAAAAAGACCGGGGCCATGGGCTGGTATGAACGGGGTGATTATTTCCATTGCCCCCACTGCGGTATGCGGCATGAAAAACATGTTGTCACCGTTAAACGCGGAGTGCAGGCCCCGAACGAAGTTCGCCTCAGTGTGAAAGTGTACAAAAGCGCGGTTACCTTTGAGGTCTACAGCAGCACCGTGTATTTTCAGGATACCCTGCGGGTTTTCAGTGGGAAGCACAAAGAAATCTTCCGTTTTGACCTTGCCAAGCAGAAAGTGGTGTTTACCCGGTATAAAAATAACTGCAAGATTGAATCCTTTGAAATTGGCAACCCGTATGAGTTAGAAGTATTGGAAAAAAGCATTCTAGGTTTCTTTTTGCCCAACAGTTTAGCCAACACAAGGGAAAAGGCCGAATTATATGGAATTCTCCGGGTTCTTCGGGAGACGGTACAGGCAAAGCTGGAAAGGCATCTGGGGCATAAAATCAGTTCCATGTACGTCAGCCCGGGTCAGTATTATGGCGCTTTCCTGCTGCCCATCTTCAATATGGCGTATCGGGTGTTGTTTCCCGATGCGCCCAACCTTCCGAACATCTACCGGGAGAGCCCCGGGACCATTCGGAGTTATTGGAAGATGAAAATGGTCAACGGTCACTTTATGGAAGCGGTTATCGCTTCGACCCGTGAGCGAGTGGATTTTGTCTCCGCTCTGGCGGCCGCAAACGCGGTACCTGACCGGCCTCTGATGAGACGCATATTGGCGGTAAATCCCTTTGAAATCGGTCTGTTGGCCCAGTCCTTTGCGCTGTGCCGGAACTATGATTTAGCCGTCCGTCTCTATGCCGGCTTTAAGCTGTTGAAGGCAAATGGAAACACGTTGGAATATGCGGTTCAGTACGTTAACGAGGATTTAATTGAATTCCTGCGGGAAATGCTGCCGCTATACGGTGAGGCCGGTGTGGTCCGCATGGTGGAAGAAGCGAGGGAAATAAACCTCCGGGATTGCATTCGACTCCACCAGCAGCTTAACGAAGAGAACCGGGAAAGATTGAAAACAGAAAAAGTTAGACTGAAGGAATTACACGACTGGATGGCCCGGACCCACCGGAGGCAAAACCACGTAAACTTAAAATTTGAGGTTCCTGACCACATCATAAAACGGCTTTCCATGCAAAAGGATAAGATAAAATTCTTTATGCCCAAAGAATCCCTCGAACTCCTGGAGGCCGGCGCCGAACTGCACAACTGTGTTGCCTCCTACGGAAAAGCCATGAAGGATAATACCCAATGGATCGTATTGGTGGCGGACGATAAAGGCAAACTGGCTGCCTGCCTGGAGATTCGGGGGAAAGCCCTGGTACAGGCAAAGCTGGATAAAAACATACCGGTAGCCCGGGACGCCAAGCTTAATAATGAAGTGCTTGCCTGGGCAAAGAATGCCGGTCTGGAAATTAAAACGGAAGATGTAGAAGCACAGGAAGAAATGATTTTGAAGACAGGCTGAGGAGGGTGACCGCTGTTGAACAATCCAATGCAATCTATCAGCAAGATAAAACACGACGGTTCCCTGACCATCGCCACAGGGCGCAGCCGGAAGGAAAAGAACTGGAGGAACCGGGAAATGGTTTGGTCCGAGCTGGTGGAAAGACTCAGCCGGACCACCCGGACCGGGGAAACCCTGGCCGAATATCGAAAACTGACCAAAGCCCAGCAGGGTCAAATAAAAGATGTGGGGGGTTTTGTTGGCGGCACGCTCAAGGGAGGACGGAGGAAGAGCGACGCGGTGGTCTGGCGTCAGGTGGTTACCCTGGATGCGGACTTCGTGAAGGGGGATCTCTGGGCCTCGGTGGAGATGATGCTGGGTTGTGCCTGTGTGGTGTATTCTACGCACGCCCACAGCCCCCAAAATCCCCGTCTGAGGTTAGTTATTCCTTTATCCCGTCCTATTACGCCGGACGAATATCCGGCGGTGGCCCGGCGCATTGCGGCGGATTTAGGGATTGATTTTTTCGATGATACCACGTATGAACCCCATCGGCTGATGTATTGGCCCTCCACCTCCTCCGATGGGGAATACGTCTTTCGATTGGCTGACGAGCCTTGGTTGAATCCTGACGAGGTGTTAGCGCGGTACCCGGATTGGAAAGATCCGTCCTATTGGCCGGAATCTTCCCGGGCTCAACAGGACCGCAAAAAACTGGCCGATAAGCAGGGGGATCCTCTGGCAAAGCCGGGGATCGTGGGGGCTTTCTGCCGAACCTACACCATCCAGGACGCCATAGAAAACTTTCTTGGGGAGGTATACGGACCCTGCGGGGATGGGCGGTATACCTATTTATCAGGTTCTACTGCCGGCGGACTGGTGGTGTATGACGGGGATACTTTTGCCTATTCTCACCACGGAACGGATCCGGTGAGTGGAAAGTTGGTGAATGCCTTTGATCTGGTCCGGCTGCATTTGTTTGGGACCCGGGATGAAGAGGCGGAGCCGGGAACGCCCACTGTTAAGCTGCCTTCATACTTAGCCATGTTGGAATTTTGCCAGAATGACAATTTTGTAAAAAGTACTATCACCGAAGAGCTTTTATCCAAAGCGCAAGAGGATTTTAAAAATGACGGTGAGTGGACAAAACACCTGGAGTTTAGTAAAAAAGGCGAGATAATACCCTCTTTGAGAAACCTTGTGTTAATTCTCCGGAATGATCCGAACCTGTGTGGGATAGCATACAACTCCCACCGGGGCGCTATCGTTCTGCTGGAGCCGGTTCCCTGGCGCAAACCGGGGGAATGGAAAGGTCCGGACTGGAGCGATGATGACGATGCAGCCTTGCGGGTGTACCTGGAGAAGGTTTATAGGATATGGACCCCTTCAAAACTCAATGATGCCTTGGCCGCTGTGAGCCATGAAAGAACTTTTCATCCAATCCGTGAATATTTAGAGGGCCTTCCGGAATGGGACGGCATTCCGAGATTAGAGGAATTACTTATCGACTACTTGGGCGCGGAGGATTCCACCTATGTTCGGGCCGTGACTAAAAAGACACTAATAGCAGCCGTAGCTCGAGTGATGCAGCCGGGTTGTAAATTCGACTATATGCTGGTGCTGGTAGGACGGCAGGGTCTTGGGAAAAGTACACTTTTTACCCGTCTTGCCGGGGATTGGTTCAATGACTCGCTTAGCATGAATGACATGAAAGATAAAACGGCTGCGGAGAAATTGCAAGGGTATTGGATTTTGGAGATTGGAGAATTGGCCGGATTTAAGAAAGCGGAAGTGGAGGCGGTTAAATCATTTTTAAGCAGGCAGCGGGATGTTTATAGGCCTTCATTTGGCCGCCGTACCGTGGAGCACCCACGGCAATGTATTATTGTAGGGAGCACAAATAACGACACAGGTTTCTTGCGGGACAGTACCGGGAACCGGCGTTTTTGGCCAGTCACGGTAACCGGTGTATCAGAGGATAAGGCCTCCTGGACCCTCAACGACTATACAGTCAGTCAGATATGGGCCGAAGCTGTGGACGCCTGGAAAGCCGGAGAGAAACTTTTCCTGGAGGGAGAAGTTGCAGCAGAGGCCCAGGAACAGCAGAAGCTGGCCATGGAGAGCGACGAGCGCATAGGTATGATCAAAGAATATCTGGACAGACTGCTGCCGGAAGACTGGGAAAAAAAGAGCCTCAGTGAGCGGAGGGCATTTATCCACGGGGATGATTTTGGTCAGGAAGCAGTCGGTACAATGCAGCGTGACCGGGTTTGCATAGCTGAGATATGGTGTGAGCTGTTCCGGAAAGATTTAACAACCATCAAAAGGTTTGAAATAGATGAAATTCACGGGCTGATGCGGCAAATCGAAGCCTGGGAAAAGTACAGCGGAAACAAGGATGGAAAAATGAAATTCAGACTATACGGAGTGCAAAGAGCCTACACCAGAAAAGAATCTAATCAATTACCGGGGTTGCCAATACCGGTTGCCGACCTCTAAAAAGTTGCCAAGGTTGCCGAAGTTGCCAAATTTCCAAGGTTGCCAACAGTAGGCTTAAAAATAGAGATAGTTACCGAGATTGCCGACATCGGCAACCCTGAAAATACAGCAACGTCAAGAACTAAAGGTTAAATTGCCGAAGTTGCCGATAGCTTATAGAGATATATTAAATATAGAAATATATACACATGTATGTTATGTGTAGGCGCGTGTAAGGAATTTTCGTCAACTTGGCAACCGCCAATAAAACGAGGGATGTTAAAGATATGAGCGAGGGACGACTGGAACGACGTTTCAAACGAGAAGTAGAAAAGCGAGGCGGTTTAGCACTGAAATTTACCTCCCCAGGCAGGCGAGGGGTGCCGGACCGGATTGTACTTCTCCCGGGAGGCCGGACTCTATTCGTGGAGATGAAAGCCCCAGGGGGGCAGAGAGAGCCGCTGCAGCAGAAGTGCGCTAGAGATTTTCAAGCCATAGGCTTTTCCGTATATTGTTTGGACAGTGAAGAAGCGATAAACCGGTTTCTCAAGGAGGTGTTTGGTTAGGATGCAGTACGTACCGTATCCCTATCAGGAATTTGCCACCCAGTACATTCTCGAAAAGCCTGGCGTAGGGCTGTTTTTCGATATGGGTATGCGGAAAACCGTTTGCACTCTTACAGCCGTTGAGGAACTTTTGTATGACCGGTTTGAGGTTTCCCGGGTACTGGTGATCGGCCCTCTCCGGGTGGCGCAAGATGTTTGGATCCGCGAAGTGCGAAAATGGGATCACCTGCAGCAGCTTCGGGTTTCCAGAGTTTTAGGTTCACGGAAAGAACGTATCGCCGCTTTAAAAGCTCCCGCCGACATCTGGGTAATTAATCGCGAGAACGTGGAATGGCTGGTGAACTACTACGGCAAGGCCTGGCCCTTCGACATGGTGGTGATTGACGAACTTTCCAGTTTTCGGAATCCTTCAGCCCGACGATTTAAAGCCCTTCGGAAGATTCGACCATTGGTGAAACGTTGGGTCGGTCTTACCGGTACGCCAAGGCCGAAGAGTTTGTTGGATCTCTGGGCCCAGGTCTATCTGCTGGACGGTGGAGAGCGTTTGGGGAAAACCTATACCGGGTATCGAGAACGGTATTTCGAACCGGATCAACGGAACCGGACCACTATTTTCAGTTGGAAACCGAAGACTGGGGCCGAAGAAGCCATATACAAGATGATATCGGGTATTTGCATCAGTATGCCGGCTACCGGTTTACCGCCCATAGAACCCCGGATTGTAAAGATCCCCTTGCCGCCAGAGGCACGGCAGCGATACAACCAGTTAGAAAGAGACATGCTGCTTCCCTACGTGGACGGAGATGTGGTGGCCTTTACAGCTGCATCGCTGGGGACGAAGCTTCTTCAGATGGCGAACGGTGCTGTGTATGACGAGCATAAACAGGTTCGGGAGATCCACGACGCTAAATTAAAAGCCTTGGAAGAGGTTTTGGAGGAATTCGGGGAGTGGCCTGTGATGGTGTTTTACGCCTACCAGCATGACCGGGACCGTATCTTACGGCACTTTCAGGGGAAGCGCATCCGGACTTTAGACGACTCAAAGGATATTGACGACTGGAACACCGGGAAAATCTCTATTCTGCTGGCCCATCCCGCTTCTACGGGTCACGGGCTGAATCTCCAGGAAGGTGGTCATGTAATCATCTGGTTTGGCTTGACGCAGGACTTGGAGCTGTACCAGCAGGGGAATGGACGATTGCGGCGACCGGGGCAGGAACACGATTGTGTCATTGTCGTTCACTTGGTGGTAGAAGGGACGCACGATGAGGATGTACTGCCTATCCTGGGCGGGAAAGCAAAAGGCCAGGACGCCCTTCTTACGGCAGTGAAAGCCCGAATTGAGAGGGTACAAAAAGGAGGACCACCTTTGTGCGGCAGCATGGAACCTGCTGGGCGCGATGTGGACAGAGGAAAAAGGGGGTGGAGACAATCGGCAAAAAACAAAGCACGGTGAACATACAGGATCTGGCCAGAGCTGCAGCCGTTGAGGCTGTGAGGCTTCAGAGAAACGAGGAACGGCAGCGAATCAAGCGAAGCCGATTCCAGAATACAGAACTACTTTTAAAGAATTACCTGAGCCTGCTGGAGCATTACGAGAATGCCAAGGATAAAGCCTCCGACATTATGGATCTGGATGACCTGGACATGGACGAGGTAATCGTGAAGGCCATTAAGAGAAGCCGGATCCGGACGGCAATTATGATTAACCAGATTGATGTTTGTCTGGAGATACTACGGCTTAGGATGTCGGCCAAAGGTCAGCCGGAGAAATACGAGGTTATCCATCGGCTGTATCTGGATGAGGCGAGGAGGCATATAGAATTAGGTGAATTGGTTAGGGTAATAGCTGAGGAATTGCATTGTGGCAAGGATTCTGTATATCGGTGGAAAAGGGAAATGATTACCGAATTGAGCATATTAATTTTTGGCGTAGACGGTCTGAGGCTGGATATTTAAAGCTTCAGGGGTTTGCGAATGGTGTGCGAAAAAGATGCGATTTACACGCTAAAAGAACCGTGGTAAAATGGTACTGTGAAATATTGCGTTTAGGAAAACCGTCCATTTCGTGGGCGGTTTTCTTTATTCAGAAAATAACTTGTTAGCATGTACCAATATGATAAAATCATAACATGGGAAAGTAATTATAGGGGGGAAAAGGTTGAAGAATAAGTCGTTGAAGAATAAGTCAATAATAATGTTTGTTATTTTAATACTTATGGTATGCCAATTTTGGGATGCCGCAAAGGACTACATGGGGGCATTAGGTTTATTAGCAGGCTCGATAATTTCATGGCGTATCTCTGACCATTATTTCAACGAATCTAGTAAAAGTTTGCTAATAGAAACGGGACAGTTAAAAGATTTAAATAAAATGATGCTAGAATATGGTAAGGAGTTATCGGAAGAGAACAAAAAGTTAAAAGAACTAAGCAAAACAATGATAGCCTACAGTGAAGAGCTATTAAAAGAAAATAAAGAATTAAAATACTATAATAGATTGACATTAAAGTTCCTTGATGAATTGGATGAGAGTGGAGTAGGAGTTGCACTTGTTGAAGACCAAAACGGGAATTTGGTACTTGGCAGAAAATCAGCATCACAAATACCATGCTCTATACAGATTCCAGATAAAAACTAAGAGCCCTAACCGGGCTCTTTTCTTATGCCTGAAAGGAGGGGTGCAAAGTGGCAGGAAGGCCAAGCAAATACAAAGAAGAATACGCCGAGCAAGCCTATAAACTCTGTTTGCTTGGCGCTACAGACAAAGAGCTTGCGGATTTTTTTAATACTTCGGAGCAGACGTTAAACACCTGGAAGAAAAAACATCCCGAATTTCTTGAGTCCCTAAAAAAAGGCAAGATCGAAGCGGATGCCGTAATTGCCCAGAAACTATACCATCGCGCTAAAGGGTATTCGCATCCGTCTACAAAATTTGCAACCTATGAAGGCCAAATAACCGATCAGGTGGAATACACTGAACACTATCCGCCTGATACAGCCGCCGCTATCTTCTGGTTGAAAAATCGGCAGCCGTCCAAGTGGAGAGATAAGCAAGACGTAGAACACAGCGGCAGCATGGTTATTTTCAAGGGAGAGGATGCCCTTGAAGATTGAGGTAAATCTCCCTGAAGTCATTGGCAAAGGCTATGCGTCTTTCTGGAAAACCAAAAAACGATACCGGGTTTTAAAGGGTGGCCGCGGATCAAAGAAATCCGCAACCACCGCCTTATGGTTTATTTACCACATCATGAAATACCCGCAGGCCAATGCGCTTGTGGTAAGAAAGACCTTTAACACCCACAAAGACAGCACCTTTGCCCAGTTGAAATGGGCGGCCAAACGGTTAGGGGTCTTTGATAAATGGCGCTTTACCGTCAATCCGTTAGAATGCACCTACATCCCAACCGGTCAAAAGATACTTTTCCGTGGTTTTGATGATCCCTTAAAGCTAACGTCAATTACCGTTGATGTTGGCTTTTTATGTTGGGTCTGGTTAGAAGAGGCTTACGAGATTGAGAATGAAGCAGATTTTGAAACCTTGGACGAAAGCATTCGCGGGGAAATGCCTCAAGGTCTGTGGAAGCAGCTAACACTAACTTATAATCCATGGGTTAATACCCATTGGACTAAAAGCCGTTTCTTTGACAAGGTAGACCCTCATGCCTTTACCTTAACCACTACTTTTCGGTGCAATGAATTTCTTGATGACGCCGACCGGCGATACATTGAGGAATTGGAATATACCAACCCGGACCGTTACAAGGTTGTTGGCCTGGGTGAATATGGGATACCCGGTGGAACGTACTTCGATGAGTTTAGGACGGACATCCATGTGATTCAACCTTTTGTTATTCCTGAACATTGGCGTAGGTACACAACAAAGGACTATGGATTGGATATGCTGGCAAACTACTGGATAGCCGTAGACCCGCAAGGCAAAGCATACGTTTACAAAGAGCTTTACGAGAGCAATTTAATTATCTCCGCTGCCGCCAAACGCATTGCCGAGGTAAACGGTTCTGATGCAATTTATCAAAAGTTTGCCCCGCCGGATCTGTGGAACAGAAGACAGGAAACCGGCAAAAGTGCTGCTGAAATCTTTATGGAATACGACGAATGGTTAACACAAGCCAATAACGACAGAATTCAAGGGTGGTATAATCTAAAAGAGTGGTTAGCCCCTTATGAAGATGAACAGGGCATTAAGACGGCAAGCCTGGTTATATTTAAAAACTGTGTCAACCTAATCCGGACTCTACCGCAACTCCAATGCGATGAAAAGGACCCCAATGACGTAGCGACAGAACCGCATGAGTTGACCCATGCCCCGGATGCAATCCGCTATTTTGTAGCAGGCAGGCCGGCGCCGGCCATCATTAAGGCGAAGAAGAAGAACAGCCTACCCTTTGCTCTACAGACCCCCGAACCGAAAGGAGATTATCACGCATGGTAGACCTGATTGTCATTTTAATAGCCTTCCTCTTTGGCGCCCTGAGCGCCGTTTTTTGTGTCCGTTTGGGCCTGACCTGGGCGCGAATCCAGCGAGGGGAAGAACCAAAACACCTGCCTATTCTACCGGAGACGAAACCACCCCCCAAAGTAGAAGAACAGGAACCGAAACCGGATAAAACCCTGCAACACTGGTTCGTGGGGGGTGAAGAGAAACCATGAGCATGATGGAAAAGGTTTTATCCTTCCTGCCGGGCAAGGAGGCGGCAGACTCGCCGGAGCCGGTGGCCGAGAAGATTTTGGAGCAGTTGCAGTCCTCCGTCTCCTGGAAGCGGGCTAGGGGATATTACGATGACTGGCCGGAATATGAACGATTCAAGCGTGGGGACCAGTGGCCGAAGCCAACCCAGGACACTGCCGTTTATCCCAGACCGGTGATCAACATCTTTGAGTCTATCATCGACCAGAAGGTATCCGCGGTGCTTCAGGAGGAGCCGGAGATTACCTTTCTGCCCCGGGAAGGAGCGCCGGCCAACGACCCTCTGACGGCCACGGACCCCACCCGGGCGGATGCGGAAGCGGCTCAGATGTTCAGCAAAGTAGCCAAGTACACCAGCGAGGAAACTAATAACGACGACCTGAACGAGCAGATAGCCGAAACTGCGGCCCTGCTGGGTACGGGCATATCTTATTGGTATTGGGATCCCGGCAAGCGAGGCGGGAACCCGGAGCGCATGACCGCTTTTGAAGGGGATATTGCCGGGGATGAGATTGACCCGGCAGACATCCATGTGGGCAACCCGAGGGAGCCGGATATTCAGAAACAGCCTTGGATAATCATCACTGCCCGGACCCCGCTCCAGGAATTCAGAGAGTTCTACAGGAAACACGCTGACCGGCTGGGTGTGGACGTGGCCAGTATCCGCGGCAGCAAGGAGCAGCAGCGGGACCAGCTTTACGACAGTGAGCGAAATGAAATCGACTCCACGGACTACGTGGACGAAATCCGCCGCTTCCGCAAAGTGATGAATCCGGAAACCGGGCATACCGAGGTTTGGTATGAAGTGGTGGCGGACAGCAAACTGGTCCGGGTGGAAAGGCCCCTCTTCCAGTACAGTGACCGCTATCCCCTGGCGGTGTTCCGCTGGAAGGATGTCCGGAACTGCTTTTTCGGGGAAGGGGAGGCCAGGAATATCATTGAGGCCCAGAAGTCGGTGAACCGGCTGTTGGGCCTGTCCATTTGGTCCGGGTATTTGACGGCCTGGCCCAAACTGTTGGCCGATGAGCAGCAGGTGGACCCCACTAGCATCACCAATCAGCCGGGGCAACTGGTCCGCAAACGCCCGGGAAACTGGCAGGGGAAGGCCCTGGAATACCTCCAGGCTCCTACCATCCCGGGGTACGTGCAGCAGCTTTTTTCCGAACTGCCGGAAATGGTGAAGACTGAGGCGGGCGTGCATGAGGCCATGGTGGGCCAGGCGCCCAGCGGGGAGCTAAACGCCCAGGCCATTATGATGCTGCAGAAGGCCGCGGGAATCCGGATATCGAAGATTAGCCGGAACTTTCGCCGCTATCTGAAGGAAGTGGCCCAGGTCTGGGAAGCCTTCTGGAAGGAGTTTTATTCCGAGCAGCGGTTGATCCGCATCACCGACGGCCAGGGGGGCCGGGAATACCTCTGGTTCCGCGGTACGGATTGGGTGGATTTTGACTTCGACGTGATGGTGAACAGCGTGCCCAGTACCCCCTACAGCGAAGCGGCCATGGTGGCAGAGCTGAAGGAACATTTGAATGGGGGACGCATTGACTTCACCACCTACCTGGAAAACCTGCCGCCGAACTACCTGCCCCAGAAAGAGAAGATCATCGAACAGGTGAAGCAGGCCCAGGCTCAGCAGCAACAGCAGATCATCTCCCAACTACCGCCGGATCAGCAGGAGATGTTCATGCAGTTGTCGCCGGAGGAGCAGCAGGAAATGCTGAATCAAGTACAGGGAGCACCGTAGCAGGTGCTTTCTTTTTACCTAAAACTTACGGGCGTTAATCAGCCAGCGCCGCCGGCTGGTAAGGAGGAATAAACCATGGATGAATTTAGCCAAGTAGAAACCAGCGAAAGCATGGAAACGGGCGTAGAAACCCCTGGGGCCGCCGACCAGGGATATGTCGAGCAAGAAGAGACCCAAAACCCCCAAAACCCCCTTGAAACGGGCGAAGAGGATGCCGCCGCCGGGCAAGAGGAGGGGGAAACGCAGTCACCCGACCCCAAGGTGGAAACCGCCTTTGCCAAACGGTTGGCTGCAGAGCGTGAAAAAATCCAACAGGAAGCCTATCAACGGGCTCAGCAGCAGCTGGCCCAGGAGTTGGGACCCTTGCTGAAGATGGCCCAAACCGAGGCAGCCCGACACGGCATGACTCCGGTGCAATGGGCCCAGGCGGTAGAAGCCAGCCGGGAGCAGCAGTTCCGGAATCAGTTGGAACAGTATGCCGAAGCCCAGGGATTGAACCCCCGGGAAGTGGAACAGTTTGTGGAGAATCATCCCGCCATTATCCAGGCCAGACAACAGCAGCATTACCTTTCCCAGCAGCAAAAACAAATTGAATCCCAGCAGCGATTTAACCAGGAGGCGGCGGAGTTTATGGAACTCTTCCCGGATGCCAAGGCGGATCAAGTTCCGCCAGAGGTTTGGCAGATGCGGGAACAGCGGGGCATTCCCCTGGCCGCCGCCTACGCCATTGTGACCCACCGGACCGCCAAGGAACAGGCCAAAGCCCAGGGAGAGCAGGCGGCTATCGCAGCTATGCGCCAGCGGCAGCAGGCCGGTACCGGACCGGCCAAAGGGGGCGGGGCTACGGTGACTTCCGCTTGGGATTTGCCCAAGGATCAATTTGAAAAGCTCTTGGCCAAGGCGAAGAGCGGAGAACAAGTAACTTTTTAGGAGTGATATAAATGGCCAACGAAAACATTCAAACCTATGGCGGCCTAACCGCCCAGCAGAAAACCTTTTACGACCGGACCCTTTTAGAACGCCTGCTTCCGAAGCTGGTTTGGGGCAAATGGGCTCAAAAGAAATCCATGCCCAAACGGGAAGGGGATACGGTGAACTTCCGACGGTTCAACAGCCTGCCGGCAGCAACTACTCCCTTGACCGAAGGGGTTACCCCGGACGGTAGCAGCTTAGACATTACCGCCGTGACGGCTACCACCCAGCAGTATGGGGATTATGTGACGGTCAGTGATAAGCTGGATTTCCAGGGCATTGACCCGGTGATCACCGAAACCACCGAGCTATTAGGCGAACAGGGCGGGTTAACCATGGATACCTTAGCCCGAAATGTACTGACCGCGGGGACCAGTGTGCAGTACGCAAACGGGAAAACTGCCAGAAACCAGCTAACCCCCGCCGATAAGGTGACAGGTCTGGAAATTCGGAAAGCAGTGCGCACCCTGCGGCGGAATAAAGTTCCCACCATTGCCAACGGCAAGTATATTGGTTTGATTACCGCTGATACGGAATTTGATTTGATGGACGATCCCATGTGGAAGGACGTGTCCACCTATTCCGCCAAAGAGCAGATTTTCTCCGGGGAGATCGGCAGCCTGTACGGCGTGAAATTTGTTCGTACGGACAACCCCAGGGTATTTCCCGCTGCCGGTGCAGAAGGAGCGGACGTCCACTGCGTTACCATCTTCGGGAAACACTGGTATGGAGATGTGGACGTGAACGGCAGCAAAAAGCCGGAAACCATTGTGAAGTCTCACGGATCTTCCGGTACGGCAGACCCCTTGAACCAGCGGGCTACGGTGGGCTGGAAAGTCATGGCTTACACCTGCAAGATTCTCAATGAACTGTGCGGCGTGCGTATCGAGTGCGGTGCAACTCAGTAATTAGGGAGGGCGATAACAGCCCTCCCAATCCATTTGGAGGAGGATACTAATGACTAATCAGAAACAATCCAAGGTAACTACCCATGCGGAAATTTATGGTGGCACAGCTCCGACCGAAACCCCGGAAGAAAAGCAGAAACAGGCAAACAGCACCATTACCGACTCCGCTCTGGACCAAATGGCCAATGAAACCGGCAAGCAACTGGCGGCCCAGGAGAAGGTTCGGATTATGGTCCCTGGAGACCCGCTGAATCCCAAGGACAACAGTGTCCCGGTCTGTATCAATGGCTATGTGTATCAGGTAAAACGAGGTGTCCGGGTAGAAGTCCCTGAGGCAGTAGCCCAGATCCTGGAGGATGCTGGATACCTGGGAGGTAGAAGGTAGATCATGAACTGGGGACAACTGAAAGCCCAGGTGTTTAAGCTGATGGACGAATACTCCAGCCGGGGAGTGGTTCAGTCCAAAGCCAAGACCCAGGACGTCACTTTTAAAGCCCAGGACTTTGCTAGGGACACCATCCTGGAGTTGGCCAAGGTTGTGAAGAATCCCGGCGTTTTCACGGTTTCCCTATCGGATGAGAATTCTCCATTGCAGTACAACCTGCCGGAGGATTGGCTGGAACTGAATTATGCCGGGTACACCCAAGGGCAACGGTTGGAGCAGGTTTTTCCGACGGGACTATTCCGCATTACGCCGGACCGCAGGTTAATTCTGGCGCCCAACCGGCACCCCTCGGAGATTCGTTTCTATTACGTGCGCCGACCGGTAGATCTGATATTCACCGGGGATGATGCCGCGGACGAAGCGCAGACCATCGATTTACCGGAGGATGCAGCGCGAATTGCGGCTTACAATGTGGCCGGGCAGGTGCTGCTCAGTGAGGGGGAACTGACCAAAGGAACCATGCTAATTAACCAGTATGAAGCCAAGAAAGAAAATCTGGTGATCCATGACGGCAAGCTGCCCGTTGAGATCACGGACGCTCTGGGGTGGTGGGCTTAATGGTACGTTACAATGTTCCGGCGGAGCCGCCGAAACCGGCTCCTTTTGCTTTTCCGGATGGCTTCGCTGGTGGTATGAACATATCAGTCACCGCCGACCAAATAGCCACAAACCAAAGCCCCGATATGCTCAATATGAACTATGATAACGGCGGGGTCCCGGGGAAGCGGTACGGGTTTACCCGGGAAACAGGGCTAGGAAGCCAACCCATCCGGGGACTGTATGAATTTCGGAAGGTGGGCCAGGAAAAGCCCATCTTACTGGTGGTTCAAGACGGCAAACTTTGGGAGATTGACGGTTAAGGAGGGATTGAAACCATGGCGAAGATGTCCAACTATCTTGAAAACGCACTGATTAATTGCACGCTTCGGGGAATCCCTTACACCCCACCCAGCGTTATCTATGCTGCCCTATTTATTTCCGACCCCACGGACGCAGATACCGGGACGGAGGTTTCCGGAGGAGGCTACACCCGAAAACCGGTGACCTTTGACACGCCGGACAACGGGGCTGCGGTCAACAATGCGGACCTGGCTTTTCCGGTAGCTACCGGAAATTGGGGGACGGTGACGCACATTGGCCTTTATGATGCTGAAACAGACGGCAATCTATTATTTTACGGGGATCTGAATACACCTCGAGCAATTAACATTGACAACCAGCTAATTATCCTCGAAGGGGGACTAATGGTCACGCTGGATTAACCCTCTGGGAAGGAGGGAAACTTTTGTATTTCTTCGGTTATGACTTTATTGACTACGGTGATTTCACTTATCGAAATATTAATCAGGCTTCCTTTACAGAGACCAGCTTGACGGGTATGGCAGAGCTACAGGTGGACGAAGAGATCCGGGTCCGCTCAGCAGTTCTGTCCGGGCACGCCGGGATTACTGTGGATACTCTACTGAAAATGTTTGCCCGAGTGGAAATGGCCAGTCAAGCGGAGGTGGTGGTCAATGGGGTTACAGCTTTTATAGGAATGGCGAGTTTGGAAACATCGTCTTCTATACTGATAGAAACTGTGAAAGCCTATATAGGCAGGTCCGTTATGAAAAGCAGGGCCAAGGTGGATTGTGCAACCGTATTGGCATTTATGGGGCATTCGGTTATGCCTTCTACCGCGAAGCTTTCTTGCCGCTCCGCCAAGGCCCTGTTAACCGGCCTGGCTGACCGGCAAACGGCGTTTTTCACCATGGGCAACCGATGCTATATGATTAATGGCCAGGATTTTATTTGGACCGATGGGGCGAATTCGGGCCATGTTCGGGATATTGCCTATGTCCCTACGCTGACATTGGCGGGCAGCGCTGATGCACCCGGCGCTATTTATGAAACTTTGAATTATCTCTCCGACTCCTGGATAGATAGTTACAGCCCCGACGGGGAGGCGGTCACCTTCCCGGTGAGTTTTGCCCCTTCTGACGACGTATTGGTGACGGCGGAGGAGGATACTCCTGAAGGCGTGATCACCTATACGGAAGGGGTGGGGCTCACTGTGGACCGGACTGTCACCCATGCAAAACCCTTTGCCACGGTGACTTTCCCCGTGGCTCCGGCCAAGGGAACGGATACCCTGAGGATCCGCTGCACCAAAACCGGCATGATGGATCCGGGTCATATTTTGAACTGCACCCTGCCGGTGCTTTACGGAGGGATGGCGGACACCCGAGTCCATTTGGCCGGCCATCCGGAAGAGCCCAATATTCGCTACAGCAGCGGCCTGGAGGATCCTACCTATTGGCCGGAGGACGCCTGGGAACCCATTGGAGCGGACAACGAAGCCATTACGGGTTTTGGCAAGGTGGCAGACGCGTTGTTCACCTTCAAGGAGCGCAGCCGCTTTTATACCTGGATCGAGGGGCCGGACGATCAGGGGAAGATTACCTTCCCTACGCTGCCGGTCAATGATGAGTATGGCTGCATTGCGCCCCGGTCGGTTTGGCCGGCTCAGGACGGGTTGCTGGCCTTGGCCCGGGAAGGGGTGACCTGGAGCCAGCCCAACACGGTCCGGGGGCAGTGGAATACTTGGATGGTCTCGAAGAACATTAACGGCAAGAACGGCATTGGTATGGGAATTCTGGATCATTCACTGGAGGAATTGAAACAGGCCCATGCCATTGTGTATGAGGATAAATACCTCTTGCACATTGGGGATCGGGTGTATGTGCTGGATTTACGCTATTCCAGCCTGCCAAATATCGCCTGCTGGTATCCCTATGACGGGATACCGGGAAGAGCCGCCCAGTTTATGGAGCGGGGGGATGAACTGCTTTTGGGAGACCGATTTACCGGAGTAATTTACCGATCTACCAAACGCCATTTGGACGATGACCAGCCCATTCCGGCTTACTGGACATCTCCTTTACTCTTTGTGGGGGGAAGGGATTGGATTAAGGAATTTGAGCGGCTAAATCTGACCTTTGGCGGACAACCGGAAGGGAATCATGTTCTGACGGTGATGACCGACCAGGGATGGGAAGAGATTGGTTTGATTCTGGAGGCTCAGGGGGTCTTTGATTATGGCAGCATTTCCTACGATACATTTAGCTTTGGAACCTTACCGTACCCTTCCGCCCAAAGTGAAAAAATCGGCTACAAAGGGGAATACCTGCAGTGGCAGGTTGGAAATGCCCATCCGGATCAGGGCATTTCCCTGTTAGCCCAATCGTTGCAGTACAGTTTACGAAAAAAAGTGAAGTAGGTGGTTTTTATGGCGTTAAGCAGTATGCCAGACTTTACCTTCAAGCATATGGAACAGCCGGATAAGTTGGTGGATTCGCCGGCGGCTAATAAGGAGAAGTTTGATAGTCGAGGGAACGAAATCCGGAATTATATTAACAGCAGTTTGGTTCCGGAGATTCTTCAGGCGAAGCAGCAAATACAGCAAATAGATAATAAAGGTGCGGAGTCTATCCCTATTACAGATACAGGAAACCATTTCACCGCAACCAATGTGGAAGGAGCCCTGGAGGAGCTTTTTACCTCTGTCAGTGATGGGAAAAACCAGGTCGCTGCCGCCATCACTGACAAAGGGGTGCCCGCGAGTGGCAGCGACACTTTTGGTCAGCTAGCAGGGAAAATTGGAGAGATCAACACCGGGGTAACCCCTGCAGGAACGGCGGTGGTTGGGGATGTGCTCAGTGGGAAAACGTTCATCAATAGCACCGGCTCCACTTTGACCGGTACTATGCCCAATCGAGGGGCGGTTTCGATTACGCCCAGTGCGTCGGCACAGACCATCCAGGCAGGATACCACAATGGCAGCGGCCAGGTAGCGGCGGTCACCTTTGACGCTTCAAAGGTGCTGACCGGGAGCACTATTGCCGGGACGCCAGGCACCATGCCCAACCGGGGGGCAGTAAGCATTACGCCAGGAACGACGAACCAGACGATCCAGGCCGGATACCATTCTGGTAGCGGTGTTGTACAAGGTAGCCCGAATTTGTTACCGGCAAATATCCGGAATGGAGTTGACATTTTTGGTGTCATTGGTAATTTAGCCGGAGTAAAACTAAAAAGTATTCAGGTAATACCGGTTAGTAATTTGTTTGGGAGATACCAAACGGCTGCTGTTACAATTCCTACTGCCGTTGATACGACAAAAGCATTTATCCTGAATAACGTTATTTCCTCCGAGCGTAGCGCCCCTCTGCATGGTTGTACAGCCTATTTTAGGGATTCCACTGTAATAGAGCTGGAAAGAGGGAGTATAGAAAATAGCATTTTTTATGGAACAGGTAACATTTATGTGGTTGAATTTTCCGAGGGCGTAACGGTGCAAAGCGGATACTCCACGACAAACCCCACAATAACTGCTGTAGACACATCCAAATCTTTTATAATTACGTCAACGTGCGTAAAAGCAGGTAGTAGCCAAGTCAATACGGCGGACATTGAATGTAATGCCTATTTTTATAGTCCTACTGAACTGCGTTTTGGTCGTTACAGCGAGCCATGGAAACGCGCGTGGTTTGTTGTTAGCTTTACCTAATACTCTTAAAGGAGTTGTATGATTGTGTATATATACGCTCAATTAGATGAACAAAATATTTGTGTTGGATTATCTAGGCTATCCGGTGTTACCGATCTCCCCTATATGGTCCTTATAGAGGAATTTAATCCTGATTTACTGGGCAAGCAGTGGGACGGTGAAAAATTTTTAGATTCTGCATAAAGGAAAATCCTGCACAATGCTGAATATACCTCCTAAGTAACGGAGGAGGTATGTTTTATGCGGAAGTTTTTATTGGCCATGGTATTGGTGCTGTCCTTTGCGTTGCCTTCCTGGGCGGGACCGGCGCTGATTATTAATGGAGCGTTGTATCCGAATGCTCAAACCATTGAGCAGGATGGAATGGTTTATGTTCCAGTTCAACCTACCGCTGAAGCAATAGGCTACGAGGTTGGTTTTGAAGATGGTGCCGTGAAAATCTGGCAACAACTAAAAGAGCCGCAGATTATCGGGGATAGCCATTTTCAGGAGGTAGTAGGGCAGGCGATAGGGTTATTAAGGGAAAATGAACCTGTGAGTTATGTGAATCTTTGCCAGTATGTAGATACTATAGAATTATCTGAACAGCAAGGCAGGGATGGTCACAATAACGGTGGTAGGCAAGTGTACCTTACAAGAGAGCTTTATGACTCAGATAGGTTTATTCCTGTCTATGTTGCCGCTACTATAGTGCATGAAACGGTGCATGCTATGCAGTTTGGGTGGGGGTTTAACCGCGTAATGACAGAGAATGCTTTAGAGTATGAAGCCTATGGTCACGATATAAACATACTTACGCAATTAAATGCACCGCAATGGATGATTGATGGAATTGTTACGAGTCAAAATAAATATAAACCAAACTAAGAACCCTCCAGGGTTCTTTTCTTATGCCTGAAAGGAGGAATGAAGGATGGCCTACACCCCGTTAACCCGGGACCAATATATTCAACAGCAAAATGAATACGCACAAAAGACCTACCAAAATCAATACGATGCCCAAAAAACCGCACTGCAGCAGGCCTATGACCGGAACCGGTTAGGGTTTGATTCGAGCCGCACCAGTATCCAGAATGCCTATACCCAGGGTGGCAACCGCCTAAATGAGCTTCGGGATCAAGCCCAGGCAGACTATTCGGCAGGGGCCAACAGCATTAACGAGCAGAAAGCAGCCCAAACACCGCTCTATCAGCAGAGCCGGAACGCTGCCAGTGTGAACGCTGCTCAGTCTGCCCGAAAACTCAGTGAATTGATGGCCGCCAAGGGGCTTTCCCGGGGCGGTTCTTTTCTGTCCGGTCAGGCGGGAATCCAAAACCAACGAGCGGCGGAAATCGGGGACGTAAATCGGCAGGAGGGGCTTTTTAACGCTCAGATGGCCAACCGGCTGGCGGAACTGGAGCAGGCCCGGGCCAATTCCCTGGGGGCCATTGGCAACCGGAGCGCCGAGCTGGAGCAGACGTACATGGGCGATTTAAATAACCTGACCAAACAGGAGCAGCTCTATGGACAGCAGTACAGTGACAGCCAGAGGGCTTTGCAGGAGGCTCTGGCCAATCAAATTGCCGCTGCCGGGTTACAGGCCCCCCTACAGTATGAGGATTATTATAATCAGCAGTTGCAAAATTCCTTAGCCTTGGCCGGTTTTGCCTGGGGCAACCTGTCCGATTATGCCGCCCAGACTGGGAACTTTGGCATGCCCAAAGACTATAAACCCGGGGACTTTTTGAACCAGTTTTATAACCAATGGTATAAGTAGGAGGTGAGCCAATGGCAGATCCATACGGTAGTGAAAAAGCCTTTCGGGAGGCTAATGGACTTTCCCCGAAGAAAAGCAGTTCCGGTTCCTCCTCCGGCTCCAGCGGTTCAGGCTCCAGCAGCAAATCCAAAAGCAGCGGCGGTTCCTCCGGCGGGGGAGGTAGTTCAGGGTATGCCTACAAGGACAAATACGGTTTTACTCATGTAGTTAGTGACTACAATACCGCGAAGCAATATAGTGGGGACGGGAATGTCTACAGTTACAGCGGCAGTTATGGCGGCGGGTACGCTAAAGATGCAAAGGGGAACCGTTATAATTTACCTATCTCCGGGGCAACGCCCTTTGGCAATGGCAGCGGGGTTTCCGGTGGCGGTAGTTATCTGGGCGGCTTGATAACCGCTCCAACACCGGCAACACCAAAGACGGCCTATAGCAATTACGTTTACAATGCCAGTCCATCGGCTACCAATAGCTTAGCTAGTCAATATCCAACGGCGCCAACCTTACCTCAAAAAGCTGCCCCTACAGTCCCAACGATTAGTAAGACAACACCAACTTTGCCAACGCTACCTTCAGTGAGTAATCTGCTGCCTTTGCGGGATACGTTTGAGTCTCGAGGATATGGGGTGCAATACGACAATGGCAATATCCACGTATATGACAAGACAAATAACAATGTATTAGGGACGTTTAACAAGGATGCCTATTCTCTGCAAGGGGACAAAGCCTACTTTGACCCGAGCATAACCAAAAGGCTTATGGAATTGACTAGCGGTTCCACCCCGCAGTTAGATAAAACTTTTTCAATGCCAACTGTTTCACTCCCAGAGATTGAAACCAAATATCCTGAAGTGCCTGTACCCTACATTGATCCGCAAAACCTCTTCCAATACCAGCCCTTCCAGCAGATGCAGCCTAATTTCACCATTACCAGCGACGGAAACGAGACCTGGACCCCAACCCTGAACGCGGTGAATCAGTGGTACAGCCGGCAGGATCAACTGCGGAGCGATTATCTAAGCAACTGGTATCAGCAGCAGGCCCTAGCCCAGCAGCAGGCGGCTTTGGACTGGGAGAAGGAAATGTACAATTCACCTTATAACAAAGCTCTGCAGGATATGGATCTGGAATATAAGCGGGCTCAGATTGAGGCCCAACAGGCTTTAGAACTGCAGCGCATTGCGGCCGCCAACCGTCCGAGCAGCAGTCGAAGCAGCAGTACCACCACTAAAACCCCTTCAGCCTCTACGCAGGCGGACGCCATTATCCAGTCCCGCATGAGTTCTTTCATGCGCCCGGTTGATTTTGCGGCGCAGATTCAGCGAGAGGTCGAGAGCGGCCAGATCAGTGCCAGTGTGGGGAGTGCGGTGCTGGATAAGCTGTATAAGATGTACCCCACCGAAGAGGCGCTAATGCAAAATTTATCCACTTGGAAGTAGGTGGCAAAGATGTCCCTTTCAAAGAATGATTGGTTGACGTTAATTAATAGTGAGGCCGGTGTAGCAAACAAGGCGAAGAAAAAGAAGGAACAGCAGAAGGCCGCCCCCACTTCGGTGGCGGATTTTCGCAAACTGGACCAGGAGACCCAAAAGGAAATTCCCAATCCGGTGGCTCCGGGGCTCTCCCCGGAGTTCGCCAAGGCTCATCCGGTAGTGAATAAAGCCCTGTTTAATTTCCGAGTCCAGAGCGATACCCAGAAGCCGGACAATGCTCTCTACCGCGGCTTGGAGCAGTTTTATTCCGGATTTGACGACGCCATTTCCTTTGGTCTGCTGCCAAGGTTTGACCGGTGGATGGGGCAGGCTGCACCGGAGCCGCAAACCCGAGCTCAGGGAATTATCCGAGGAGCCGGGGAGTTAAGCGGTAGTGTCCTGCCGGTATCTAAGCTGTATGGAGCCATGGGAAAGGTCACCGGGCGGCTGCCGGAGGCCACTAGTACGGTGGGGAGATTAGCCCAGACCGGTTTAACCGGCGGCTTGGCCGGGGGTGCCTATGGAGCCCTGGAGGGGTTGGGCAGCGGAATGTCTCCCAATGAGATTGCCCGGAATACCGCTCTGAATGCGGCGCTCTTTGCTGGTGGGGATGTGGCCTTAAAAGGAGCCGGCCTGGCCTATAATACCCTCAGCAAGGCCAACGCTATGGAAACCCTGCGAAATTTGGATCTTTCTCCTCCGTTGCCCGGGCAGCGCAGCGGGGCCTTAATCGAGCCCCCGAGACTGGAACCGATGCCGACGCCCAAGCTTCCAGAAATTCAGGCCATGGTTAAGCCTACGGGCAGGGAGGATGTCAATCGGTTTATCGACGAGGCAATGGTAACACGGAAGGAAGCTAAAACCCTACCGCTAAGGAAAGTAACAGATGAAGAAGCAGCGAGAATAAAAGAGTTAACCGGTTTTGACGTTTCCGGGTATACCCATCAGTTAAGTAATCAGGATTTATGGCACGCTATTAAAAGGCACGGAAATGCAGCAGTAGAGGCTAAGCGGGGGCAAATCCCTGTTACGGATAAGGATCTAAAAGCGATTCCAGATATCATTAATAGTCCGGATGATCTTTTACGGGGAAACGGGAAACCTTCTATTATTTATAGAAAACGAGTGAATGGCACGGTTTATTATGTGGAGGTAGTTTTCTCGAAGAACAAAATTTTACAAGGTAAAACAATGTGGAAGAAGCCTTCTGCTACGGATTATAGTGATATTTCTACCACTCCGCTCCATACGTCCGAAACTGGCAGCAGCCTGACTTCTTCCAACTCCAATATAAAGCCTGGGTTAAAAGATGTCAACAACCCGGAGGGGGATCTTTTTAGAATTTCCCGGGGCGGCCCTGCTTACGGTTCATCCTCCCAGGGAGCCGTGAAGCGCAGCGATATTGTGAAGCTCCTCAAAGAAAAGCTGGAGGTGCCCATTCGTACTGGGCGTTATCCCACTGCCGGCGGCCAGGTCCTGGGCGTATTCAAGACCCGTCCCGAGGTCATCCGCAGCCGGACGGCCAACGACTTGCCTACCATTGCCCACGAGGTGGGGCACGTTCTGGATAAACGGCTGGGGCTGCAGAATCCAGCTCACGATGGGGAACTCATGAAGCTGGGCCGGGCTTCTTCCCGGTCCTCGTATACACCTGAGCAGGTCCGGGCTGAGGGTGTGGCGGAGTTTATGCGGCTGTACCTGACCGACACCGTTCAGGCGGCAAGATTGGCCCCTGGATATTACCGGGCCTTTGAAGAAGTGGTGGGGAAGAACAAGGACATTCAAAGGGTGCTGCTGCAGGCCCGAAAGGGTATTGAAACTTGGTATAACCAATCACCCGAGGCCCGGGTGGACGGCGTGATCTCTACCGGAGAGAAAACCCTCCGGCAGCAGATCAGCGGATTAAAGAACGTCCCCGAGCAGGCAAAGAAACTTTATGCCGGCTTGGTGGATGACTTGGACCCGTTGCGCCGGGCGACAAAAGAACTGAACCCGAATCTTTCAGCAGCGGAAAGTCCCTTTGAGTTGGCCAGAACGGCCCGGGGCTGGGTGGGAAAAGCGGAAACCCTCCTCAATTATGGCGTGTTGGATGGGGCGGGGAATAAAGTAGGCAAGGGGCTCAAAGAAATCCTAAGACCGGTGGAGAAGGATTTAGCTGGCTTCCGCCGGTACATTGTAGCCAAGCATGCCCAGGAGATCAACGCCCAAAAAATGTCCACCGGGATTCGAAAAGAAGACGCCGATGCGGTGGTGGCCGGTGCTCCGCTCCAGTACCGGCAGGCATTGGAGGATTTAGTTAAATACCAGGATGCAGTCTTAAATCAATTGGTAGAGGCCGGAGTAATGACACCTCAGTCTGTGAAGGCCATGCGGGAGAAGTATCCCAACTATGTACCCTTTTACCGGGAGTTTCCGGAAAATCCGGAAGCGGCCCTGGGCTTTCTGACTGGGAAGGGGTATGCCAACCTAAAGAATCCCATCAAACGGATGAAGGGCAGCCAAAGGGATATCATTGACCCCCTAGAGTCTATTGTGAAGAATACCTATCTGTTCACCCAGTTGGCGGAGAAAAACAAAGTAGGCCGGCAGTTGGCCGAACTGGCCGAGAAGCACGAAGGAATGGGCTGGCTGGCGGAGAAAGTGGGCGGCAACCGCTCCGCCAAGGAAAACGTGTTGACCATCTACCGCAACGGCCAGCCGGAACAATATCAACTGCAGCCGGACCTCTACCGGGCCATGTTGGCCCTGGATACGGAGAGCATGAGCACGGTGGTAAAGCTGCTGTCCTTTCCAGCCAGTACCCTTCGGGCTGGGGCGGTGTTGTCGCCGGACTTCATCCCCCGGAACGTGGTCCGGGACCAGTTTTCCGCCTTTGTGAATTCCAAATACGGCTTTGTCCCCGTGGTGGATACCCTCCGGGGACTTTTTCATGCAGTGAAAAAGGATGAAGTGTACTGGCAGTGGATGAATTCAGGAGGAGCTATGTCCACCTTGGTTAGTCTGGACCGAGAATATTTGCAAAGGAACCTCCGGCAGCTCATGCGAAAGAGCGCCAAGGATATAGCGGCCATGCCCTTTAACCCCAAAACCTATTTAGATATGCTTCGAACCTTAACAGAATATGGAGAGCTGGGGACGCGCTTAGGCGAGTTCGGGAAGGGGATTAAGAAAGGGGCCACCCCCATGGAAGCGGCTTTGGCTTCCCGGGAAGTGACCCTGGACTTTGGCCGGATGGGGTATCAGATGAAGAACTGGAACCGCATTACGGCTTTCCTCAACGCCCAGGTTCAGGGCATGGATAAGGCCATTCGTCAGTTTAAGGCCAATCCGGTGGGAAGTACTATTAAGTCCTTGGTATCCATAACTTTACCGTCCGTTATCCTTTATGAGAGAAATAAAGATGATCCTCGGTATCAGGAGTTGCCCCAGTGGCAGAAGGATCTCTTTTGGATCGTATTGACGGATGATCATGTATTACGCATTCCTAAACCGTTTGAACTAGGGGTTCTCTTCGGAACGCTTCCGGAGCGAATTTTAGCCCAGATGGACGGGAAGGAAGATGCCTTCAAGGGGTTTGGGGAAACCCTGAAGGATCTTCTTCCGGATGTGCGGCCTACGGCTTTGACTCCGGCCTATGAAGTGGCATCCAACTATTCCATGTTTACGGATCGGCCTATTGTGCCCCAGCGGGAACAGAACCTGGAGCCCTGGCAGCAGTATGGACCTTATACCACCGAGCTGGCCAAGGCCGTAGGGAAAGCCACCAACACCTCACCCCGGAAAGTGGAACATCTAATACAAGGTTATGGTGGGGGCTTAGGGCGATATGCTACGCAGCTAGTTAGCACAGGTATGGAAGGGGATGGTATCCCCAGGCCTAAGAAGGATATCACCGAATATCCGGGGATTAAGGCCTTTACCGTAACCCCTTATGCCGGCAGTCAGAGTATTGATGATTTTTACGACCGGTTAGGGGAACTGGAGCGCAGTTACAGCACAGCCAGGCAGGCCGGGAAAGCCAAGACTCCGCCGGCGGAACTGAGCCGGCTGCGGCGGTTTAGTGAGCAATTGTCGGAACTCAGGAAGAAGGAAAGGGAGATTCAGAATAACCGCACCATGACGCCCGAGAGAAAACGGGCGGCCCTGGATGCGCTGGATAAACAGAGTGTGAATGTCGCCCGAAAGGCGTTAAAAAGAGAGGGGATTTAGGATGGATTGGGGTAATATCTGCAAGACGGTAGTAGCCATAGGTGGAGCAATTACAACCTATTTATATGGTGGGTGGACGTCTATTTTAGGCGTATTAGTTGCCTTTGTTGTAATTGATTATATTACCGGCCTAATGGCTGGGGCAGTCGGGGAGGGTCTGTCAAGTGCAGTAGGATTTAAAGGCATAGCAAAGAAAATTTGCCTATTTGCCGTTGTAGCTGTTGGCCACTTGGTGGACACGGCTATTGGTCAGGGGAATATAATCCGAGATGCGGCGATTTTCTTCTATATGGCCAACGAATTGATTAGTATCTTAGAGAATTGCGGCAGGTTGGGCCTGCCTGTACCTAAAATCTTACAAGACGCCGGCACCGTACTGAAGAAGAAAGGAGAATAGACATGCCTAAAAAATTCCGCAAGAAGCCAGTAGTAATTGAGGCTTTTCAATTTGGGATGCAAGAAAGATCTGACTTACCGATATGGGCAAAAGAGGCCCTCCAAAGTGGGTCTATTAAAGCCTTTTCACAATATGGCGGAACCGTGAGGTGGGCCGAAATTGAAACCCTTGAGGGCGTTCACCGGGCAGAAGTTGGCGACTATATTATTAAAGGTGTCAAAGGCGAACTTTACCCATGCAAACCAGATATATTCCATATGACATACGAAGAGGTGGATAATCATGCCTAAAATCGTCATGCTGGACCCCGGACACGGTGGCGTAGATCCTGGTGCTATTGGCCCTACCGGAGTACGGGAAAAAGATATCACTCTGGCCGTGGCACAGCGGGTGGCCAGCATCCTGTCTCCTGTGGTCGATGTCCGGCTAACCCGGGACACCGATACAAGCTACAGCCACGTCACTAGTACCGACCTATCTATCAGGGCCAGGTTGGCCAACCAGGCCGGGGCAGACTGCTTTGTGTCCATCCACTGCAACAGTGCCACCAACAACACTGCCGGGGGAACGGAAACCTATCACTACCCGGGAAGTATCCTGGGCAATACACTGGCCAAGGCAGTTCATACCTGTGTAATACCTGCTTTAGGCCGGGTGGACCGAGGCATCAAAACCGCCAATTTTGCGGTGCTCCGGGAAACCAATATGCCCGCCTGCCTGGTGGAAATGGCGTTTATCAGTAATCCTACGGAAGAGGCTTTGCTGGGATCTGCGGCCTTTCAGGAAACAGCCGCCACGGCCATTGCCCAGGGAATCGCAGAATATCTGGGGCTGGATCTGCCGGAACCGGTTGAACCCGGAACCGTGCGGATTATTGTAGGTGACGGTGACCAGGTGTTAACGGGTCTGCTGATTGACGACCGCTCCTACGCCCCAGTCAGGGATATGGCAGAAGCCCTGGGGTGGACGGTGGAGTGGGATGAGAGGAGTAAGACGGTAACGATCAAGTAATTATGGCCCCGGCTTTGGCTGGGGCTTTTCATTATATAGCCGGTCTAACTTAATTTAAAATTTCAAATATTGCTATTGCCTTTTTAATAAACCTGAATTAAAATATTGACAAATACATGAAATTGTGGTAATTATTAAATTTGTTCATATAATGTAGTGAGGAGGTTTTACTATGATAAGTAAATATGAAAATAGTAGCCTTTTTCGTGAAATACTACATTATCTTTCGATTATTTTTGGCTTCTTGATGGTATGGAGCCCTATAGCTATATTGTTTGCTGTGGTAACTAGCCTTATTCCGGGAGTGTGGGAAGTCAAGGTCTATGGGTTATCCTTGGCTCCTTGGCTAATTAGCGTAGTTGCTTGTTGGATTACTTTAAATTATTGTACTTTTCGTTCACCGTATAAAAAATAAAATTTTAATAATAAACACAAGAAATCCCTCCAGTACGGAGGGATAATTTTTACTGTTCATTATTATCATTTAACTGTCTCGGTAGCTCTGCGTCCAGCCTTTCCATAGTCTCTTTAAGCTCTTGAGCTTGCCTCGCTTTAAATTCTTTATGCTTAAGTATAGCGTCTAAAATCCCCTGACCTTCTATTTTAAAATTAATACCTGTTGGCCCTATTTTCATTTCTGTTGTTCCGCCTAAAATATATTGCCGCAGGATGGCGGATAGAGCAAAAATTGCTGCGGCTCCTCCGATAAATTCAAATAGACCCGGAGACTGTACATTTATCCGTACATCGATTTCATCAGTGTTTACTAAAGGGCTTTCTGTAGGAGGTAGTTCTAGCAAAGATAAAACTCTATCAATTAACCGTGACATTTCTCTAGCAGAGATATTATTTTGTTTCTTGACGTATATTGATAGGTGACCAATACCATCTTTTATATAAATTGGGTAAATCATTCTGTCAATAAAAGGTGCATATTCAGTTGCATCTGTAATTGTATTTATAGCACACATAGGCTTAAATAAATAGGGATCTATTTCTGATTTTTTACTGTATTTATACCAGTTTACTTTTCTTCTTTTCCTATATGGACATTTCCCATTTTCTATATCCTGTTCAGAAATAGCATCTACAATTTCTGCATCGCTAGCTATAACACCAAAAGCTATATATTCAGAACCTTCAGATGGAATAAAAACAATATCATCAATCTTCATCTGTTCAACAAACAGCTTCATTTGATTTACTGCTAACCCTGGTCGCTTTTCTTCCTTACATAATTCCTTAAAGTCACTTTTAAATTTTTCTTTTTCGGTTTCCTTAATATATTTTAAGTCTATAAATTCGTCCCAGCCATATGCTATAAAGTCTTCAAAATAAAATTGATCAAAGAAGCTTCCACCCTCAGTCCTAAAAAACCAATAATGGGTATCTTCAGATAATACAGGAATTCCTTCTGTAAACATAGAGTCACCCCTTTTATTAATTATATTATTGATACGATTATACTTTTTTGTGAATTTTTAATCAATTAATTAGTCCGGGTTATCGCAAATTTAATTACCTATTTTCTAAAACATTAATGAAAATACAGCGTTATAATAAAGTAAAAAACTGAGAGGAGACGACTATGGAAGAAAAGATTTTGGGATTTTTTAATGCTGTACAAGACTTAAAAAAGGCCGGGATAATAAGATCAGATAAGTACCTAGGAGATATAGGGGAATATATCTGCGAACAGTTATACAAAATTAAATTAAGTGATTCTAAAAGGGAAAAAGGCTACGATGGGATAGCGGAGGGTAAAAAATATCAGGTTAAATTTCATAATTCCCAAACAAGAACCAATATTTATCTGGGTAAACCAAAGGAGTATGATATAGTGCTGGTAGTATTAGGACCGGAGAGCCTCCTGCGCAAAGGATTAAATTGTGTAGACTCCTTTATCGTATATAAATTTACTAGTAGCGAAGTGGAAAAATTTAAAAATAAATCAGGATACTCCTGTGGAAAGGCTCAATTTAAAGAAGACAATATTGATAAGAAATATAACATACCATCCCTACAACCCTGCCATCTACAATAGTTTAAGAATAATAGCTCCGGGCCATAACCCGGGCTATTATTCTTTCCGGACATATTTCCTACACCTCTGCACTGGCCTATCGAATATCCTTCCCATACCGAACCCAAGCAGCAGCGCCAGCCGTTCCCCGTCTATGGGCCTTTCCCAATCGCGGGGGATATGAATTCCCTCTAGACAGGCAGTGCGGTATCTGCGGCCCCATTGTACTTGGTATAGATGCCGACAGCCATGGCAGTCCATGAGATCACCCCATGGGGTAGTATGCCCAAGAGAAAAAAATAGCCCCGGCACTCATTAGAGTTGCCGGGGATTATTACTTTGCGGCGGTCCCCAATTTGTCCCCAAAAACAAATTAGAGCAAAGTTTTTACAGAGCTAGGCTTTTGATTTTACTGGGATACAGCAGTTTCCATTATGGTATGTTCTTACTCCTTATAGGTAGGCTAGAAACTCCCGTAAATCATAGGAAGCCAAAGCGTTACCAATGTTTCAAATCCTTATAGGTAGGCTAGAAACGTAATTGCTCGTTTAGATCAAAGATTAGCAGCATTAGTTTCAAATCCTTATAGGTAGGCTAGAAACTCCCCTCCCAGATCACCTTCGCTTCGCCTTGTGCCCACGTTTCAAATCCTTATAGGTAGGCTAGAAACTGGAACCACTAAAACCATGGATGTTTCTCCTGAAATAAGGTTTCAAATCCTTATAGGTAGGCTAGAAACGAGCAATATCCAGGCATGACGGTCACGTTTAAAATTCAAGTTTCAAATCCTTATAGGTAGGCTAGAAACCCGTCCCGATGGGCTAAAATAAAGGCCTGGTGAAAAAGGCTGCCTGCCACTTTTGGTATCCTAAAATTTACCAAAACCTTAGTTTGCGCTCTTTACAGCGTTTCAAATTGTCGTCGATCCCCGGGGTTTTTTACCTTACCTATGATCGACGACAAATAATTTTAGATAACACCAATGAAAGAGAGTGAATTGATCTTTCTTAAAGAATATTCCCTTTTTCTTTTTTTGGCAACTGGTTTTCCAGTTTTTAGCGAGGCGTCCAAATAATGATTGCTGCTCCGATTAAAGCAATGGCCGATCCCGCCCAGTCGTAAAAATCCGGTTTTTTCTTGTCCACGCCCCAGCCCCAGAGCAGCGACAACAAGATAAATATCCCGCCATAGGCGGCATACACCCTGCCAAAGTGGGGATAATCCTGCAGGGTGGGAATTATGCCATATAGGAAAAGGATTAGGCCCCCGGCGAAACCGAACAGGAAGGATTTTTTTTCACGCAGCCAGAGCCAGATGAAATAACCGCCGCCGATCTCGGCCAGACCTGCCAGTATAAATAAAAGGAAAGATTTTATCATTTCACCGCTTCCTTCCCCGGTTGTTTTCTGGGCGCCCATAGCATAAGGGTGGTGCCGCCAAGCACAATCAATGTACCCAGCCAATCAAAAAAATCCGGTTGGCTGCCGTCGATCCACCAGCCCCAGAAAATGGACAGGACCACAAAAACGCCGCCATAGGCAGCATAGATACGCCCAAAATTGGGGAAACGCTGAAAACAGGGAATAATGCCATAAAGCACCAAAACTACTGCGCCCAATACACCCCAAAGAAGAGTGGCGTCATAACGAAGCCAAATCCAGATAAAATATCCTCCTGCTATTTCCGACAATCCTGCCAGGAGGAAAAGTACGGTAGAACGGATAAACATCCATCCATCTCCTTAATCAGTGATGGCATTATTATATCAAATAACGATTATCATTTTCATTATTTAGCATATAAAAACCGGATGGGAGAGTTTATAAATAAATTGGTTGACTCTCGTCCAACACGAGGGTTTATGATTACCCTGTAATCAAAATATGTGCACATAAAGGAGATTACAAATGTTCAGGATCGGGGATTTTTCCAGACTGAATAAAATATCCATTCATACCCTGAGGTACTATGACGAATTGGGTATTCTAAAGCCGGCAAAAATTGATGAGCAGACAGGCTATCGCTACTATTCCGCAGAACAACTGCCAAGGCTGAATCGGATTTTGCTGCTAAAAGATGTGGGTTTTTCCTTGATGGATATTACAGGCATGATCGATCAAGAATTAACCACCCATAAAGTAGTGACTATGCTTAATCAAAAGGCTTTAGAGATGAAAGAAAAGATCGAGAGGCAACAGGAGAAATATTTACGTTTGCAAATACTGATCAATAAAATTACTGAAGGAGTTCAGAACAAGATGTTTAATTATGATGTGGTTATAAAAGAAGTGACCGCTTTAAAGGTCGCTTCCATTAAGGAGTCCATTGAAGAGTTCAGCAAACAGGGGGATTTGTGGGAGGAGCTTATCACCTATCTTTATGATCATCATATAAAACCTACCGCCCCTTGTATTGCCATCTATTATGACGAAGATTACAAAGAGGACAACATCAATATTGAAGTTGCAGCATATATTACAGGAAATCTGCCCGAGACCGAGCGAATTAAAGTAAGGACTTTAGAGCCTGTAAAGGAGATGGCTTGCGTGGTTCATAAAGGGAATAATGAAAATTTGGCAGAAGCTTATAATGAACTTCAAAAGTGGATTGAAAAAAATGGTTACCAAATGAATGGTCCCATTCGGGAAGTTCATCTTGAAGGTTATTGGTCAAACCCAAACCCCAACGAGCATGTAACTGAAATCCAGATACCCGTGACCAGATAAGAACAAGGGCTGATCTTTGTTTTATAGTCTGTGTTTAGAGTCCGTGCCTAAGGGAGAAGAAATTCTGCTTTTAGCACGGCTTTTTTTACTGGAAGATGGCTGTGTTGGTTGAATAGGGACGGCAGTTTAAAAGAAGCGAGAAAGTAGGAGGATAGGGTTTGTACATGAAAAAATGGTTTTTTAAAATACTAAAAAGAGTTAAGATATTATTTAGAAACAAGTGGAATTAAGGTGTAAGGTGGTTGCTGATGGAGTTTTTTGAAGTGATTTATCTTTTAATCTACCTTGTTAATATCCTGACGGCCGCAGTGGTCATTTTTATTGAAAGAAGAAATATTTCCACTACCTGGGCGTGGCTGTTCGTGCTCGTGTTCTTGCCTGTACTGGGTTTTTTTCTTTATATCATTATAGGCCAGAATTTAAGTAGACTGAAGTTGTATAAACTAAAGGGAAGAGACGTTTCCCTTATCCAGGAACTCAGGGAAGAACAGAAGCGGAAAATAAAAACCAGAGAAATCTATTTTAAGGATCTGGCAGTAGAGAGATATACCGATCTGATTTATCTGAACTTAACCAGCAGTAATGCCACATTTACTCAGGATAATTGTGTGAAGATATTTACAGACGGCCAAAGTAAGTTTGCCGCCCTCCTGGATAGCATTCAGCAGGCAAAGGATCACATTCATTTACTTTATTATATTTTGAGAAATGACGAGTTGGGGAGAAAAATTGTTCAGGCTCTAATTGCTAAAGCCAAAGAGGGTGTAAAGGTTAAAGTTTTATACGACGACGTTGGCTCTCCTCGATTGGACAGAAAACTCTTGCGGCCGCTAAAGGAGGCAGGAGGAGAGATTGCCGCCTTTTTTCCGTCAAAAATTCCTTATGTGAACATCCGGTTAAACTATAGAAACCACCGGAAGATTGTTATAATTGACGGTAAAGTGGGTTATATAGGCGGGTATAACATTGGCAACGAATATCTGGGCACCAATAAACAAATTGGTTCTTGGCGGGATACCCATCTAAAAATTACCGGCAGTGCTGTACAGTCTCTGCAGGCCCAATTTTGCCTGGATTGGAATCTAAGCTCTGCCTCGCAATTAACCTTTTGTCACAGCAATTTTCCTTCCTTGGATATTCAGGGTGATGTAGGTCTGCAAATCGTTTCCAGCGGACCCAACAGTGAGCTGCAGCAAATTAAAGATGCCTACTTAAAGATGATTTATACCGCCCGGGAAAGTATTTACCTGCAAACGCCTTATTTTGTACCGGACGAGGGTTTTCTAACCGCCCTGAAAATTGCCGCCATGTCCGGTGTGGACGTTCGGATTATGATTCCTCAAAAGGCGGATCATCGCTTTATTACCTGGGCCTCCAGTTCTTATTTGGGTGAGTTGCTGAAAAGCGGGGTAAAATGTTATCTCTATAAAACAGGATTTTTACATGCCAAAACCATTGTGGTCGATAACAAAATCGCCTCGGTGGGCACAGCCAATATTGATATACGCAGTTTTAAGTTAAACTTTGAAATTAATGCTTTTATTTATGACTCCCGTACTTCCTCTCTTTTAAAAAATTCTTTTATGAAAGATATTGATAATTGCTTTGAATTAACCTGGGAAACCTATCACAATCGTCCCATGAGACTTCGCCTGATGGAGTCTCTGATAAGGCTTTTATCTCCTCTTTTTTAAGAATGGTTGCTCATGGGCCAATATTCTTGGGAAATCGTACTGTTTAGTACGGTTTCTTTTTTTCTCCTTTTTTGCTCTTTAGTTATTATTAAGGGTGTTTTTGAATAATAACTATGTTAAAGGCCGAATATGCACGGAAGCCGGCTGTAAAAGAAGCACCAATCCGTAGCGGGAGTGATCATATGCGGGAGGATGAACTTGTAGCCACCATTGTGGAACGCAGAACCCAACAAAGTCCTTGTGTGGATATTGTCTATCCCCAGGTGGAGGGATTGCCCAATAAAAAGGTGCAAAGGGAAATTAACCAGTTGATTGAAAAGCAGGCGAACAAGCTATTTGCCGGGGAGGGGTGTGACGGGGTCACCGTTACCGGTAATTATGCCGTGAAGTTAAACCAGAAGAGCCTGCTGAGCATCCGGCTGGAGGCCTATCTCTATCGGCAGGGCGCTGCCCACGGCATGACCCTGGCCAATTCCCTCACCGTGGATCTTAAAACGGGCAAGGTTTATGGATTAAAGGATCTTTTTAAAAGCAACAGTCACTATATATATAAAATTTCCGAAATGATTAAAGCACAAATCAAGGAAAGGGACCTTCCTCTTTTACGTGAATTTAACCGAATTACAGATCGCCAGGATTTCTATTTAACTAAGGACGCCCTGGTGATTTATTTTCAAATCTATGACTATACTCCTTATGTTGTGGGAATTCCCGAGTTTGTCATACCCCTGAGGCGAGTGGAACGATTGGCCAAGGAAGACAGTCCGATCCAAAGGCTTTTGGCCCGATAATAGCCCGAAAGGGGATGGTAGGAAGGCTCAATTCAATTGGGAGGGAACGCCTGTTGAAAAAAATTTGCTTCCAATGCAATATTTGCGGAGAAATCTGTGATAGCGATTTTTCACAACTAAGTCGTGAGGAAATCTCCTGTTTTCGCTGTGGTTCCACCGTCCGAATGCGCGCCATCATTCACCTGTTATCCATGAGCTTGTTTGGCAACAGCCTGGCCTTACCCCACTTTCCGGTAAACGATAAAATTAAAGGCCTGGGCATGAGTGACTGGGAGGGCTACGCCCTTCCTTTGGCTCAAAAGTTCAACTATGTCAATACCTTTTATCATCAGGAACCGAGGCTGGATATCGTAAAGGTGGAGCCTAAATGGCATAATCAATTTGATTTCATCATCTCCAGCGATGTCTTTGAACATGTTCCTCCGCCGGTTCACATTGCTTTTGAGAATGTCCGAAAAATGCTTAAACCCGGGGGGACCTTCATTTTTACGGTGCCTTACAGCAAACTGTCCCAAACCACGGAACATTTCCCCGATTTATTTGATTATGAAATAATCGTTGAGAAAGAGCAAAAGAAATTAATCAATGTTACCCGAGACGGCCATAAGCAGGTTTACGAAAATCTGATTTTTCATGGCGGATCCGGTGCTACTTTGGAAATGCGAGTTTTCTCGGAAGCGTCTCTATTAGTTCATTTCCAGGAAGCGGGATTCCCGATCGTGAAGATCCACGGCCAATCCAATTTGAAATATGGCATCCATTGGGAACAACAGTGGTCTCTGCCCATTACGGCCCGGGTTGGGGATTTAAGCCTCTGATTGGCAGATACTAGTCATTTTAACCGTAAACGAATTTATAAAACCTTGTGAACATATATTGCACAAGGTTTTATAAATTCCATCCCATTACCAGCACCGGCGCATATAATAATTTACCTGGGTTTTTATAAAAATTTCCGGAGGTGTCTGTTTAAAGATGTACGCTGAAAATAGCAGGACCCAAAGAAAGGTAATTCTTCATATTCATTTTTTTAAAAATGCCGGAACCACCATCGACAGCATTTTAGAAAAAAATTTTGGTCAATCTCTGGCCTATCTGGAAGGGGATTCGGCAACGGACAAGGTTTCCGGTGAGCGGATCATCCGGTTTTTAGGGGAGCACCCCGAGATTAAGGCCGTCTCTTCGCATCAGGCCGAGTATTTCTTGCCGGATGACCTCAATTATATGATATATCCTATCTTTTTTCTCCGGCACCCGTTGGACCGGGTGGGATCGGTTTACAGTTTTGTACGCAGAATGAATCTGGAATCCAAGGAAACACAATGGGCCAGAAAAGAGATACGGGACTTTGTTACTTTTTTTCTGAGCGATGAAGGGGGCCTGATTATCAAAAACTTTCATGTGGCCCGCATTTTAAATATTTCATCTATGCCGGGAGATGCCCTGAATTACCTTGAGCAAGCCAAACAATGCCTGCACAGGAGCCCCTTTTTTGGTATTGTTGAAAGATTTAATGATAGCCTCCTTTTGTTGCAAAAGATGCTGAATCAACCTTTTCCCGGCTTGGATTTTTCTTATAAAAGGCAAAATGTCAGCATCGAACGGGAGACGACGTTGCAGGAGCGCCTGCAATCCCTGGAAGAACGTCTGGGGCAAGACGTGTTCCGGCAACTGGTAACAGGCAATTCCCTGGATCTTGAACTTTATGATTATGCCCTTCGGTTGTTTGATGAAAGGTTTAAGGCCATGACCCGATAAAAGCCTTGGTTTACAGGACTTGTTTTCGGGAAAGGAAAAAGAGTCCGCCTGAATATCGATCAATCGTTTTTTAGACAGCAATGGTTTCTATCAGGAAGATTGGAGTGAATACTTTTGGTATTAAATCCCTTAACCCTTCCCTTTGACCAATATCAAAGATACAGGATGGTGGCAGACATCATCGGAGCCTTGAAAGGTGCTGAGCCGTGCAGCATCCTGGATATCGGCGGCTATCCGGGCACCATTAAAGCATTTCTGCCCCAGGAGCAGATTACCATCGCCGATCTGACGGAGGAGGAAGAAGAGGGCCTGGTACAGGCTGACGGCAGAAATTTACCCTTTGCCGATGCCGCCTTTGATTATGTTATTTCCTGTGACACCTTGGAACACGTCCCTGCCAGCGACCGCAATGGTTTTGTGAAAGAGATGATTCGCACCGGAAAAAAGTACTTGATTATTGCCGCTCCTTTTGATTCGCCCGGAGTGACCCAGGCGGAGGATTTTTTTTCCGGCCTTTTTAAAGCCCGTTACGGTGACGGCTATTATTTTATGGAAGAACACATCGCCTACGGACTTCCCAACCTGGACCGGACGACCCGGTATCTTCAGGAGGCAGGCTTAAAAACCCTGGTTCTGCCCAACGGTTTTCTCCCCAGATGGCTAATCGGCATTTCCCTTTTCTTTTTGTTGCAATGGAAGTTTCAGGATCAGGAACTCTTAAACCAGTTTAACACCTATTATAATTCAAATTTTTATCTGTTGGATAACTGTGAGCCCAGCTATCGCAAAGTGATTATCGCTACCAAAGATCCTGCAGACCCGGCTTTTAAGCGACTGGCGGAAAGCGTCAAGGAGATTTTTGAGGCTCCCAAAGATTCAATGGACATGAATCAGGCCCTTGAAATGATCAATATCTTTATACAGATTATTTCTGACGAATGGTCCGAGCGAGCCCTAGACGCTGAAGAAACCCAAGAGATATTGACTTTGGAAGTGGAGGAGTTAAAGAAACAACTTAAGCTTTGCCAGGAATCCCTGATAAAAAGTCAAAGAAAAAACCTATTACGCAGCCGTCTAAAAAATGAAGTGAAAAAATTAGTTCTCCGAAATAATCAAACGCTCTACAGAGTATTCCGGGAAAAATCCCGGCAGCGTGTAAAATATGACGTCATTGTATTCCCCATTATTGACTGGGATTTTCGTTTTCAACGTCCCCAACAAATGGCTTCTCAGTTTGCCAAAAACGATCACCGGGTATTTTACATCAGCACCGGTTTTATTCAAGGACCTTCCTATAAATATTTTTCCAAAGGGAAGAACATTTATCAAGTGCAGTTGGCCGGTACTCCGGAAGTCAACATCTACACCGATGAGATCAAAGACTATGTTGAAGAATTGTACCAGTCCTTCGAACAGCTGATTGCGGAAAAGGAGATCAGGAACGCGGTTCTTCTGGTGCAACTGCCCTTTTGGAAAGATCTTGCCCTGGCTTTACGGGAAAAGTACCGTTTCAAAGTGGTTTATGACTGCATGGATAAACATTCAGGTTTTTCTACCAATAAAAACAGTATGTTGAACCAGGAAGAGGATTTAAGCAAACAGAGCGATCTGGTTATAACTACCTCCCTTGATTTGTTTAATGAGCATAGGAAGTTAAACAAAAATTGCATTTTAAACAATAACGCCACTAACTTCAATCATTTTTGTTCGCCCATTAACGGCATAGCGGGACAAATCGCTCATCTGCCTCCACCCATTATCGGGTATTACGGCGCCATTTCGGACTGGTTTGATACCCAACTGGTGGCGGAAATGGCCAAGAAACAAACGAACTGGACCTTTGTACTGATTGGCAGCACCTTCGGGGCGGATTTATCGCCTCTGGCCGGAATAAACAACATAAAACTGTTGGGAGAACAAAGCTATGCCAGCCTGCCGGGATTTCTGCATGCCTTTGATGTTTGCATTATTCCTTTTAAAGTGCTGCCTCTAACCAACGCCACCAATCCGGTTAAATTCTTTGAGTATTTAAGTGCGGGAAAACCGGTTGTTTCAGTGGCCTTACCGGAATTACTTCCCTATGAACAAGAGGAACTGGTTTATATCGCCGGTGACAGTGAACAGTTCATTGAAAAAATAAAGCAGGCACTGGATACCAATAGTCATACCCGCAGGGTGGCTAGGATGAATTTTGCCCAAAAGCATACCTGGGAAGCCCGGTTTTTAGAAATCAGCCTTGCCCTGCAAGGTCTCTATAAAAAAGTAAGCATTGTTATCATTACCTACAACAATCTCCATCTCACTCAACTGTGTCTGGAGAGTATCTTTAAATGCACCCATTATCCCAACTATGAACTGATTATCGTGGATAATCATTCCTTTGACGGCACGGTGAAATACCTGAAGGACCTTAAAAAGAAGCGCTCTGATGTAAAAATAAAGCTTAACAACCGCAATGAGGGCTTTGCCAAGGCCAATAATCAAGGGATGCAAATGGCTGAAGGGGAATACATCGTTCTTCTGAATAATGACACCATTGTAACTTCCCACTGGCTTACCAAACTGATCGGTTATCTGGAGAAATATTCCGAGGTGGGGATGGTAGGGCCGGTAACCAACTGCTCCGGCAATGAGTCCAAAATTGACGTGACCTATACCTCCATCGAGGACATTGAGGAATTTGCCCGGCAATATACCGAAGATCATGAGGGCTGTTTTTTTGAAATAAAAATGCTGGCCATGTTTTGTGTTGCTTTCAGAAGAACCTTGTTGGATGAGGTTGGCCTGCTGGATGAGCAGTTTGGCATCGGCATGTTTGAAGACGATGATTTTGCCCTGCGGGTGAAAGAAAGGGGTTATAAATTGATCTGTGCGGAAGATATTTTTGTGCATCACTTCCTCAATGCTTCCTTTAAGCTGCTGGGACAGCAAAAATATTTGGAGATATTTCAGGAAAACAAGAAGAAGTTTGAAAAAAAATGGGGCATATCCTGGCAGCCTCATTGCTACCGGGAGAAATAGTCTGGCACAGGAGGAATGACAGAAGCTATGTTTACCATATGGTTGACCGGATTATCCGGGGCGGGAAAAACCACTCTTTCAGCTTTGCTGGCAGAGGAGCTCTGCCGGAAAGGCTATAAATTGGAACTGTTGGACGGAGACCAACTAAGAGGCGGTATCAGCCGGGATTTAGGCTATGGTAAGGAAGACCGCATCAAACAAGTGCAGCGGGTGGGATATCTTTGTGAACTGCTCAATAAACACGGAGTTGTAACCATTGTTTCTTTAATTTCCCCTTACCGGGATTCCAGAGAAGTATTGCGGACTAAAATAAAGCATTTTGTAGAAGTTTATATGAAATGTCCCCTGGAGACCTTGCTGGGCAGGGATCCCAAAGGGCTGTATAAAAAGGCCCTGGCGGGAGAAATAAAAAGCTTTACCGGCATATCCGATCCCTATGAAGAACCTCTCCGGCCCGAAATAACCGTTTTTTCAGATCAGGAAACCCCGCACCAAGGCTGTGAGAAAGTTTTACAAAGATTGCTTGAACTAGAATTAATTGATTAGTTTATATAAATCCCAGGCAGGAGGTGTATTTTTTGAAGGACATAAAGGAGTTTTTTTCTTTACTCTTTTCTCAGGAGGCAAAGGAGGCCTGGCAGGAATATTTACAGCAGTTTGAAGGCAATTATGAAGTCTTTTGGCATCAAATGGAAAGGAATCTCAGTGAAGAGGAACTCATGAGAATGTTCCGGATCATGTTAATGATCACCGGGAAAGGGCTCTTTCCTTTTGAAAGGAGGGTAAGGTTATTTGAACTGGCGGAATCCATGGGCATGCATATCATGCCGGATCATTTTTATGAGCCGGTGCCCAACACGTTGGCTTTAAATCAGGAGGCTTGGCAAGTCTACGATGCACGGGGAATGGAACTGGACGGAGAAAAACAGCTCGATTTACTGCAGGAAATGGCGGAATTTATCCGGGAGATGGAAGATACGCCCCATGAAATGCCGGCCGCCGGATGTCAATATTATTTTAACAGCCCATCCTTTTGCCCTACGGATGCCGTTTTTTACTATGCCGTCCTAAGATATTTTAGGCCCCAAAGGGTCTTTGAGATCGGCTGCGGTCATTCCACCCTGGTGGCGGCTCGAGCTGCGGCCAAGAACGGCGGGATGGAACTGACCTGTGTGGAACCTTACCCGGCGGAATATCTGAAAAAGGACTTGGGTATTTCCTGCCGGTTAATCATTAAAAAGGTCCAGGAACTGCCCCTGGACACGTTTCAACAACTGCAGGCCAATGACGTGCTTTTCATTGACAGTTCCCATGTTTCTAAAATTGGTTCCGATGTAAATTACCTTCTTTTGCGGGTGTTGCCTCTGCTGAATCCGGGGGTGATTGTTCATTTTCATGATATCTTCCTGCCGGATGAATATCCGGAACACTGGATTAAAGAGAAAAAAATATTCTGGAACGAGCAGTATCTGCTGCATGCTTTCATGTTGTTTAACGCGGATTATGAAGTGCTGCTGGCGAACCATTACCTGGGCAAATACCACAAACCCCAACTGCAGCGTTTGATGCCCAAGGCTCCCAGCCACGGGGGAGGAAGTTTCTGGATCAGAAGAAAGGTAAAAGCCCGCCAATAATATGAAGTTTAGCCAGAAAACCCGGAAGGTTTGGGGAAGGGGATTTTTGCTATGTTAAGCTATGAAGATAAATTAAAAAATGAAATTTGTTTTTATGAGAACGCTTTTAAGGGGCGCATGGGCGCTTCAGCCCCGGAAATCTGGGCCCGGGTTGAAGAACATTTCGCCAATGCGGTTGAGGCCGTCACAGGGGTTAGGAACCTTTATCAATACGTAGCCCGCCATGTCCAGGGGAAAGCGGCGGTCTCCATTTTAGGACTGGGCTCCGGGGCTTGTGGTAATGAGCTGGACGGCATTGCTCCTCTTTTAAAGAATCAGAACTGCAAAGTGGAATTGACCTGTGTGGATATTAACGAAAAGATTCTTCAGCAGGCCGCCGAAGAGGCGGCTAAACGACAGGTGGATTTTCAGCCCTTAACGTCGGATATTAATCAAATTCAATTGAAGCCGGAGCGATATGATGTCATTGTAGCCTATGCTTCTTTGCATCATTTTGTGGAACTGGACCATATCGCCGAGCAGGTGAATAAAGCCTTGCGACCGGATGGCATCTTTGTTACGGTGGATATTCCCACTTGTAACGGCTACCTTATGTGGGATGAAACCTACGAAGTGGTAAACGCCCTCTGGAAGATCCTTCCCGTTCAATATAAAATTGATCATAACGGATATCGCAATCCAGTTTACGTGGATGTTTATCCCAATGTGGATTATTCGGAATACCGTTTTGAATGCATTAATTCTGAAGCCATTTTGCCGGCCTTAAGAAAACATCTGGTGGAAGTGGATTATGTTCCGGCACTGTCCATTACCAGACGCTTTTTTGACGGGAAGTTTGGCCCTAATTTTGATTTGTCCCGCCCGCTGGATGCAACAATTTTTGATTTTATTACCCGTTTAGATACCCATTACATTGAAACCGGTCTTTTACAGCCGGAAACCTTTTTTGGGGCCTATGGTAAAAAACGTTAAAGGCAATGTCGTAAGACAACTACTTTTAAAAAGCGCACTCTCAGATAAAATAACGGATAACGAGAGAAAAAAATAGAACGCGGATTGAACGATGATACGGATTTATGCGGATTTTTAAAATAAAGATTAAAAAATCCGTGATAATCCGCGGAAATCCGTAAAATCGGCGTTCTATTTATTTCCTCAATTCTTTTTGTGCTCCCTTAAATAACGTTGCAAAGCGTCCTGCCAGCCGGGCATTTCCCTGCCGGTAACGGCCTGCAGGGGAAAGGGGTCCAGAACGGAGTAGGCGGGTCTGGGAGCGGGCCTGGGAAATTCCGCGGTAGTGCAGGGGTCGATGGGGATAGCAAGGTTCATGATCTTTTTAATCTCCAGGGCTAGGCCATACCAGGTGGTTTGGCCGGTATTGGTGAGGTGATAGGTTCCGAAAATACCGGTTTGCGCCAGTTTCATAAGGCCTTGGGCCAGGTCGACGGTATAGGTTGGACAACCGGTCTGGTCATTGGCAATTTCCAAGCGGTTTTTTTCTGAGGCCAGTTTTAAGACGGTATCCACAAAATTTTTGCCTCCGGGACCAAAAAGCCAACTGGTCCGGACAATAAAAAAACGGTCCAGGGTTTCCCGGATAGCCATTTCTCCATAAAGCTTGCTTAGGCCGTATACATTGATAGGGTCCGGGGAGGCATAAACGGGATAGGGCAGACGGGACTCGCCGTTAAAAACATAATCTGTACTGAGATGCATGAGGGCGGCATGGATTTCCCGGCATAAACAGGCCAGATAGCGGGGTCCCAGGCTGTTAATGGCAAAGGCTTCTTTACGGCATTCCTCCGCCCGGTCTACCTGGGTATAGGCCGCACAGTTTATCACCAAAGTAGGTTTAAGAAAATGCAAGACGTGTTTTAAAGTGGAAAAATCCGTAACATCCAGTTCAGCTTTCTTAAAGGGATAGACTTCCGCTCCGGACTCGTGACAGGCTTTGCTGATCTGGCTCCCCAGCATACCGCCCGCGCCGGTAATTAAAATTTTCAACCGTGTTTTACCTCCCAGTCATAGGGTATGCCAGGCGTGTTATAAGGCAGCCGGTGTTCGTCCGGCTCCTGGTAGTTGTACAGTTCCGTGGGGAAATTCACGATGAGGGCCGGCTGATTGCCTGCGGTTGTGAAGCCGTGGTAAACCAGCGGAGGAATCCGCAGAAGCAGAGGATTTAAATTGCCCAGATGAAAGACGTTGACCGTTCCCCGGGTGGGACTGCCTTCCCGGTCATCGTACAGGACCACCTTGGCCATTCCGGATAGGCATACAAAATGGTCCCATTGTTTTTGGTGATAATGCCAGGCCTTAATGATATGAGGGTAACAGGCCGTGACATAGGCCTGGGAGAAATTCATAAATTCAGGCCAGTCCGCCCGCAGCATTTCCATTAAATAACCGCGGTCATCCGGAATCACTTGCAGTTTTTTTGTTAGCACGTCTTTAATTAAAAGCACAGAAAGACCTCCTTGGCAAATTTATAAAATAACCTCTCCGTGGTCACCCAGAAACAATTTTAAAGGACTATGGCCGGATTTTCCCTTGACCACTCTGGCGTGACTGCCCAGAAGACTGTCTTCCAAGCCGGGCACCGATTGCAGCAGACAGTTCTCCAGGATTACCGAGTGCTCAATACGAACCTGTTCCAGAACCGTATTGTCACCAATGGCCGTAAAGGGGCCCACAAAAGAATTGCCAATCCGGCAGTTGACTCCGATGACCACGGGACCCCGGAGGGTGCTTTCGATAATCTGTGTTCCGGCGCCCACCTGGACCCTGCCGTAAATTTTGCTTTTTTCATCCAGGGTTCCCTCATTGCTCAGGGCGGCGTATTCATCCAGAACCACCCGGTTGGCCTCCAAAATATCGTCTTTCTTTCCCGTATCCAGCCACCAGCCTTTGAGTTTTCTGGCTGCAATATTCTTTTGACCCTCAATCAGCTTTTGAATGGCATCGGTGATCTCCAGTTCCCCCCGCCAGGAGGGGCTGATTTTTTCGATGGCCTGATGGATCTCCGGGCTAAACAAATAAACGCCAACCAAGGCCAAGCTGCTGGGCGGGTCCTTGGGTTTTTCAATCAATTGTTTTACCCGGTGGTTGGCGTCAATCACCGCCACGCCGAAGGCGGTGGGATCGGGAACTTCCTTGAGCAAAATCAGGGCGTCCGGTTTTTCCCGCTGGAATTCCCGTACCACTTCTTCCACGCCGCCCTGCACCAGGTTATCGCCAAGAAACATCAGGAAAGGCTGGTTTTGCAGAAAAGGACGGGCGGTTTGAACCGCGTGGGCCAGGCCGGCGGGTCTGTCCTGCAAAAGATAGGTAATTTCAACACCCCACTGCCGGCCCGAACCCAGGGATTGTTTAATCTGAGGACCGGTTTCCGGGGAGATAATCACGCCGATTTCCCGAATGCCTGAACCGGCAATTTGTTCCATGACAAAATGCAGGATGGGTTTGTTGGCCACCGGCACCAATTGTTTAGCCAGTGTATGGGTCAGGGGTCGCAGGCGGCTGCCGGTGCCTCCTGCCAAAATCAAGGCTTTCATGCGAAACACGCTCCAACGGGCAAGATTCTTGCCGCGGCTTTGCCATTGTACCGCGGACTACTAATAAATCAAGTCTGGCACGAATAAAATAGATCAACCTTACAGGTTTATAACAAGGTATGCGTTGGGAGGTTTGGATATGAACATTGTGGTTACAGGCGGGGCCGGCTTCATTGGGTGTAATTTTTTACGCTGGATGGTTGGGCGGTATCCGGAGGATCGTTTTATCAATATCGACGCCCTGACTTACGCCGGGAATCTTAAAAGCCTGGAAGACCTGGAGGGCAAGAGGAATTATTCCTTTTATCAAGTGGACATCTGCCATCGGGAGAGCTTAATTTCCCTGTTTCAAAAGGAAAAACCCCAGGCCATCGTACATTTTGCCGCAGAGTCCCATGTGGACCGGAGTATTGCCAGTCCCCTGGGCTTTGTGGAAACCAATGTCCTGGGAACCATGCAACTGCTGGATCTGACCCGGAGCTTTGGCGTTGAGCGTTTTGTGCAGATTTCCACCGATGAGGTATACGGGTCCCTGGGTCCCCAAGGCTTGTTTTCCGAGGGCTCCCCCCTGCAGCCCAACAGTCCCTATGCGGCCAGTAAGGCTTCGGCGGACTTATTGGTCCAGGCGGCGGCGGAAACCTACGGCATGAATACCTTGATTACCCGCTGCTCTAATAATTACGGCCCCTATCAATTTCCGGAGAAATTAATCCCCAAAATGATTCGCCGGGCCCTGGATGACCTGCCCCTGCCGGTATATGGGGACGGGTTAAATATCCGGGACTGGCTTTATGTGGAGGACCATTGCCGGGCCATCGATCTGGTATTGAGAAAGGGCCGGCCCGGCCAGGTCTATAATATTGGAGGCAGCAACGAGTACACCAATCTGCAAATTGTTCAGATGATTTTAAGCATTTTAGGCAAACCCATGGATTTGATCCAATTTGTTCCGGATCGGCCGGGGCATGACCGGCGTTATGCCATGGATGCGGATAAAATTTCCCGGGAACTGGGGTGGCTGCCGGCAACCGGATTTGAAGAGGGGCTGCGGCAGACTGTGGACTGGTATAGGCAAAATGAGTTCTGGTGGAGGGAACTGGTAGCGAAAGAGATGCCGGATTATTTGTAAGGGGGCTTATTTTTACTGAAAGGGACTGAGATCCGGACAGGGCTGCATGACGCCATCCTGTAATTGGAATACCGCCTTGCTGATGGGGTAGGGATTATTAATAAAACTACTTTGACCGATCATCATAGACTGCCGTAATAGGGCCTTCTCAACCGGCTGAAAAAATAAAACCACATCCCGGTTGGGCACCATCACCAGCAATTTCCTGCGGGTGCGTAATCCCTGTTCTTCCGGTTTCAGAATGAAAGACAGCAAACGGCTGGTGTCATAGGAATCGCCATAGTTAAAGCCAAAAATTTTACGTTTGGCATCCAATAATTGCAGTGGTTTTATCAGATCCCGGTCCAGGTTGGCCAAGGCAATGCGGTTTAATTTTTCCAGGGGCCAGTTTAATTGCAGCAGGGTTGGCGGATCCAGGAAGAAAATCCTCATCCCTTCATCCAGAACATAGGCTACATGTAAATCGCCCAACAGGCGGGTGCTCACAATGCCCTGTATATCATGGGCGCCCACCAGCAAGGGGTAGATTTTATCCTGGTTGTTCAGTACATCCCGGTAGTTCATTCCGCCTTCCCTTTTAAGATCTTTAATAAAGGGAGCCAATACCTCGGAAAAATATTGATCTCGCAAGATCGGGTCCTGACGGCAGTAGCCCTGGTAAAAATTGTCCAGAGCCAAATCCAGCCAGTATTCGCCCTTTTTCATACGAATGCCGAAGCTTTCTAGCTGATAAACCAGGGATTGTGGCACTTCGCTTAGGATAAAGGCGGCTACCTTCTTGCGGAATGTTTGTTTATCCATCCGTTCATCCCAACCTCCGCCAAGATTTATTTTACAATTTATTACTATGAATTGGTTTGTGATTGGTATGTCAACTGAGATATAATAACTTCAGTAAAAATTTGTGAGGTGAAGCAATGATGGCCTTAGTGGAGGTTACCGTGATGCCCCTGGGGACCCAGTCCACCAGCCTGAGCAGGTTTGTGGCCGGCTGCCTGGAAATTCTGCAGCAGGCTGAAGATATTCAATTCCAGTTAACCCCTATGGGAACCGTCATCGAGGGGGATTTAAACAGGGTTTTGGAATTGGTCCGCAGAATGCACGAGCAGCCCTTTTTGGCCGGGGCTTCCAGGGTTAATACATCCATTCGCATTGACGACCGCCGGGATAAACAGGGAACCATGGCCGGAAAAATGGCGGCCGTGGAGGAAAAATTAACCAAACCGGGCGGTACCGATTAAATGGAATACTTTAAGGGTTTAATGAACAGCCTGGAGCGGGGGACGGTGGCGCCGGTTTACCTGTTTTACGGTCCGGAAGAATATCTAAAGGAAAAGGCCCTGGAGAAGTTTAAGGAGGTTTTACTTCCCCAGGCAGCGGATTTTAATTTGGATGTGCTGGACGGGGAGGAAACAGACCCTTCCAGCTTGGTGGCTCTGGCGGAGAACCTGCCCTTTATGGTTGAGAAAAGACTGATCATCGTAAAAAACTGCCCTTGGTTTAAAGGAAAAAATAAGGGCAAGTCGGAGGAGGATGAAGAGGGAAAAGCATCGGGCAAAGAGAGTTCCCTGCTGCGTTATCTGAAGAATCCCGCTCCCTCCACTTGCCTGGTTTTTGTGGCCGGGGATGCGGTGGACCGACGGAAAAAACTGTACAAGTCCGTTGAGGCCGCAGGAAAAGCCATTGATTTTAAACTCCCCAGAGATGCGGAAAGCATCGCCTGGGTGGTGGGCAGAATGAAAGCGGCGGGTAAAAAGATTGAGACAGCCGCGGCCAGGGCTCTGGTGGGAGGCAATGGAAATTTGGGTCTGTTGAATCTTTATCATGAAACCGAGAAGCTCATCACTTTTGCCGGAGAAGCCGGAGAGGTTTCATTAGAGGATGTTCGGCAAATTTCCGTAACCAATGTGGAAGAAAATATATTTGCGGTGGTGGATGAAACCGTTGGCGGCAATCCCGTAAAAGCTTTAGCCGGCGTGAAGGACCTGCTGGCCCGCAAGGAACAGCCGGTAAAGATCCTGGCCCTGCTGGCCCGTCAGGTGCGTCTGGCCTTGCAGGTGGACGCCTTATTGCAGGAGGGCTGTCCGGAAAGGGAAGTTTCAAAAAAGTTGGGTCTTCAGGATTTTGTTGCCCGCAAGGCCATGAATCAGGCCAGAAAAAGTCATCCGCGAAAGCTGCAATGGGCCTTGGAGCAGTTGGCCGCAATGGATGTGGCCATAAAAAAAGGCCAGCAGGATTTTCTGCCGGCCCTGGAAAACATGTTGATTCAATTTCAGCTTAGTAAAGAATATTAAAAAAACAACCACCCGCAAGGGTGGTTGATTAGCCTGCAATTTTGTTAAAACGCTTGGTTAGGCGAGATTTTTTTCTGGCTACGGCATTTTTATGTAAAACGCCTTTGGTTACGGCTTTATCAAGAGCGACCAAAGCCTTACGCAGAGTGGTTTGGGCCACATCTTTACTCTCAGATTTTAACGCCTCTTCATATTTACGAATGGCGGTTTTTACAGCAGATTTAATACGGGCGTTGCGAAGTGTACGTTTTAAAGTAATTTCCACCCGTTTCGAAGCAGATTTAATATTAGGCAAATTTTCTCACCTCCCCAACAACGAACATTTTACCACGGGCAAAATCAAAATGCAAGCTTACTTTTCGTATATCTTGACCGGATTTTGTTAATCCTATTTTTAGATTCAAAAAAATAGGAGGTGATGATGATGCTGGGTATGGTCATTCGTTTCATTGTATCAGCCCTGGTATTATTAGTTGTTAGCTGGCTCTCGCCGGGTTTTGTGGTTAAAGGCGGTTTCATCGGAGCACTGATCGCCGCAGTGGTTATTGCCGTACTAGGCTATATTGCCGAAAGCCTGCTGGGTGACCGCATATCTCCCCAGAGACGGGGTTTGGTGGGGTTTGTAACTGCCGCAGTGGTTATTTACCTGGCCCAATTTATTATTCCCAATTTACTTAGTGTAAGCCTGTTAGGCGCCTTGATTTCAGCATTCATTATTGGTTTAATCGACGCCTTTGTTCCCACGGTGATTCGATAAATAAAATGAGCCTTTAAAAAGCCCGCCGACCCGGGCTTTTTTCATTTCGCACCGGTGCCAAGGCTCCTTATCTGAGATAAAGAATAAGCCCCTTTATGATTTGGTCTCATACCCTTTCCTGAGCAGGCATATCAATTTATTAATAGACCCCACCGGGAGGGGTGATTTTATTTTAAGATTTTATTGGCGAGAGTTAAAAAGAAAGTCTTTCTTTAACAGGGCTGCTGTGTTATTGCTTTGTTTTGTTTTTTTCTGGTATCTCTTTGCTCAGAACTGGGACAGAGAACCGGATCGTTTTTTAGAGCAATCCTTTCAATGGTTGATGAAAGCAACGCTCCAGGACCCCAGGGAGGTTTTATTAACCTCCATGCCCGCCCTGGCCGGGCAGGATACTCCTGAGGAAATGGAGAGCCCCGCCCGTGTCATGAGCTCATGGGTGACGGGTCTGGTGGGAGTGGATCTGAGTCCCAAGGGGATCCTGATGGCGCAAATCCCTCTGCTGGCGGAAATATCTCCGCCCGCTGCACCGGTGGTTACGGTAACATCCCGGGATTCCGAAAAGATTGGGGACCTTTCCGCAAAACCGAACCTCAGCAAGGATACGCTGGTGGGCATTTATAACACTCATACCGGCGAGTCCTATGCCTTTAACGGTGGAACCGAGCGTGTGGAGGGGGGCCGGGGCGGCGTGGTTGGCGTAGCCCGGGAAGTACAGGAAGTATTGGAGCAGGAGTTCGCCATACGGGTAAGCCTGTCGGATAAAATTCATGATAAGCAATACGCCACTTCTTATCTGGAGTCGGAAAAGACCGTCCAGGAGTTAGTGGAGCAAAATCCTAAACTAATGGCCTTAATTGATATACACAGGGATGCGGGACGATCCCGGGAAGCCAGTTTAGTTGAAGTCAATGGCAAAAAAACCGCTTCGATTTTAATAATTATCGGCTCGGATGCCCGGAGTCCCTTTCCCGAATGGAGGAAAAACTATCAGTTTGCCTGCCGTCTGGCTGAAAAAATGGATGAAATGTATCCGGGGTTATGCCTGGGTGTACGGGTCAAGGACGGACGATACAATCAGTTTTTACATGAGCGGGCCATTTTAGTTGAGGTTGGGACCACCAATAATTCACTGGAAGAAGCAAAAGCCAGCGGAGCCATGTTTGCCAAAGCCCTGGCCCAAGTGATTGAAGAGGATTTAAAGGAGACAAAGCCAACCACTTCTTCCGATAAAGAAATTCCAGGCGGCCTGATCGAACCGGAAACACCATCGGAAGCAAAAGAGAACCAGGGAAAAACGGTGGCGGCTCCCCTGAAAAGCCTGTAAAATGGCGGTTTCTGAAGTATTGATGTATGGATTTATCTTCTGAGGCACATCCTTTAGAAAGGAGGTGCCTTTATTGTTTAGGTTGTGGTTTATGGTGGTTCTATGTGCCTTTATCGCCCTGGTGGGGTGGGGAGTTCAGCAGACCGCGGAACAATTTAACCGGATGGTGCGTCCTTCAGAGCCGATTAAAGCTTTTGCTGTTCAGCGCACCAAGGAAGATCAAATGCAGATTGAGATTGCCGGAGAGAAAATGGTCATCGATCAAGGGACCATTGAAAATAAGCTGGCCGCCTCCCTGGACCAGATGGAACAAAAGTGGTCGGAATTCAGGGATAGCGCCCGGCTGAACGGGGCTTTGGCCGCGGTTGTGGGAGAAACCCGCAAGCAGTGGGAGCAACTGATGGCGTCCGAACGGGTTCAGGCCGTGAATCTGTGGGTCCGGGAACGGATATAAAATAGCACTCCCGGCAAAAGAGCCTTTGCTTAAAGAAAGAAGGCGAATAGAACGCGGATTTTATACTTCTCCTATACAATAACCCTGGAGGAAACTATAAAGAATGAATGAAAATGGAAAATTGTTTTTCTCAATTTCGTTCATTTCATTTTCAAAATTTAATTCTCTGTTTTCAATTTGAAAACCTTTCTAATTTAAATTAATTAAAATTTAAATCCGTGCTAATCCGTTAAATCCGCGTTCCATTAGACCCAAAAGATAGATTGAAGAGACTTTCATCCGGTGCTATAATAAAAGGGTATGTCGTTTTTGGGATTAGGAGGAATTATTCATGTCAATACCCCAAAACCGTATCCGAAATTTCTGCATCATAGCCCACATCGATCATGGCAAATCTACTCTGGCCGACCGGCTTCTGGAAATTACCGGCGCCCTCAGCCAGCGGGAAATGACCGAACAGGTTCTGGATAAAATGGACCTGGAGCGTGAGCGGGGCATTACCATTAAATTGCAGGCAGTACGGTTGTTTTATACCGCCGCGGACGGTCAGGAATACCAGTTGAATTTAATTGATACTCCCGGTCATGTGGACTTTACCTATGAGGTCTCCCGCAGTTTGGCCGCCTGTGAAGGGGCCCTGCTGGTGGTGGACGCCTCCCAGGGCATTGAGGCGCAAACCCTGGCCAACGTTTATCTGGCCCTGGAAAATGACCTGGAGATTATTCCCGTCATTAATAAAATTGATCTGCCCAGTGCTGAACCGGAGCGGGTGAAACAGGAAATTGAAGACGTAATTGGTTTAGACACTTCCGAGGCAGTACTGGCTTCAGCCAAAAGCGGCATTGGTGTGCCAGAAATATTAGAGCAGGCGGTAGCCAAAATTCCGCCGCCCCAGGGAGATCCCGCCGCCCCGCTGCAGGCGCTGATCTTTGACTCGCACTACGATGCTTACCGGGGAGTCATTGCCTACATACGGATTGTTCAAGGAACGCTCAAGCCCGGTATGCGCATTCGCATGATGGCTACCAAAAAAGAATTTGAAGTGGATGAGGTAGGGGTGTTCAGTCCTACCATGACCTTTATTGATGAACTGAGCACCGGAGAAGTGGGTTTTGTCTGTGCCAGCATGAAGAATGTCCAGGATGTGCGGGTAGGTGATACTATTACCGATGCCAAAAACCCGGCGCCGGCACCCCTGCCGGGCTATCGCAAGGTAACGCCCATGGTGTTTTGCGGCCTGTATCCGGTAGAAACCGTTGAATATGAAGATTTAAGAGATGCCTTGGACAAGCTGAAATTGAACGATGCTTCCTTAATATATGAGCCGGAGACTTCGGAAGCCCTGGGTTTTGGTTTCCGCTGCGGATTCCTGGGCCTGCTGCATATGGAAATCATTCAGGAACGCCTGGAACGGGAATACGGCCTCGGCCTTATTACCACCGCACCCAGCGTGGTGTACCGGGTTACCAGCACCAAGGGTGAAATGCTGGAAATTGATAATCCCAGCAATCTTCCCCCGGTGAACAATATTGAAAAAATTGAAGAGCCCTTTGTTAAGGCCACCATCATGGTACCCAAGGATTTTGTGGGTACGGTGATGGAACTGTGTCAGAACAAACGGGGCATTTACAGCAACATGGAATATATGGGCGTTAACCGGGTAATGTTAACCTACGATATTCCCTTATCGGAAATTATCTTTGATTTTTTTGATCAATTAAAATCCCGCACCAAGGGATATGCTTCCTTGGATTACGAATTAACCGGTTACCGGGAGTCCGATCTGGTAAAAATGGACATCCTGCTCAACGGGGAACCCCTGGATGCCCTATCCTGCATCATTCATAAGGAAAAGGCCTACGCCCGGGGCCGGGGTCTGGTGGAAAAACTTCGTTCGCTGATCCCCCGGCATATGTTCGAGATTCCCGTTCAAGCAGCCATTGGCAATAAAATTATTGCCCGGGAAACCATCAAGGCCCAGCGTAAAGACGTTTTAGCCAAATGTTACGGCGGCGATATTTCCCGTAAGCGAAAGCTTCTGGAGAAGCAAAAAGAGGGCAAGCGGCGGATGAAACAGGTGGGCAATGTGGAAATTCCCCAGGAAGCCTTTATGGCGGTGCTAAGTATTGAAGAAAAATAACGGGTGGGTGCAGGAATGCCTTTAGGATTATATATTCACGTGCCCTTTTGCCTGCGCAAGTGCCTTTATTGTGACTTCACATCCTATCCTTACCAACAGGATCTGCTGGAGAAGTACCTGGAAGGCCTTTGGCTGGAAATGGAGTATTATAGACAAGAACTGTCCCCGGAGCATAAACAAATAGCTACAATTTTTGTGGGCGGTGGTACGCCCACTTGTCTTGTCTCCGGGCAGTTGACCGAGATGCTGGAACAGGTGGGTAAAAGATTTCAGATACTGCCGGATGCGGAAATAACCGTGGAAGCCAACCCTGGAACAGTATCCCTGACTTCCCTGAAAGAGCTGAAGGCGGCCGGTTTTAACCGTTTGAGCCTGGGAATTCAATCCACCCATGCGGAGCTTTTAAAGCGGCTGGGCCGCATTCATACGGTGGAGCAGGCCAAAGAGGCGGTGGATTTTGCCGGAAAGGCCGGTTTTAACAATATTAACCTGGATTTAATCTTTGGCCTGCCCGGCCAGACCGTGGAGCAATGGCAGCAATCCTTGTCCCAGGTTTTAGCCCTTTCCCCGCAACACCTCTCCTGTTATGGTCTGCAATTGGAAGAAGGAACCCCCCTCTGCCGGTCGGTGGATAAGGGGGAACTGGAAGCCTGCCCCGAAGAATGGGAATTAACCATGTACCGGACCGCCATAGAGACCTTGGCGGCCGCCGGCTACCGGCATTATGAAATATCCAATTTCTCCAGGGACGGCTACCGCTGCAGGCACAACCTGAACTACTGGCAGAACGGCCAGTATCTGGGATTCGGCCCCGCGGCCCACTCCCACCTGGGAGGAACACGCTGGGGAAATACAGAGAATATCATGAACTATGTCCGGCTGTTGCAGGAAGGGCAGAGGCCGATCCTGGAGATTAAGAAACTGTCAAAAGGGGAACAAATGGAAGAGACGGCTTTTCTTGGTCTGCGGCTGATGGAAGGCCTTTCTTTGGATGCTTTTAAACAAAGATACGGGCGGGAATTTCTGGAGGTCTTTGGCCAACAGGTTCACGATTTGCAAAAAAAGGGCCTGGTTCAATTGGAGGCAGGCCATCTGAAGTTAACCTCCCAGGGCTTGCCGGTAGCCAACCGGGTTTTTGCCGAGTTTATCCAGGTGGTGGAGGAATTTTCGCAGTAGGATGCAACGGTATTTTCCATTTACAGCAAGGAGATTGCTTGACAAACGAAGGCCTATTTGCTAAATTTTATTTAGAATTAGCACTCAATAAGATAGAGTGCTAACAAGGGGGGTGCTCCGATGTGAAAATGGATGAACGAAAACAGCAGATCCTTTTAGCCATTATTAAGGATTACATTTCCACGGCGGAACCCGTTGGTTCACGAACCATCTCCCGAAAATATGATTTAGGCGTGAGTCCGGCAACCATTCGCAATGAAATGTCGGATCTGGAGGAAATGGGCTTTATTGAACAGCCCCATACTTCTGCCGGTCGAATTCCGTCCAATTTAGGCTATCGCTATTATGTGGACTGTTTAATGCAGCGGGAAGAACTGACCCGGGAAGAGGAGGAAACCATTCTCCAGGGTTATGAAAAAAAGGTGCGGGAAGTAGGCGAGGTGATTAGCCGAACCGGCCGAATGATGGCCCGGATGACCAATTACACCGCTTTGGTAAGGACGCCTCAACTAAGCAAAAGCACCTATAAACATATTCAACTGGTATTAATGGCACCCTCCCAGGCTCTGTTGATTGTGGTTATGGATATGGGGGCGGTTCACCACCAGATGATGACAGTCCCTGAAAATATAACTCAGGAGGATCTGGAGCAAATTTCTTCGGTTTTAAACGCCAAACTTCAGGGCCGCACCATGGACAGCATCCGGCTTACCCTAATTAAAGAAATTTATTTTGAACTTTCCAAACATCGGAATATACTAGATATAGCTTTCCAGTTAATGCAGGATCAACTGCATCTGGAAAAGGAAGATAAAGTTCATCTGGAAGGGGTATTTAATATCCTCAACCAGCCGGAGTTTCACAACGTGGACCGGGTCAAGGTCATGTTATCCCTGCTGGAGCAGGAAGAATCCCTTTCGCAGTTGCTGATGCCTTTTGAAGACAGCCGGGACGTAACCGTGCGCATTGGCAGCGAAAACCCCAGGCAGGAAATGCAGAATTGCAGCGTGGTTACGGCAACCTACAAGGTAGGCAACCAAGTGCTGGGAACCGTGGGCGTCCTGGGACCCACACGGATGGATTATGCCAAGGTCATTACCGTGGTTGATTATATGACAAAAAACCTTTCTCGGGTGCTGGAAGAAATGATGAAGGGTCATTACAAGTAAGGAGGAACCCCCACATTGAGTCTCAAACAGCAGGCCAGTCAGGGCGCTGAAGTGAATGAGAAATTAGCGGCGCTGATGACAAATTCCAATGCGGTTCGGGCCATTGCCTCAGCCGTTGAGGGGACCCTGGGGCCAAAGGGTCTGGACACCATGCTGGTAGATAAATTTGGTGAGGTGGTTATTACCAATGACGGTGTGACCATCCTCACCATGATGGAAGCAAACCATCCTGCCGCCCGGATGGTGATTAATATTGCCCGGGCTCAGCAGGAAGAAATCGGCGACGGTACCACCACCGCCACCGTCATGGCCGGGTCCCTGGTGGGAGCCGGGGTGGAGCAGGTGGCCAAGGGAGTCCCGGTGGCCCGGGTGATTGAAGGTTTCAGGGCCGGTATCCGACGGGCCCTTGAGGCCATCGGGGAACACAGCCTGCCTCTGGAGGACTTAAATCATCCCCAGGTGCGCCAGGTGGCGCTGGTGGCCGGCAGGGAACATCAGGATATTGCCGATCTGGTGGTGGAGGCAGCCCGGTTAATTGGCCGGGAGAAACTACTGGACCCCAACTTTAAGCTCTCGGATACGGTGGTTTCCGAAGAAGGGGCTGCCAATCAGGTGTTTATGGGGGTCATTATTAATAAGGAGACCATGAATAGACAAATGCCCGGGGTGCTGGAGCAGGTTAAAATTATGGTCATTGACGATGCCCTGGAACCGGAAGAGATTGAAGATGAAGCCCTGGGGACCGAGGCGGGTTTTGCCCGCTACCTGGAACTGCAGGCGGAGTTCCGGGCGAACATACAAAAGATCATTGACCTGGGAACCGGACTGGTTCTAGTGGACCGGGGCGTTCACGATACGGCGGAGGAACTGCTGACCGATGCAGGCGTTATGGTGGTCCAACGAGTATTGAACAAGGAACTTCAGCGGGCGGCGGAGCATACCGGAGCCCGGGCCATCAAGCGTACCGGATTAAAGAAAAGCCCGCAGGAATTAGAAAAATACCTGGGCCAGGCCGGAAAAGTCATACAGGATGATCGACTGGAGCAGGTTTGGGTTTTAGCCGGGGAAGGAAAACCCATGGCCACTATTCTGGTGGGAGCAGCCACCGAAGAAGTGGTGGGGGAGCGGGCCCGGATTGCTAAAGATGCTGCCAGTTCCATTCAAGCCGCCGTTAAAGGCGGTATTGTACCCGGAGGAGGCGCCCTGGAACTGGCTGTTTCCCGGGAGGTGGAGAAAGTCCGGGAAAGTATCCGGGGGATGGCTGCCTACGGAGTGGACTGTGTGGTGGAGGCCCTGCGCCGCCCCATGGCGCAGATTATTGCCAACGCCGGTTTTAATCCCCTGGAAAAAATCGGGGATGCCTTAGCGGCCCAGGCCGAGCAAAATAAAATTTCCCTGGCGGTAGATTGTGATACCGGGGAAATCGTGGATATGCTGGAAGCGGGTGTGCTGGACCCGGCATTGGTTAAGCTTCATGCCCTGCGGGCTGCCGGGGAGATTGCCGAGGCCATTTTGCGGATAGACACCATTATAAAAATGAAAGACTATAAACAACCTTCCGGAGAAGGTTTTGAACAATGAACCGATTGAGGGGTGATGAAGTGACAAAAGAAAAAATTCAGGAACAGTCTAAAGAGACTTTGCAGTCAGCAGAGCAGGCCGTAGAGAGTGAGAGCTACATAGACGCAGCAGAGGACGCCAAAGAACAGCAGGATGGTAACGGCCAGTCCGCAGAAACCGATGATCCGGTGGAATTAAAGAGACGGTTGGCGGATAAAAGTGCTGAAAGTGAAGAGTACTACAACCGGATGGTCCGGCTGCAGGCAGATTATGACAACCTGCGCCGGCGCAGCCGTTTGGAGCGGGAAGAGCTGTTGAAATACGGATCCGAACAACTCATTAAAGCCATTCTTCCGGTTCTGGATAATTTTGAACGGGCCCTGGCTTCGGCAGGGGATGGGGGCGAAAAGTTTGTCAGCGGGGTGGAAATGATTCACCGTCAGCTAAAAGATGTTCTCAATAATGAAGGAGTAAGCCCGATTCCCGCTGTGGAGGAGCCCTTTGATCCAAACCTTCATGATGCGGTGATGCAGGTGGAGGACTCCGGGAAAGAGGAAAACACCATTGTAGAAGAACTAAGGAAGGGCTACTTTTTTAAAGGAAAAGTTATCCGGCCGTCCATGGTTAAGGTAGCAAAATCTTAATTCTCATATATTTTGTCAGGAGGTAACATCAATGGGAAAAGTAATTGGTATTGATTTGGGAACCACCAACTCCTGCGTTGCAGTGATGGAAGGCGGCGAGGCCGTTGTCATTCCCAACGCGGAAGGAGCCCGCACCACACCTTCGGTTGTTGGCTTTTCCAAAACCGGCGAGCGTCTGGTGGGGCAGGTAGCAAAACGTCAGGCTGTCAGTAATCCTGACCGGACCATTCTATCCATTAAACGTCATATGGGAACCAATCATAAGGTAAATATCGACGGCAAAGACTACACCCCTCAGGAAATTTCAGCCATGGTCTTAGGGAAGCTGAAGGCCGATGCAGAAGCTTATTTGGGCGACAAAGTCACCCAGGCGGTGATTACCGTACCGGCTTATTTCAGTGACGCCCAGCGTCAGGCTACCAAAGACGCCGGTAAAATTGCCGGGTTGGAAGTACTGCGCATTATCAACGAACCCACCGCCGCCGCCCTGGCCTATGGCTTAGATAAGGAAGAGGATCAAACCATTTTGGTTTTTGACCTGGGCGGAGGCACCTTTGACGTATCCATTCTGGAACTGGGCGACGGCGTCTTTGAGGTAAAAGCCACCAGCGGCAACAATCGCCTGGGTGGGGATGATTTCGATCAGCGGGTGATGGATTATTTGGCCGCTGAATTTAAAAAGGAAACCGGCATTGATTTAACCAAAGATAAAATGGCCATGCAGCGTTTGAAAGAAGCGGCGGAAAAAGCGAAGATCGAACTTTCCGGCGTAGTGACTTCCAATATTAATTTGCCCTTTATTTCCGTGGGAGCGGATGGTCCGGTACACATGGACATCAACCTGACCCGGGCCAAATTCGATGAACTAACCGCCGATCTGGTGGAAAAAACCATGGGACCCACCCGTCAGGCCATGAGTGACGCCGGATTCGAACCGAAAGACATTAACAAAGTGCTGATGGTGGGTGGCTCCACTCGTATTCCTGCGGTTCAAGAAGCCATTCGCAAATTTTTAGGCAAGGAACCCCATAAAGGCATTAACCCTGACGAATGCGTGGCCATCGGGGCTGCCATCCAGGCCGGCGTTCTGGCGGGTGAAGTGAAGGACGTACTGCTGCTGGATGTAACGCCCCTGTCCCTGGGCATTGAAACCCTGGGAGGCGTGTTTACCCGCTTAATTGAGCGCAACACCACCATTCCCAGTTCCAAGAGCCAAATCTTCTCCACTGCCGCCGATAACCAGACGACGGTAGAGATTCATGTGCTGCAGGGTGAACGGCCCATGGCTGCCAATAACAAAACCCTGGGCCGGTTCCAGCTTACCGGTATTCCCCCGGCACCCCGGGGTGTGCCGCAAATCGAAGTTAAGTTTGATATTGACGTAAACGGCATTGTTTCGGTGTCGGCCAAGGATATGGGGACCGGCAAGGCCCAAAGCATCTCCATTACCGCCAGCGGCGCCCTTTCGGATGAAGACATCAAGGCCATGGTCAATGATGCGGAAAAATATGCCGAAGAGGATAAAAAGCGTCAGGAAGCGGTAGAAGTCAGAAACCAGGCGGACAGTATGATTTATCAGGCTGAAAAGACCATCAAAGACCTGGGGGATAAAGCCGATAAAGATAAGGTGGAAGCTTTACAGAAGGCCATTGAGGAACTGCGGACTGCCGTTAACAGTAACGACACCGATCAAATGAAAAATAAATTAGAAGAAGTGACCAAACCCCTCTACGAATTGACCTCTGCTATGTATCAGCAAAATGCCCAGCAGGAAGCCCAGGGCGGTTGCGCCGGGGGAGACTGCGGGGCCAGCCCGGAGCAGGATAACGTAGTGGATGCGGATTATGAAGTAAAAGACGAGAAAAAGAACGACAACAAGTAAAGCTGCATACCATAGTGAGCAAATATCATTATAACAGGGGAATCCGTATTCCCCTGTTATTCATGAAATGTAGGTGGTGAGTCATGGCTAAGCGCGACTATTATGAGGTGCTGGGGGTCTCCCGGGATGCCTCGGCGGACGAAATAAAGAAAGCCTACCGGAAACTGGCCCGCCAGTTCCACCCGGATGCCAATAAAGAAGATAAGGAGACCGCGGAAGCCCGGTTTAAAGAAATTGCTGAAGCCTATGCTGTATTAAACGACCCTGATAAAAGAGCAGCCTATGATCAGTTTGGTCATGCGGCGGCCGACGGCCAGGGTTTTAACGGTTTCGGCGGCTTTGGCGGGGCGGATTTCGGCGGACTCGGGGATATTTTTGAAATGTTCTTTGGCGGTATGGGCGGACGTCAACGGGGCGGCCCCCAAAAGGGCGGCGACCTGCGGGTAAATATGGAAATCTCCTTTAAGGAAGCGGCTTTCGGCGTGGAGCGGGATATCCAGGTACCCCGGACGGAAATCTGCGATACTTGCGGCGGCAGCGGGGCGGCGCCGGGCAGCAGCTCGAAAACCTGCGGCACCTGCCATGGAACGGGACAGGTGCAGTATGCTCAGACAACCCCCTTTGGCCGAATTGTTCAAAGCCGTACCTGTGAAAGCTGCCGGGGAGCCGGTAAAGTGATTGAAAGACCCTGTCCCACCTGCCGGGGTGGAGGTCAAGTCAGAAAATCCAAGACCATCCACGTGAAAATTCCCGCCGGGGTGGACGACGGCTCCCGGCTGCGCCTGAGCGGTGAAGGAGAGGCCGGTCTGAGAGGAGGCCCCCCGGGGGACCTTTACGTGTATATTGTGGTGCGTCCGCACAAATCCTTTATAAGGGACGGCAACGATGTTATTTATGATATGAACATTAGTTTTGCCCAGGCAGCCTTGGGGGATGTGGTGGAGGTGCCCACTTTGGATGGTACGGCCAGTCTGAAAATACCTGAAGGAACCCAAACCGGCACGATCTTCCGTATTAGGGGTAAAGGAATTCCTTACTTAAATGGAAGCGGTCGTGGGGATCAGCACGTCCGGGTGAAAATTGTGACACCAACCCGGTTAACTGACAAACAGAAGGAACTGCTGCAGGAGTTTGCCAAGATCGGCGGCGGCGAAAGCCCTCAGGGAGGATCTAAAAATATTTTTGAGAAAGTAAAGGATGCGCTGAGGGGCTAGACTCAGCCTTAAGGGTACGTTAGCCTTAAGGGTTGTGCTTGGGGGTCCTGTTGCTAGACTCATAAGTTTTTCTCCGGGGTCCTGTTGTTAGTATTAAGTATGTTCATCAGGCATTTGCTTAAAACCAGTAAGAAATGCTTCCACTCACACAGGACCTTAAAGGAATCCCCTTAAGGCCAGCAACAGGACTCAAAAGAAATACCCTCAAGTCTGGACCCTTCAGGAATACCCCATACAAGAAAGAGGCGTTTGAATGAACTGGCTTGAAATCACGGTCCATGTTTCCCATGAGGGAATTGACATGGTCAGCAACATTTTTGATGAAATGGGAGCCGGCGGGGTTGTCATTGAGGACCCCGCTTTAATTTCCAAGTATATTGCCGCCAACATCTGGGACCATTACGAATTTTCCCCGGAGGTGCTGAACCGGCCGCTGCCGCTGGTAAAGGCTTACTTCCCCCAGGGCCCGGGACTGGAAGACCGTTTGGTTATCCTGCAGGACCGTCTGGCCGGTTTAGACCTGCCGGAACTCCCCAGGGTTGAAACAAAGGCGGTAGCTGACGAGGACTGGGCCACCTCCTGGATGGCCTATTATAAGCCGATGGAGATTGGCCACCGGTTGGCTGTGAAGCCCAGTTGGGAAGAGTACACGCCGCCGGCCGGCCGGATCCTTCTGGAACTGGACCCCGGCATGGCCTTTGGCTGCGGCAATCACCCCACCACCACCATGTGCATGGAATACCTGGAAAAGATCATCCAGGGCGGCGAGGTGGTGGCGGATGTAGGCACCGGTACCGGTATTCTGGCCATTACGTCGGCCAAGCTGGGGGCTTCCAGGGTGTCTGCCGTGGACCTGGATGAGGTGGCGGTCAAGGTTGCCGCTGAAAACGTGCAGTTAAATCAGGTTGCAGACAGGGTGGAAGTTTTGCAGGGAAATCTGCTGGATAAGGTAAAACCGCCGGTGGATGTGCTGATTGCCAATATTGTGGCCAATGTGATCCTGATGCTGGCCCCTGCCGTGCCGGAGATATTGAAGCCCGGAGGTTACTTTATTACTTCCGGCATTATCCGCTTCCGGGCGGAGGAAGTCCGGGAGAAGCTGCAGCAGGCCGGTTTTGCCGTACTGGAAAAAAAGGAAGACGGAGAATGGATTTCTTACCTGTGCGTCCTGGAGGGATAACATGGCCCGTTTCTTTGTAGAGCCCCGGCAAATTAAAGAAGATACCGCCGTGGTATACGGACCGGATGTAAAACATATCAGCAAGGTGTTACGCATGGACGTGGGAGAAATCCTTACCCTGCTGGATGGCTCCGGTACCCTATACCGGGCTGAAATAAGCGAAATAAGTAAAGAGGAAATCCGCTGCCGCATACTGCAACGGGAACAATCCAGCTCGGAACCCCGGCTGAAGGTAACCCTGGTACAGGGATTACCCAAGGGGGACAAAATGGAAACCATCATCCAAAAATGCACCGAACTGGGGATTGATCAAATTATCCCTTTGGCTGCGGAGCGTTCGGTGGTAAAATTGGATGCCAAGAAGTCGGCGGAACGGCAGGAACGGTGGCAGAGGGTGGCCATGGAAGCGGCCAAACAATGCCGCAGATCGGCCGTTCCCAGAATACATAAGCTTTGCCGGTGGGAGGAATTAGCGGAGAAAATCCCACTGGGCGCCCGGGGACTGATCCCCTGGGAAGATGAAAAAAAGCAGTCCTTAAAGCAAGTTCTGGAGGGTATGGAGCATCCCGGAGAAGTCTATATCTTGATTGGACCGGAAGGGGGGCTTGAGGTCCAGGAGGTTGCCCGGGCCTGTGCCCAGGGGTTCCGTCCGGTTACCCTGGGACCGCGCATCCTGCGTACCGAGACAGCCGGTCCCGCCGTGCTGACCATGGTTTTATACCATTTTGGGGAATTGGGATAAGGAGGTTTTTTCGTGGTCAAAACCGCCGCCATATACACCCTTGGCTGCAAGGTAAACCAATATGAATCCTCGTCCATTGGCGACCTGTTTCGCCGGGCCGGGTACCAGCTTCTGAACTTTGACCGGCCGGCAGATGTTTATGTCATCAATACCTGTACCGTAACCCATCTGGGAGACCGCAAATCCAGGCAAATGATCCGGCGCGCCATTAAACAAAATCCCCAGGCAGTCATCGCCGTAACGGGATGCTACGCGCAAACCGCCCCGGGCAAAGTGCTGGAGATACCGGGGGTTGATTTGGTCATTGGCACCCGGGACCGCGGCAGCATTGTCACACTGGTGGAGTCCTGCCGGAAAGGCGGGAAACCGGTCAATGCGGTGCAGGATATCATGCAAAGGGCGGATTTTGAGGAGTTGCCCATTCCAGTGGATCAGGGCAAAACCAGGGCCTTCCTGAAGATTCAGGAGGGATGCAACAGCTATTGCTCCTACTGCATTATTCCCTATGCCCGGGGCCCCGTACGAAGCCGCCTGCCGGAAAATGTTTTGTCTTCGGCCCGGGAACTGATTGAACAGGGCTTCCGGGAAATTGTGCTGACGGGAATTCATATTGGGGCCTACGGCCAGGATTTTGCAGAGCGGCAGAAGGATTTGGCCTGGCTGGTGGAGCAGTTGGCGGTGATTCCAGGACTCCGGAGACTGAGGTTAGGCTCTGTGGAACCCCATGACATCAACTTTGCCCTTATTCAAGCCGTGGCTGCTCACCCCAATGTTTGCCGCCATCTGCACATCCCCCTGCAAAGCGGGGATGACCGTATTCTGAACCGGATGAAACGGCGGTATAATTCCCATGAATTTGAACGGTTGATTACGGTGATTTACGATAATATTGAGGGAGTAGCCATTACCAGCGATGTGATTGTGGGATTTCCCGGCGAGACGGAAAAAAACTATCAAAACACCCTGAGAATGGTCACCAGGGCCAAGTTTGCGGGGATTCATGTGTTTAAATATTCACCCCGCCAGGGAACGCCGGCGGCGGAATTCGACGATCAGGTCTCCCCGGAGGAAAAGGAAGAGCGCAGCCGGCGGCTGATCCGGTTGGGTCAGAGTCTGGCGGCTGAATTTGCTGCCGGGCAGATTGACAAGGACCTGGAGGTACTGGTAGAACAGCCCTTTGAACAGGATGACCGTTTATTGGAGGGGCATACCGATACCTATTTAAAAGTTCTTTTTCCGGGCAGCCCTTCTTTAAAGGGTGAGATGGTTAAAGTACATATTCTAGGGACGGACGGAGCCATACTAAAGGGTACAATTATTTAATCGGAAAGCAGGATAATATTCATAGTGTGTTGAATACATTTTTAGGAAAGACTATGCACATAGAAATTATTGTCCTTCTTTAAAGCTCCCGAGGGGAGGTGTTTTTTGTGCAAGATTGTCTCTTTTGTAAAATTATTTCCAAGGAAATACCGGCTGAAATTGTTTATGAGGATGATCGGACGCTGGCTTTTAAGGATATTCGTCCCGCCGCTCCCGCTCATATTTTGGTCATTCCCAAAAAACATATACCCACTCTGGTGGATTTACAAGCTGAGGACGTTGAGCTTATGGGTCATATTGTGTTGACTGCTTCCAGGTTGGCCGATAAATTGGGTGTAAGCGAAGAAGGTTTCCGTTTGGTTTCCAATTGCAAAGAAGCGGGGGGGCAAACGGTATTCCATATTCACTTTCACTTGATCGGGGGAAGGCAAATGCAATGGCCCCCGGGTTAGACGGTTGACTGAAAACCGCTGCCATTGTATAATAAGATGGTGTTGTAATTTTTGGAGTTTTTTGCCTGATATAGATTTGGTTGCAGATTTGTTTTATGGTATGGCGGAGGGAGGGAAATATTAGTGGCGGAAGTTAAAGTAGGCAAAAACGAGACACTGGACAGTGCCCTCCGGCGCTTTAAGCGGACCTGCCAAAAGGCTGGCGTTTTGGCTGAGGCACGCAAACACGAACATTATGAAAAACCCAGTGTAAAAAGAAAGAAAAAGTCCGAGGCTGCCCGTAAGCGTAAAAGTTTTAAATAATTAAATGCGAAAATCTCAGAAATGCTTGGCATGCAAAAATGTCAAGCATTTTTAAATTATTATTCAAATCGGGGACGGTATGGGTAATAATAGAGGCAGGATGGAGAAAAGTAAAACCAGACTTGTTGAATATGGAGGTGATCACCTTGTTGTTTTTGGCGGAAATGTCCGGTTGGCTGGCCACTCTGGCCTTTGTTTTGGGGATTATGGCCCTTTGTATAGAAATTTTCATCGCTCCCGGTTTTGGAGTGGCGGGAGTAGTGGGAGTTATTTTGCTGGGGTGGGGAGTCCTGCTGATTTCAGTGGATATCTTTCATGCCACCCAAGCGTTGACGGTGGCCCTGATCATTACGCTGTTGCTGCTCTTCGGGGGGATCTGGCTGGCAGGCAAGTTTAATTTCTGGCATAGGATGGCCCTGGGAAGCCGTCAAAATAAAGAAGGGGGTTACGTAGCTCCGCGGCGGGACATGGAAAAATGGATCGGCGTCCAGGGGCTGGCGGCTACGCCTCTAAGGCCGGCGGGGACCGCACTGATCAATGGTGAGCGGATTGATGTGGTTACCGAGGGCGAATTTATCGCCCCGGGCACCCCGGTGCTGGTGGTTAAAGTGGAAGGAACCCGGGTGGTTGTAAAGGCAGCAGCGAAAGAGGTTTAAATAACCCAAAATCATATAAAGGAGGAATTGCGTGTGTTGGGTACCGGTAGTCTTGCTTTTTTATTGGTAGTCATGCTGTGTATCGTTTTTCTGGTGGTGCTTTTGAGTTTTATCCCGGTGGGCTTGTGGATTTCGGCCCTGGCCGCAGGAGTCAGGGTAGGGATTGTTACGCTGATCGGTATGAGGCTGCGCAGGGTGCCCCCGGCATTAATTGTTAATCCCCTGATTAAAGCCGATAAAGCAGGGATTGATATTACGGTGGATCAACTGGAGGCCCATTATCTGGCCGGGGGCAATGTAGACCGGGTGGTGGATGCTTTAATCGCCGCGGAGCGGGCCAATATTCCCCTGCAGTTTGAGCGGGCCGCGGCCATTGATTTGGCCGGCCGGAATGTTTTGGAAGCGGTGCAGATGAGCGTAAATCCAAAGGTCATCGAAACCCCTGTAATTAGTGCGGTGGCCAAGGACGGTATTGAACTGAAGACGGTGGCACGAGTTACCGTAAGGGCCAATATTGACCGTCTGGTGGGCGGCGCCGGGGAAGAAACCATCATTGCCAGGGTTGGTGAGGGGGTTGTGACCAGTTGCGGTTCTACTTCCAGCCACAAGCAGGTTTTAGAAAATCCCGATAATATTTCCAAAACGGTTTTGTCCAAGGGCCTGGATGCGGGAACGGCCTTTGAGATCCTTTCCATTGATATTGCCGATGTGGACATTGGACGCAACATCGGAGCGCAACTGCAGACCGATCAGGCGGAGGCCGATAAAAATATTGCCCAGGCCAAGGCCGAAGAGCGCCGGGCCATGGCAGTGGCCCAGGAACAGGAAATGAAGGCCAGGGTGCAGGAAATGAGGGCCAAGGTGGTAGAGGCGGAGTCCGAGGTGCCCAGGGCCATGGCCGAGGCTTTCCGCTCCGGCAGGCTGGGTGTCATGGATTATTATAATATGCAAAATATCCTGGCCGACACCAAGATGAGGGAATCCATTTCTTCCGGGCCCCAGCAGAACCCGATGAATCGTAAGCAAGATACAGAGTAAGGAAGTGATGCTTCATGAATACCCTAATACTGATATTGATCCTCTGGAGCATCTTTAAGGCCTTATCCGGCCGTGACAAGCCGGGAATACCCCCTGAAGGGGATACTGAGGAAATTCCGCAGTACCGTCTGCCGCCGGACCTCCGAGGTAAATGGGGGCCGCCGGAAGAAAAGAAGAAGCCCGGGAATGTGGTTTTAGCCCCTCCCGCGGCAGCCCCTGCGGAATATAAGCTGCAAGAAAAGCCGGCGCCAAAGAGAGCGGTCAAAAACCGACCTCTGCCTGCTTTAAAAGATCCGGTCTGTGCAGAAGGCAGTGGCGTTGTTTCGCTGGAACAACGGCTGCAAGAGGGGGAAATAACCCCCGGCATGCTGAAAAGCGGTATTATCCTTTCCGAGATTTTGGGGCCTCCCCTGGCCCGCCGCAGTAGAAACAGATACCATTAATTAGTAATTTTCCCTTCCCGGAGTGCATAAAGTTATTCCGAGGAGGGGATTTTTTATGTCCTTACGGGATTTGCAGAAAAGGTTAAAAAAACAGGTTTCTGATTTTTTAGAAATTCCCAGCGATATTATGTTGGACTTGCCTAAGATTGTTTTGGTGGGCAATATGCAGGTTTTTATTGAAAACCACAGGGGGATTGTGGAATATACCTCCGACAAGGTGCGGGTTAAAGTTGGCGAAGGGGAAGTGGGTATTTCCGGCGCAACCTTGATGCTCCGCAATATAAAAACCGATGAAATTTGTGTGGAAGGCCGGATCAAAGCCCTTGCTTTTCTTGAGCCCGGGGAGGTGTGGTAATGATACGGATTAAATTACTTTCTCTTTTAACCGGATATGTTTCTCTGATGGTGCAGGGGGAGTCCCTGGAAAAATTCGTAAACATGGCTGCGGGCAGGGGCATCTTTCTCTGGGACATTGTCCGCTTAAACAACCATGCCATCCAGGCCAAGGTCCGCATTTCGGAGGTTCGGCCCTTACGGCACATCGCCAAGACAACCGGAAGTCGTTTTAAAATTGTGGAGCGGCGGGGCTTGCCTTTCTTTAGCCACCGGTTGCGCCAACGGAAGCTGCTGGCCATTGGAGCGGTGGTTTTTCTGGTAACCCTGTACCTTTTGTCTTCCTTTGTCTGGTTTATTGATGTAACTGGGACAGACAAGCTATCGCCTCAACAAATCAAGGGAATTGCCTCCCAAGCGGGGCTCAGGCCGGGCATGGCCAAATGGAACCTGGACGTGAAAGCCGTTGAAAAAGAAATCCGGGACCAACTGCCTTCGGTGGCCTGGGCCGGTATTACGGTGGAAGGAACCCGGGTTACCATTGAAATTGCGGAACGGAAACTGGTGACGGAGGATGTCAATAAAGGCCCTGCCCATATTATTGCCGGCAAAGCAGGCTTGATTAAAGAAGTGTTGGTGCTAAAGGGGCAGGCTATGGTCAAAGAGGGAGATACGGTATTACCGGGGCAGGTGCTGATTAGCGGGGAAACCCAAGAGGAAATAAAGCCGGAGCCCAGCACGCAGCCTCTTCCGGAAGGACAGGAACCGCCGGAACCCAAATATATCAGCCATTTTGTCCAGGCCAAGGGCATTGTGCGGGCCAGGGTTTGGTATGAGGGCTATGGCGAATGCCTGCTTAGAGAAACGATGGAGGAGTTTTCAGGACAAGAAAAAACATCGGTTCGTATTAAATTTGGGTCCAAGGAAATAATCATATCAGGCCCCAAGAGTTCTCCGTACCAGCATGACGAGACCAAACAATTGGTTAAAAGACTTCCCCAATGGAGGAATATCCAATTTCCCGTCGAACTTAGTACTGTGCGCTACCGGGAGAAAATCATTCACCGGTTAAATCATGGTTCTGCCGGGGCCAAAAAGATTGCTGAGCAAAGGGCCATGGAAGAACTCCGTGCAAAACTGCCGGAAGGCGCCAAAATAACCCAACAGCGTCTGGAAGAAATTAATACCGGACGATTGGAAGAACTGGTACGGATAAAGGTTTTCGTGGAAACCGTTGAGGATATCGGCCAGACGAAACCCTTTAAAGTCAATGAGGAGGATATGTATTGACCGAGCGAACAGAGGCAAAGATGGTAATGAACGATATTGAAGCCGCAGCCGCCCTTTTTGGCAAACAGGACGAGCACCTGAACTTGATTGAACAAAGCTTGAATGTTAAGGTGGTGGTCCGGGGCGAAGAGCTTACCATCATGGGTTCTGCAGAACAGGTTGAGCAGGGTAAAGAGGTTTTTTCACAATTGTTGGATTTCTATAAAGCCGGCAACCACCTGGGAAGGCATGAAATTTTATATGCCCTCCGTTCGGTTAAATCCGGAATTAAACAGCCGCTGACCAGCTTAGCCAAAGACGTGGTGCTGGTAAACGCCCGGGGCAAGCAGGTAAAGCCGAAAACCCTGGGGCAGAAGGATTACATTGAAAATATTAAAAGCCATGACATTGTATTTGCCATTGGCCCTGCCGGGAGCGGTAAAACCTACCTGGCGGTGGCCATGGCTGTTAATGCTTTAAGAAGGAAAGAAGTCAACCGTATTATTTTAACCAGACCGGCTGTTGAGGCCGGTGAAAAGCTTGGCTTTTTGCCCGGAGACCTGCAGGAGAAAATCGACCCTTACCTGAGGCCCCTGTACGACAGCTTGTATGATATTCTAGGTTCCGACCATACCCAAAAATATGTGGAAAGAAGCATTATTGAGATTGCCCCTTTAGCCTATATGCGGGGCAGGACTCTGGAGGATTCCTTTATTATTTTGGATGAAGCGCAGAACACCACGCCGGAACAAATGAAGATGTTTCTAACCCGCCTGGGGTTTGGCTCCAAGGCGGTTATTACCGGGGACATAACCCAAATTGACCTGCCTAAGGGGCAGAGCTCCGGTTTAGTGGATGCCAAGCGTGTGCTTGAAGCGGTACCGGGGATTGCTTTTCAATGGATGTCTGCCGCAGATATTGTGCGGCATCCCCTGGTAGTGGAAATTATCCGGGCTTATGAACAACAGGCGGAACTTTAGGCAAAGCCTGATTGTCAGGTCAGGGAGTGAAAAATATGCTTTCATTACGCCATGTGGGTGGGGGTCTGCTAAAGGGCCTTTCCCTGCTATGGAAAAATAAAAACTTTAGACGGTATTTAGCTGCAGCTTTGTTTTTTGTACTGATCACCCTGCTGGTTTCCTTTGATTTTGTGCCGCAAAAAGTAAACCTGCAGGTGGGTGAAATCTCTCCTTCCACCATATACGCCCCTAGAAACGTCATTTACGTGGATCAGGAAAAAACCGCCGAGGAGCGGCAGAAGGCCATGGAGAAAGTGCCTCAGGTTCCTGAAATGAATCAGGAAATCTCGGCGGCGGTCCGGCGGGATATCAACCAGTTGCTGGATGATGTTAAACAGATCCAGGCCAATACCGACGCAGAGATTAGCGAGAGGGCGTCCCAGTTAAAAGCCCTCCTGCCCTTTAGCCTCAGCGAGGAAGTGCTTACAGCCCTGGCCGGCGGCAATCCGGCCAGCACCGATCAATTGGCTGAGGGAATTACCATTGTTTTAACGGAAGTGATGGATCAGGGAGAAGGGATTACCAGCGACCAGTTAGAGGGGGCCAAGACCCAGGCTGCTTCCAAAATTGCCGCCAGACAGTTTCAGGAGCCCTATAAGGCTTTGGGGCAGGCTCTGGTAAAGCATTCCCTTCGGGCCAATGCCTTTTTTGACGAGGAAAAATACCACATGCTGCAGCAGGAAGCAGCGGAGAGTGTTCCTCCGGTGCGGGTAAACATCCAGTTCCGGGAACGGATCATCACCCAGGGAGACGTGGTGACCGAAGAACACATCGCTAAGCTCCAGGCTCTAGGACTTTCCAGGCCGGAGCATACCTTTAACACCCTTTTTGGCACCGGTCTGCTGGTAGCTCTGCTGATGGCGGTCACCCTTCTGTATACTTATATTCATCAGAAGAGCATTTACCAAAATATCAGTTACCTGAATTTGATCGGCATTATTGTTGTGATCGTTTTGTTTGTATCCCGCTCCATTATGGCCATTAATATCAGCCAGTGGCCGGAATTGGGCGCGCTGTTAGGTTATGTGGCTCCTTTGGCTGCAGCCGGGATGCTGATTACCATTTTGTTAGAATCCAGATTGGCCTTGCTGGTGGTAATGAATTTAGCTCTTTTGCTGGGTGTCATGTCCGGAAACCAGTTTGACTTTGGCCTGGTGGCCTTTGTGGGGGGAGTCAGCGGGGTTTTCAGTGTTTCTAAATTAAGTCAGCGGGGGGACCTGGTCCGGGCAGGAATTTACGTAGGAATCGCCAATGTGGTGATTATTGCTATTGCCGGTCTGCTGAGCGGGCTTCCCTGGTATCTACTGATTACTTCCGCCCTGGCCCTGGGGATTGCCAACGGCCTTTTATCCTCCATCCTCACCAACGGTGCCCTGCCTTATTTGGAAACTAGTTTTGGCATAACTTCCACAGTAAGGCTGCTGGAGCTTTCCAATCCCAATAATCCCTTGCTGAAGCAATTGATGACCGATGCGCCCGGAAGCTATCATCACAGTATTTTGGTGGGGAACCTGGCCGAGGCGGCGGCGGAAGTTGTGGGAGCGGAACCCCTGGTGGTGCGGGTGGGGGCCTATTACCACGATATCGGCAAAATCAAGCGTCCCTTCTTTTTTATTGAAAACCAACTGGGCGGGGATAACCCCCATGATAAAATCGCCCCTTCTCTGAGCACCTTGATTCTGACCTCCCATGTTAAGGATGGGGTGGAACTGGCCAGAGAACACAAGCTTCCCCAGCCCATTATTGATATTATTGAGCAGCACCATGGCCAGAGTCTGGTGAGTTATTTTTATCATAAGGCACTGGAAGGGGATCGCAACGAAACCATCAACGAGGAGGATTTCCGTTACGAAGGGCCCAAACCCAGAACCAAAGAAGCGGCCATTGTGATGTTGGCCGACAATATCGAAGCAGCCGTCCGGTCTTTGCAGAACCCCACCGCAGGCAGGGTGGAAGGGCTGGTCCGGAAAATTATCAAAGACCGCCTGATGGACGGACAACTGGACGAATGCAACCTAACCTTTAAGGATCTGGACGCCATTGCCAACAGCTTTGTAAGGGTGCTATCGGGTATATTCCACACCCGCATTGAGTATCCTGACATGAAACAAGAGATGGAAAGGAGAAAGACCCGACATGCCGGTGCTCGTAAGTAATCTGCAGGAAGAATTACCCGTGGAGGAAAGCCTGATCAAACTGGTTGAAGCGGTTGTTCTCCAGTGTCTTAAGTCCGAGGACTATTCTCCCGAGGCGGAAGTGGGATTGATTTTTGTTGACGACGCCTACATCCAAAGCCTGAATGCTGAATACCGGGGTGTGGACAGGCCTACGGACGTTTTATCCTTTGCGATGAATGAAGGAGAAGCGATGCCGGAGGAGGAGGACTCGGAGGACCTGCTGGGAGATATTGTTATTTCCTTGCCGACCGCCCAGCGACAAGCCTTGGAATACGGCCACAGTTTTGAGCGGGAAGTGGCCTACCTTACGGCCCATGGTTCCCTGCATCTCTTGGGTTACGATCATGAAGACGATGTAGGCAGAAAAGTGATGAGGGATAAAGAGGAGGCTGTGTTGAACCGCCTCCATATTACCAGGTGATGATTTTGTCTCGGAAACCTTTTTACCGCAGTTTTTTATACGCTCTGGCCGGAATCCTGCATGCCTTAAAAACCCAAAGAAATATGAAGGTTCACATGGTTGCAACCTTTCTGGTGGTGACGGTGGGCCTTTTTTTGCGTTTGTCCCGGGGAGAGTGGCTGGCAATCACTTTTGCTGTTTTTCTGGTTCTAATGGCCGAAATGCTGAACACAGCCATCGAAGCCGCCCTGGACCTGTACTGCCCCCGGCAGCACCCCCTGGCCAAAATTGCCAAGGACTGCGCCGCCGGAGCCGTATTACTGGCCGCCATCAATTCAATCATTGTGGCCTATCTGGTACTGTGGCCGAAGATGGCCGGCTAGCCTTACGGGTCCTGTAGAAAATGGAATAAGACCCAATGGAATACGTATAGTCTAGCAACAGGACCCGAAAGCAAGGCCTGTAAGGCCAACAACGGGACCCCGAAGAAACGCCTTTGAGGCTAGAATACCCCCTAAGCAAAGAAGGAGTTGATTAAATGAGTATCGCTGCGGAAAGACTTATCCATATGGCCCTGGAGGCCAGAGAAAAGGCCTATGTGCCTTATTCCAAGTTTAAAGTGGGTGCTGCCCTGGCCACCAGCGACGGTCGTATTTTTACCGGCTGTAATGTAGAGAATGCTTCCTACGGACTTACCTGCTGCGCCGAGCGGACGGCTCTTTTTAAAGCCATATCCGAGGGCTGCCGAGAGTTTGATTCCATTGCCGTGGTGGCCGATGTACCGGACCTGTGCAGCCCCTGCGGCGCCTGCCGCCAGGTATTGTCTGAATTTGGCGGCCATATTAAAGTGCATATGGCCAACTTGAAAGGAGAATATAAAACCGTTACTGTGGACGAACTTTTACCGGGAGCGTTTAAACTATAGGGTATTTCTCCGGGGTCCCGTTGTTAGCCTTTGGAGCATTTCCCCGGGTCCTGTTATTAGTCTATGAGGTGTTCCTGAAGGGTCCTGTAAGGGATCAAGCTCAAAAGAAATACCCGTACACTAACAACTGGACCCATGAGTAGTGCTTATAAGGCTAACAACTAGACCCATAAGCAATACCCATAAGGCAAGAGGAGGTTATTCAATGTTCAATACGCCCGAGGGATACCGTTCGGGTTTTGTGGCCTTGGTAGGGCGGCCCAATGTAGGAAAATCAACTTTGTTAAATAAGCTGGTGGGTCAAAAGGTGGCTATTATGTCCGATAAACCTCAGACCACCCGGCATAAAATACATTCGGTGCTGAGCAGGAACGACGCGCAAATTATTTTTCTGGATACACCGGGGATTCACAAACCCCGTCACAAGCTGGGCGAACATCTGGTGGATGTGGCCCTGGGCGCGCTCAAAGAAGTGGACGTGGTGCTGTTTCTGGCAGAAGCCAGCGATCCGCCGGGGGCCGGAGATCAGTATATCGCCGAGCAGCTTAAAGGGCTAAAAACCCCGGTTTTTTTGCTTTTAAATAAAATTGACCTGATCAAAAAAGAGGAAATACTGGAGCGGATTCATCAATACAAGGACCTGGCGCCTTTCGCAGAGATTGTGCCGGTTTCCGCCCTGGCCGGAGAAAATGTGGACCGGCTCATTGACGTGATTATTCGGTACCTGCCGGAAGGCCCCCAATATTACCCGGCGGAAATGGTAACCGACCGCCCGGAGCGGTTTATTATGGCTGAGATTGTCCGGGAAAAGGTTTTACACCTGACCAGTGAAGAGATTCCCCATTCGGTGGCAGTGGTGGTTGAACAAATGCAAAAGCGCAGCAACGGTCTGGTGGCGGTCAATGCAGTCATTTATACCGAGCGGGATTCCCAAAAGGCCATTTTAATTGGCAAAGGCGGTAAAATGTTAAAGGAAGTGGGCCGGCGGGCCAGAGAAGAAATTGAAAACCTGCTGGGCTCCAAAGTATATCTGGAGCTTTGGGTTAAAGTGAAGAAGGATTGGCGCAATAAAGTGGGGGATCTTAAAAATTTTGGCCTTTTTGAAGAGGAATAGGACTGGGGTGAAAGTGTGGCACAGCGGGCAGCCGAATCTATTCAGGTGATTGAAGCGTGTTTGGGACAAATCAATGAAAACAAGCTGAAGGATTGTCTGAAAGACCTGCACCCGGCGGACATTGCGGAAGCTCTGTCCCGGGTACCCCTGGCCCAAAGGATCCGGGTGATGCGGGCGGCCGGTCCCGAGAGGGCCGCCCTGGTTTTGTACGAGCTGGACCGGGATATGATTTCTCCCCTGCTGGAGGCCTTAGGTCCCAAGCGATTGGCCGATGTGCTAAATGCCATGTCCGATGATGATGCGGCGGATATCCTGGGAGAATTACCGGAAAATCAAAAGGACCAGCTTCTAAGCTTAATGGAGGCTTCCGAGGCCCAGGATGTCCGGGAGCTTTTAAAATACGGCGAAGATACCGCCGGTGGGATTATGACCACCGAATATGTCTCCCTGAAAGAGGAAGTTACGGCGGCCGAAGCCCTGGAGTATCTGCGGCAAGTAGGTTCCGAGGTGGAGACCGTTTATCACATTTATTTAATCAATGAGCAGGCCCAGTTGACCGGGGTCATCTCCCTGCGAGAGTTGATCATGGCTCCTCCGGAGGCCCGCATGGAACAGGTGATGAACCGGCGGGTCATTTATGCCAACGTCTGGGATGACCAGGAGAAAGTGGCCAAAATGGTGGCCAAATATGACTTTATCTCTATTCCGGTGGTCAATGATCGAGATCAGTTACTGGGCATTGTCACGGTGGATGACGTGCTGGATGTTCTGGAGGAAGAGGCCACGGAAGATATTCTGAAGCTGGCCAACCTGGATGCGGAGGATCAGGATCTGGTGGAAACCGGGGCCTGGCAGCGGGCTTTCCGTAGATTGCCCTGGTTGATTGCCCTGCTGTTCGGAGGATTGATCGCGGGGAATGTGATTAAAGGATTTTCAGGGACTCTGGAACAGGTAACGGCCCTGGCCTTTTTTATCACCGCCATGGCCGGAGGGCCGGGCAATGCCGCCACCCAGTCCCTAACCCTGGTGGTCCGGGGGCTGGCCACCGGAGAAGTAGATCAGCGCAAGCTGCTGAAGGCCATTTTAAAGGAAGCCCAGGTAGGGCTTATTATCGGCCTGGTGGCGGGTTCGGTGCTGGCCCTGGTGGCCTTCCTGTGGCAGGGAAGCCCGCTGCTGGGATTAGTGGTGGGGCTGGCCCTGACCGTGAACATCACCATCTCCACCATGCTGGGAAGTTTTTTCCCGGTGGTCATGAACCGTCTGGGCTTTGACCCCGCCGTGGCTTCCGGTCCTTTTATCGCCACCTTTATGGATGTAACCAGCATGTTCATTTATTTCAGTTTGGCTACGTTATTGCTATTGTAATCAACCGGGCTAATAAGAAATAGAACGCGGATTGAACGGATGATACGGATTTACACGGATTTTTATTAAAAATGATAAAATCCGCGAGAATCCGTGAAAATCCGAAAAATCCGCGTTCTATTATTTTTTGAAAAATAAAGGGCTGCGCAATCCAACCATCCCGGGTTCTTCTGCAACAGCCTCGGTTATATAAGGACTAAGACCACCTTTTAACCAGATCATTCTCAAGGCCCAGCCGGTCCAGGATGCGGCCGACGGTTTGATCCACAATGTCCTGGAGGGTGGCGGGGTGTTGATAAAAGGCCGGCATGGGGGGAAGGATTACCGCTCCAGCCCGGGTCAGCCGCAGCATGTTTTCCAGGTGAATGGTATTCAAGGGGGTTTCCCGGGGAACAAGGATCAGGGGACGGCCTTCCTTTAAAGTAACGTCCCCGGCGCGAACAATCAGGTTTTCAGCGTAACCGTGGGCCAGCCCGGCCAGAGTCTTCATGCTGCAGGGGGCAATAACCATGCCGTGATGCCGGAAGGATCCACTGGATACGGCTGCGGCCAGGTTTTCTTCGGCATGTTCCACGTGGGCCAGCGCCGACACCTGTTCAACGGTATAAGAAGTTTCCAATTCAATGGTATGGCGGGCCCACCGGCTGAGGATCAGGTGAGTTTCCACTTCCATTTTTTTCAGTTGTCCCAAGAGGGTTATGCCATAAATGACACCGGTGGCTCCGGTAATTGCCACCACAATTCGCACGGTCATCACCTCTCCACCATTGTACAGGCCCGCCGGGCTATTTGCAAAGTAAAAGTACATTTCAATTTGCCTGGAGAACCGTTATACTTGCCATATATGATAAATGAAAGGTGCATGCCATGAAGACCTACAAAGTGGACGCCGTTGTTTTGAAATCCAGGGATATGAGAGAAGCGGACAAAATTTTAACCCTTTATTCCGTTCAGCGTGGGAAACAGCGGGTGGTGGCCCACGGGGCCGCGAAACCAAACAGCCGCAAGCGGGGAGCAGTGCAGCCCTTTTGTTATTCATCCTTCATGCTGCACCGGGGAAGAGAACTGGATTCCATCAGTCAGGCGGATCTCCTGGACGCCTTCCCTGATTTGCGGGGAGACCTGGACCGGCTGACTGCCGCTGCTTACGTGGCCGATTTATTGGACGGGTTTACCGGAGAAGGAGAAGCCAACCCGTACCTTTTCGGACTTCTCCTGGGTACGCTGCACCTGGTGTCCGGAGGCCACCGGGAGATGGCCCTGCGGGCTTTTGAAGCGAAACTTATGGAATTGGCCGGGTTTAAGCCTGAATTGGAGCACTGTTCCGCCTGCGGAGCTTCCCTGGTGGAAACCAAGCTCTGGTTTTCTTCCCGGCAGGGCGGGCTGCTCTGCCGGGAATGCGCGGGTATGGAAAACAAAACCCAGATTTTTAACCGGGGAACCCTGGAGTCCTTAAAGATTCTTTACCGCTGGGAGCTGTCCAAACTGCACCAGCTTAAACTGCCGGAGATGTTAAGGAAGGAACTAAAAGCCCTTTTAGGAGCATATATTGAATATTATCTGGAAAAGAGACTAAAGTCCGCGGATTTTCTGGAACAACTGTATAAAAATAACCCGGGTGGGGGTACAAATAATACAAAGGATTTGAAAGGAGGACCATCCGGTGACCAGTGAGTTGGAAAAAATTGATCTAATCCGTGCCCGGCTTGGTGTCGGATACAAGGAGGCAAAGGAAGCTCTGGATGACGCCGAAGGGGACGTGGTTCAGGCTTTAATAAGGTTAGAGCAGAAAAATCGGGACTGGAATGAGAAGATTCATGGCAAGGGAACGGAATTTGTAAGTCAAATTAAAACCATGGTGGAAAAAGGGCATAAGACCAAGGTAAAGGTGAAAAAAGACGACCGCACGGTGGTTGAATTCCCCGCTACCGTAGGTGCGCTAGGGGTCTTGGGCGCCATGGCCAGCACTCCCATACTGATTGTGGGGGCCATTGGAACCATTGCCGGACTGGCCAATAACTACCGGCTGGAATTTGATAATGATAAAGACCGTTGGGAGCCGGAAGTGGAGGTGCCCGAACCGCCCTTTGACGCTTCGGAACCAAAGCATTAAGTTCTTGACAAGAAGCTGTTCCTTTGGTAAATTTTTGGGTATATAACTCAAAAACTGGTGATGACGGAAAAATGATTGGGGATTTTTGTTTTTAAAGCGAGCCGGGCGGGTGGAAGCCGGCAAAACAAACCGGATCATGGGATTCCTGAGCCGCAGGGGGAAAGCCCTCAAGGGTAAGTAAATCCTGCAGTCAATGAAGGTGGACTGGGCAACAGTCAAACAGGGTGGAACCGCGGGAAGCATCTCCCGTCCCTGACGTTATGTCAGTGACGGGAGTTTTGTATTTTTATGCACTGTTTAAATTAAAGGAGGAATAGGAATTTTGAACTTCCAAGAGCTTATTTTGGCCCTGAATCAATTTTGGGCCGAGCAAAACTGCATCATTCAACAGCCCTACGACATGGAAAAGGGTGCCGGGACCATGAACCCCGCCACTTTTTTGCGAGCCCTGGGCCCGGAGCCCTGGCGGGTAGCCTATGTGGAGCCCTCCCGTCGTCCTACCGACGGACGCTATGGCGAAAACCCCAACCGCCTGCAGCACTATTTTCAATATCAGGTGATTTTAAAACCCTCTCCGGACGAGGTGATTCCCATTTATTTGGATTCCCTGCGGGCCATTGGCATTGATCCCGACAAGCACGACATCCGCTTTGTGGAAGATAACTGGGAGTCCCCCACCCTGGGCGCCTGGGGGCTGGGCTGGGAAGTATGGCTGGACGGCATGGAAGTGACCCAGTTTACCTACTTCCAGCAATGCGGCGGCATTGACTGCCATCCGGTCAGCGCGGAAATTACCTATGGCCTGGAGCGGTTGGCCATGTTTGTGCAGCAAAAGGACCGGGTGTTTGATATTGTCTGGGTAGGGGATATTACCTACGGAGATGTTTACCATCAAAACGAAGTGGAGCAGTCCGGCTATAATTTTGAGGTGGCCGATACGGAAATGCTTTTTGATCTCTTTGACATGTATGAAACCGAAGCCAACCGGATTTTGGAAAAGAATCTGGTATTGCCGGCCTATGATTACGTATTGAAATGCTCCCATACTTTTAACCTGCTGGATGCCCGGGGGGCCATCAGTGTTTCCGAGCGCCAGGGCTTTATCGCCAGGGTGCGCCAAATGGCCAGGGCTTGTGCCCAGGTCTATGTGGAACAGCGGGAAAGATTAGGATTTCCTTTGTTAAAGAAAGGGGGCAGCCTAAATGGCTAAGGATTTTTTATTGGAAATTGGCATTGAAGAAATGCCCGCTCGTTTTTTAAACCCTGCTTTAGATCAACTGAAGGAACTGGCCGGTAAAATATTTCATGAAAAACGAATGACTCATGGGGAGATTGCCGCCTACGGAACGCCCCGTCGTCTGGTGCTGCTGGTAAAGGAACTGGCGGAAAGGCAGGAACCCCTGGAAAAGGAAGTAAAGGGTCCGGCTAAAAAGGCCGCCTTTGATGTGGACGGCAATCCCACCAAAGCCATCCAGGGTTTTCTTCGTTCCCAGGGGGCCCGTTTAGAAGATCTGGTGGTTAGAAACATCGGTCAGGTGGAATATCTTTACGCTGTGAAACGGGAAGAAGGCCAGCCTACGGATAAGGTCCTGGCGGAAATTGCCCCCGGGCTGATTACCGGCCTGAACTTCCCCAAGCCCATGCGCTGGGGATCTTTGGAGATGCGCTTTGCCCGCCCCATTCGCTGGCTGCTGGCTCTTTACGGCGATCAAGTGGTACCCTTTAAACTGGCCGGCCTGCAGTCCGGCAGAAGCACCTATGGCCATCGCTTTCTGTCTAAGGGATCCCTGGACATTGCCCAGCCGGCAGAGTATTGGGTCAAAATCCGGGAAGCTTATGTGCTGGTGGACCCGGCGGAACGCAAGGAACTGATCCGGCAGCAGGTGCAGGAACTGGCTCAAGGGGAAGGGGGCCGGGTGCAACTGGACGAAGATTTACTGGATGAGATCACCAATATTGTTGAGTGGCCCACCGCCCTGTGCGGCAGTTTTGACCGGAATTACCTGGAGCTGCCCGCTGCGGTGCTGATAACCCCCATGCAGGAACACCAGCGCTATTTTCCGGTTTTGGGTTCAGGGGGAGAACTTTTAAATAAATTTATTGCTGTCAGAAATGGCACCAAGGAGTATATTGACATCGTTGCAGCGGGGAACGAAAAGGTGCTCCGGGCCAGACTGGCGGATGCCAAATTCTTCTTTGAGGAGGATTTAAAACAACCGCTGTCCGGCAAGGTGAACGGTTTGAAAAAGGTGGTTTTCCTGGAGGGACTGGGATCAATGGCCGATAAGATTGACCGGATCGGCGCCCTGGCGGATCATTTAGGGGCGTCTCTAGGGGCCGATGAAGCTCAGCAGGAAAAGATCCAGCGGGCGGTTTTGCTGGCCAAGGCGGACCTGGTGACCAATATGGTTTACGAGTTTCCGGAACTGCAGGGAGTCATGGGCCGGGAATACGCTATCCGCAACGGGGAAGAGGCCCTGGTGGCGGAGGCGGTTTTTGAACATTACCTGCCCCGGTTTGCCGGAGACCGGCTGCCGGAAACCCTGGCCGGACGGATTTTGAGCCTGGCGGATAAGATGGATACCATTGTAGGGTGTTTTTCCATCGGCATTCAACCCACCGGTTCCCAGGATCCCTATGCCCTGCGGCGGCAGGCACTGGGCATCTGCCACATTTGTATCGAAGGAAAACTGCATCTTTCCCTGAAGGAACTGATCGCCTGGTCCTATCAGGGCTATTGTGAGGGCGTGGAACTGAAATTCAGCCTGGAACAGGTTACTTCCGAGATTGAAGAATTTTTTAAACAGCGTCTCAAGGGAATCTTAAATGACCGGGGCCTGTCCTATGATACGGTAGAGGCTGTACTGGCCGCCGGTTTTGATGATGTCACCGATGTGCTGGACCGGGGGCTGGCTTTGGCTTCCTTCCGCGAACAGCCGGCTTTTGCAGCTCTGATGCTGGCTTTTAACCGGGCCAACAATCTGGCCAAACACGCTGCGGGCGACGCTATTGAAGAGTCCCGTCTGGAGCATTCGGCCGAACAGGAATTGTACCGGCAGTTAACTTCCCTGGCCAACCGGGTTGAACCCCTGCAGGAGGAGCGGCGTTATACAGAGATCCTGGCCCTGGTGACCACTATCCAGCAGCCTCTGAACAGCTTTTTTGAGCAGGTGATGGTAATGGTGGAGGATGAGAAGGTGAAGGCCAACCGTTTGGCATTGTTAAAAAGGATCGTTCATTTGAGCAATCGTGTGGCTGATTTTAGTAAAATTGTGGTAGAGGGTTAAAATAATCCAGGAGTTATAAAAAAATTTCCACAAAAGAAGGGATTTTTTAATTAATATAATATATATTATAAGTATTGGTTTATGTAATTAGTATGTCATAATTCCTTTTGGGAGTGATGGGATGGAACTTTCAAAAAGGCAGGAAACCATCATTGAGATTGTTAAAAAGAATGGCCCCATCACTGGCGAACAGATCGCAGAAAAACTGAATTTAACCCGGGCCACCCTGAGACCCGATTTGGCCATACTAACCATGGCCGGGCTGCTGGATGCAAGACCCAGAGTAGGGTACTTTTACAGCGGTAAGTCCACCGATCGGGTATTGGCGGAGAAAATTACCGGCATCAAAGTAGGGGATGTTAAGTCGGTTCCCATTGTTGTCCCCGAAAGCTGCACCGTTTATGACGCAGTAGTCACCATGTTTATCGAGGATGTGGGTACGCTGTATGTGGTGCGGGAAGGCGGGCTGCTGGAAGGGGTTGTTTCCCGGAAAGATCTGCTGAAGACAACCCTTGGGGGCCACGACATCAATAAACTGCCGGTGGGAGTCATTATGACCCGTATGCCCAATGTGCACTTTGCTTTGGAAAATGACTCCGTTTGGCTGGCGGCTTATAAGCTATTGACCCACGAGGTTGATTCCCTGCCGGTAGTCAAGCCTGTGCCGGAGGTAAATGAAAAGCAGTTCGAGGTAGTGGGGAGATTGAGTAAGACCAACGTTACCCGGATATTTGTGGAGCTGGGAGAAGGATCATGAGGAGGGGTTAATCATCATCGCGCCCAAGAACGATACTCCGGTGGTCTATATTGTTTCCGATTCCATCGGCGAAACGGCCGAACTGGTGGCTAAAGCGGCTGTGAGCCAGTTTAACGGTGGGAATGTGCAGATCCGGAGGGTTCCCTATGTTAATGATCCCCAGGATATCGTCAATATTGTTGACGAAGCCCGGGGCGAAAATTGTATTATTGCCTTTACCCTGGTATTGCCGGAATTGAGGGAGGTCCTGGTTCGGGAAGCCGACAAGCACCATATCCCCATGGTAGACATTATGGGCCCCTTCCTGGATGCCCTGACCCTGATTACATCGGGTCCTCCCAAACTGGAGCCGGGTTTGGTGCGCAAGCTGGATGAGGAATACTTCCGGCGGGTAGAGGCCATTGAATTTGCCGTAAAATATGATGACGGCAAGGATCCCCGGGGAATTTTACGGGCCGATTTGGTGGTTTTAGGGGTGTCCCGGACCTCCAAAACGCCCTTGAGCATGTATTTGGCTCATAAAAGGATTAAGGCGGCCAATGTCCCGCTGGTGCCTGAAGTGGCGCCGCCCCAGGAGATTTTTAACCTGCCGCCCCATAAAACCATTGGCTTAACCATTAAGCCCGGACAGTTAAATATTATCCGCACCGAACGTTTAAAAACTCTGGGCCTGACTTCCCATGCGGATTATGCCAGCCCCGAACGGATTTTAAAGGAACTGGAATATGCCGAATCCATTATGAAGCGGGTTGGTTGTCCCATCATTGATGTAACCAATAAGGCCGTGGAAGAAACCGCCAGCAAAGTCCTGGAGATTTATTACCGGGGCGAACGGCATAACCACCGGTAAAGGACACCATTTCTTAAACTAACCGGGCTCTTGTTTCACATCGCCCTTTTTTGGCCGGAGTCCGTTTCAAGTTAGAATAGGAGGGAATTCAATTGTCGTCCAAAAAATATGTTTATACTTTCTCCGAGGGAAGGGCGGAAATGAAAGGTCTTCTGGGGGGGAAAGGAGCCAACCTGGCGGAGATGACCAATATCGGGCTGCCGGTACCGCCCGGTTTTACCATTACCACAGAGGCCTGCAAAGAATTTTATAAAGCCGGCCGCAAGTTTCCCGAGGGCATGGAGTCGGAAGTCCAGGAAAAGGTAGACTGGCTGGAACAGATTCTGGATAAAAAGTTTGGCGACCCCAACGGGCCCCTGCTGGTATCCGTGCGTTCCGGGGCGGTTATTTCCATGCCGGGGATGATGGATACCGTTTTAAATCTGGGTTTAAACGATCAGACGGTGATCGGTCTGGCCGCCAGCAGCGGCAATCCCCGCTGGGCCTATGACTGCTACCGGCGTTTTATTCAAATGTTTGGTAATGTGGTGCTGGATGTGGAGCACCACCGGTTTGAAGGGGTCTTAGAGGATCAAAAACATAAACGCGGGGTGCAGTACGACAATCAATTAACTGCCGAAGACTGGCAGGAAGTGATTGATCAGTATAAGGCCATCGTACGCAGGGAAACCGGTAAGGAATTCCCTCAAGATCCTGTGCAGCAGCTTTATCAGGCTATTTTTGCCGTGTTTAACTCCTGGGAAAATGACCGGGCCATTGTTTACCGTAAAATTCATAAAATTTCCGACGACTTAGGCACCGCCGTGAATGTTCAGGCCATGGTTTTCGGCAATATGGGCGACGACTGCGGTACCGGCGTGGCCTTTACCCGCAACCCGTCCACCGGTGAAAGCATTCTTTATGGCGAGTATTTAACCAATGCCCAGGGAGAAGATGTGGTGGCGGGGATCCGCACCCCCCAGCCCATTGCCAAACTGGCGGAAGAAATGCCCGATGTATACCAGCAGTTTACCCGGACCTGCACCCTGCTGGAAAATCATTATAAAGATATGCAGGACATTGAATTTACTATTGAACGAAACAAACTGTGGATGCTGCAGACCCGCAACGGTAAACGGACCGCCCAGGCAGCCATCCGCATTGCGGTAGAAATGGTGGAAGAAGGACTGATTGATAAAGAAAAAGCCATTGGGCGGATTGATCCCGCACAATTGGACCAACTGCTGCACCGCCGCATTGATCCCGGCGTAAAGCTGGATGTTATCGCCAAGGGGCTGCCCGCTTCGCCGGGTTCCGCCTTCGGCGCGGTGGTCTTCAGCGCCGATCTGGCGGAGAAATTGGGCGAACAGGGGCAAAAGGTGATCCTGGTAGGGACGGAAACCACCCCGGACGATATTCACGGTATGGTGGCGGCCCAGGGCATTCTGACGTCCCGGGGCGGCATGACCAGCCATGCCGCCGTGGTGGCCAGGGGCATGGGGAAACCCTGCGTCTGTGGCTGCGAAGCCATTAAAATTGATTACGAGAATGAACAATTCCTGGTAGGCAATCAGGGGATCAAGGCCGGAGAAGTGATTTCCATTGACGGATCCACCGGGCAGGTTATGCTGGGCGAGGTGTCCATGATTGAGCCGGAGTTATCGAAGGAATTTCTGCAGCTATTGGAGTGGGCCGACGAAATCCGCACGCTGGATGTCCGGGCCAATGCCGATACACCGGAGGATGCGGCCAGGGCCAGAGAATTTGGTGCCGGGGGGATTGGTTTGACCCGCACCGAGCATATGTTTATGGCTCAGGACCGCTTACCCATTGTTCAGGAAATGATTCTTGCCGCCGATCTGGAGGAGAGAGCGGAGGCTTTGGCCAAGCTTCTACCTATGCAGGAAGAAGATTTTTACGGAATTTTAAAGGCCATGGAAAGCCTGCCGGTATGCATCCGGCTGTTGGATCCGCCTCTGCATGAATTTTTACCCAATGCCGAGGAACTGTCGGTGGAAATTGCCCGGCTGAAGCTTACCAACGGCGATGCCGGAGAATTGAAAGCCAAAGAGGAGCTATTACGGAAAGTCCGTTCCCTGTCGGAATTCAATCCCATGCTGGGCCACCGGGGCTGCCGGTTGGGCATTACCTGGCCGGAGGTTTACGCCATGCAGGCCCGGGCCGTCTTCCAGGCCACTGCTCGCCTGGTGAGCGAAGGATACCGGGTGGAGCCGGAGGTGGAAATCCCGCTGGTGATTGAAGTGAAAGAGCTGGCTTACCTGCGTCAACTGGTGGAGCAAGTGGCGGAAGAGGTAAAAGAAGCCACCGGAGTGGATTTCCATTACACGGTAGGCACCATGATCGAGGTTCCCCGAGCGGCTCTGTTGGCGGATGAGATTGCTTCCCAGGCCGAGTTCTTTTCCTTTGGCACCAACGACTTAACTCAGACCACCCTGGGTTTTTCCAGGGATGATGCCGAGGGTAAATTTATGCACCACTATCTGGACAAAAAAATCCTTGCGGAAAATCCCTTTGTGGTGTTGGACCGCAAGGGTGTGGGTAAGCTCATGCAATGGACCGTTGAAAACGTCCGCCGGGTAAAACCAAACCTGCTGATCGGCATTTGCGGGGAGCATGGCGGAGAGCCTAGTTCCATTGAGTTTTGCCACCTGATCGGGCTGGATTATGTAAGTTGTTCACCCTACCGGGTTCCCATCGCCCGGCTGGCTGCGGCTCAGGCCGCTGTTAACAACAAGGGCCAATCGAAGTAAGGCTTGAAATGATATAGATAAAGCTCTCAAAACTGGGATACGTACAAAAATTAGGAGTGTCTGGTTCTAGGTAATGTTACCCGCCGATAAAGGTATTGAAAAAGCATCTTTATCGGCGGTTTTTATGTTCTATAAAAGGATAGGACAAAACCGCTTTGTTAACGGCTATTTGAGACGAAGTGGGGTAAATAAAAGGATTTAGTGCTGATAGAACTCCCGGTGTATAGGGGATAGCAGCATATTATAGACAAATCGATTCGGCGGTAGTATAATAAGCATACAATAAGGGTATATTATTGCTACCGAGAAAGGTGATTTGTATGATGAATATTAAGCCGTCCGCAGCAATCCGCAAAAATTATAATGAGATCTCCGAATTGTGCAAGCGGTCAGGAGAACCGGTTTATCTTACGAAAAACGGAGAAGGGGATCTTGTGGTCATGGATATAGAAACTTTTGCAAGAAGGGAAAGTATGCTTCGGCTAAGAGAAAATCTGGTTGCTGCAGAAGAAGGCAGGTTGAATGGAAAACCAGGTTATTCCATTGACGAGGTCTCTGCTATGATGAAAGCAGCAGTCCGAGAGGTGCTGGATGGACAGCGAAAATAAACGGTACACCGTAGTTGTTTCCGATGAGGCCAAGCAAATGCTGGTATCACACGTACAGTTTCTGGCACAGGTTAGTGAGCATGCAGCTATGCGGTTAATTGAAGACTTTCAGGTAAGGGCAAAGTCATTGGAACAGTTCCCGGAAAGAAATCCATGGCTGGTTGACCGGCTGATTCCGTCAGGGAAATACCGAAAACTCTTATTGGAGAAAAGGTATTTATTGGTCTATCAGATCAAGGAAAGCACCGTATATGTGGACGCGGTTGTCGATACGCGCCAAGATTATGGCTGGTTATTGTAGGCTGGATAAACAAATTGACATTAAAAACGAAGGTCGCCCATAAGATTACAAGAAGTGTTCCATAATAGTCAAAAATGGTGATTGGTCTATTTTGATAGCAGTTTACCAGGCCAAGATCAAGAACGGGTAAGGATAAAAGTGATAAAACAGGGCAATATTCTAGCTGCCCTGTTTTTTTGCGTCAAGGAACAAAATGACGCGAAAAAGCAGGTGGAAAGGGGAAAAATCCATTTACTCCAGGCACAAGGGGTAAATCTTACAAAAACAGACCTTTACAAAAAAGGAATTTTCATTTTTGCCGTCGAATAATTTCTATCCATAAGTAAAGGAGAAAACCGTGAAAAAACTCAGGCTGTTTATAGCCATTGGGTTACCGGACCCGTTGAAACAAAAATTAGCCGAGATCCAAAGAAGTTTACCCGGAGCCCATGTAAAATGGGTAGTCCCGGAGAACTTTCATCTTACCCTGAAGTTTCTGGGAGATACTCCGGTCTCACAATGCCCTTCCTTGGTAGAAGGGATGAGACAAGCAGCGGAGGGGACTGCCGCCTTTGATCTGACTCTGAAGGGTGTGGGTACCTTTCCCCGACAGGGTAGGCCCAAGGTCCTCTGGGCCGGAATTCACGGCCCGGTGGAAAAACTGCTGGGGCTGCAGGGCGACCTGGAGCAAGGGCTGGAAAATCTGGGTTTCACCCGGGAAAAACGTCCCTTTTCTCCCCATTTAACCTTGGGCAGAACCAAAGAGTTTGGTTCTACAGAGGCATTACAGCAGCAAATCTTTCAACTGAAACAAACCCTGTTCGGCAGTTGGTCGGTTGCTTCGATTCAACTGATGCAAAGTGAACTCAGGCCTTCCGGACCGGTCTATACCCTTTGGGATGAGGTCTTTCTGGCAAAGGCCGGTCTAAAGAAAGGATCCTTGACATAAAGTTTTATAACTCTTGCTGAAACTTTTTTGAGGAGGATCATCATGTTAATTGTTGGTTTAAACGGAAGCCCCAACGCCGATGGCAATACCGCCTTTCTATTGAAGGAAGCCCTGAGGGCGGCGGAAGAATTGGGAGCAGAAACCAAGCTGGTTCAGGTTGCTGAAATTGTAATAACCGCCGATCCATTATTCTGTGATGCCTGTACCACTCCTTGTGCCGGGGTTTGCTATGAAGGAACCCCTTTGCAGGAGCTCTTTACGCTCCTGCAAAGTGCGGACGGCATTATCATGGGGAGCCCGGTTTATTTTGGAACGGTGGCCTCTCCCTTAAAACTTCTCTGGGATAAAAGCCGTGCCCTGCGCAAAGAAAAAGCGCTGGTGGATGTGGTGGGAGCCGCTGTAGCCGTGGGAACTTCTCGTTTTGGAGGACAGGAAAGCACCGTCCGGGCCCTGCAGGAGATCATGCTGGTTCACGGCATGACGGTTGTGGGTGACGGTTCTTACCATACCGATCCGGGACATCAGGGAGTCTGCGTTCAGAAACCGGCCGCGAAGGACCCCGAAGGAGCCAAACGCTGTCGTATTTTAGGGAGCCGGGTCCTGGAAGTGTCCCAGGCCACATTGCCCTTGAGGGAACGAAAAAGAGGTTGACCTAAATGAAAGACATCCGACTGCAGACGGAGGAACTGGAACAGCAAATACTCTCTCCCTTTGCCTGCCAAAGCAGGGAAAGCAGGGGCAGAGAGCGACCGGAGGAACCTTGCCCGGTTCGTACGGTATTCCAGCGGGACCGTGACAGGATTATCCACTCCAAGGCTTTCCGGCGTTTAAAATTAAAAACCCAGGTATTTATTATCCCCGAAGGGGATCATTACCGCACCCGCCTGACCCATACCCTGGAAGTGGCCCAGATTGCCAGAACCTGCGCCAAAGCCCTTCGTCTAAATGAAGATTTAACCGAGGCCATTGCTCTGGGCCATGATTTGGGACATACTCCCTTTGGGCATGCGGGCGAGCAGGTGCTGAACCGGGTTTTTGCACCGGGATTCCGGCATAATGAACAGAGCCTCCGGGTGGTGGAGCGGCTGGAAGGCGGCCATGGGTTAAACCTGACCAAAGAGGTCCGGGACGGCATTTTAAATCATACCGGACCCATGAAGCCTTTAACCCTGGAAGGGCAGGTGGTGAAAATTGCCGACCGCATTGCCTACATTAATCACGACATTGATGACGCCCTACGGGCGGGAGTGATCCAACAGGCGCAACTGCCGCCGGACTGCCTGGAGGTTTTGGGCCTTCGCCACAGTCAAAGAATCAACACCATGGTGTTGGATTTAATTCGTTCCAGCCAGGACCAAGGGGAAATTAAGATGAGCCCGGAAGTTCGAGGAGCGGTAGATAAACTACGAACCTTTATGTTTGAAAATGTATATATTGGTTCCGAAGCTAAAATGGAAGAAAACAAAGCGCGTTATATTGTGGAAAGTCTCTTTGCTTATTTCTGTAAACAACCGGCAGCTCTTCCCCGGGATCTTTTAATTAGGACAAATTCTGAGGAGATACCCAGGGTGGTGGTGGATTACATTGCCGGAATGACCGACCGGTTTGCTGTAGCGCTTTATAAAAAATTGTTTATTCCCGAGGGATTTCCCCTGGATTAAATCCCGATGAGATATAGAGATTGCAAATATTGGTAATAATAAAGTTGTTGTGAAGAGAAAAATTGTCGAAGTGTTGCAGGAAATATTCCAGTGACAGCGAATAGTCTTTAAACTGTAGCCCAATTCCGAGATATTCCATTAGCAGGAAATACATCCCGGGATGTAGAATTTTATTTTTATTTGCTACATCTGAGGGTGAGTTTATGAGTTCATTGATCTCGGAAGATATTATTGAAGACATCAAACAAAAATCGGATATTGTCGAAGTAATTTCGCAATATCTCTCTTCGGAGAGGCGTGGCAAAAACTTTGTGGCTCGATGCCCCTTTCACCAGGAAAAAACGCCTTCCTTCAACATTAATCCCGAAAAACAAATATTTCATTGTTTTGGGTGTGGTGTTGGCGGTAACGTTTTTAAATTTATTATGATGGTGGAAGGTCTTTCTTTCCCTGAAGCGGTTCGCTTTCTGGGAGCGAAAGCCGGGGTAATGATCCCGGAAGAGCGTTCCCCAAGGGACCTGGCCCGTCAGAACAAAAAAAACCGGGCCCTGGAAATTTATGGCCTGGTGAGAGATGTCTTTCGTTTTTGGCTGTCAAAGGAGGTTGGCCTGAGTGCTGTTCAGTATTTGGAGAAACGCAACCTTTCTCAGGAAGTCAGGGAAACCTTTCAGCTAGGCTACTCCTTGCCAGGCTGGGATCATCTGGTCCGCTTTTTAAACTCAAAGGACATCTCCAGTGAGGAATTAGCCAAATTGGGGCTGATCCAGGCCAAGGAGACTGGAAGGTACTTTGACCGGTTTAGGGACAGGATTATGTTTCCCATTTGGGATACCCAGGGCAGAGTGGTAGGCTTTGGCGGAAGAACTCTGGGAGACGATACCCCCAAATATCTCAACTCCCCTGAAGGCGAATATTTTAATAAAGGTCAATTATTATACGGGCTGCACATCGCCCGGCGGGGAATTCGTGAACAAGGGTTCGCCGTCTTAATGGAAGGTTACCTCGATGTTGTTTCCACTTATCAACATGGGGTAACCAATGCCGTTGCCTCACTGGGAACAGCCTTTACCCGGGAACAGGGTAAGCTGTTAATGAACTACACCCATCAAGCGGTTGTTGCCTATGATGCCGATGAAGCGGGGATCAAGGCAGCCATAAGAGCATCGGAAATACTGCAGGAACTGGGCTGCCAGGTCCGCATCGCCAGTATACCGGAATATAAGGACCCCGACGAGTTTATTCAGCGTCATGGCTTGGCGGGTTGGTCTAAAATCATTGATGCCGCTCTTCCTCTGGTTCATTTCAAGTTAACGCAGGCTGTGAAGAAGGTGGGCCTGAAAAACAGCACGGCAAAAAGAAGTATTCTACAGGAGGTGCTACCCAACTTGGCTGCAGTGGCCAGTCCATTGGAATTGGAAGAGGCGGTTCGTTATACGGCCACGGTTTTGCAATTAAATTGGGAGACCGTGCTGGCCGAAATAAAGGCTTACAAGGCAAATAACAGAAAAAAATACCAAAATCGGCATAATACTGCAGAAAATAGCCATAATATAGCAAGTAATTCCCATCACAGAATGCAACAAACCCCCCAGGATGCCAGGACTGCGGCGGAAGCAGGTTTGTTACGGCTGGCTCTGGAAGACAAAACCTGGCTGGATCGCATGGTTGCTGAATTGGGCAAAGATTTTTTTCAAAATCCGGTTTATCAGGAAATTTTCAATAGAATCCTCAACCAAAATTTAGGACAGGATCTTTTAAATCGGATGGATCAATTAGAGGAATCTCAGCAGAGGGTTCTAAGTAAATTATTAGTACAGGAAATACCCAGAGATGATCTGGTTCAAATATTCAGTGATTTTGTTTTAACCATAAAAAAATCCAGTCAAAAAGCAAGGCTGGAGGACTTACTGGTGCAATTGGCCACGGCGGAAAGGCTTGGCGATACCGAGAAAGTCCTTTTCCTAAGGCGGCAAGTTAATTTAACCATCATGAAATCCGAGGGGCCCGAAAGGGGAGTGGCAACGTGAGGGACGAAGTGAAAGTTGAACTGGTTAAAGAACTAATAGAAAAAAGCAAAAAACGCGGCGTCTTATCTTATAATGAAATCATGGACGGTCTGCAGGGTGCCGATTTAACAGCGGATCAGATTGATGACATATACGAAAAAATTGCCAGTATGGGTATTGAAGTCGTCCCGGAAGTTACGGATCTGGAGCCACTGGAAGTAGACGACGCTGCCGACGGTCCCGCTGAAGAAGTAGAGGTAGAGGTTGACTTAAGCATTCCCGAGGGCATTGGCATTGATGACCCGGTGAGAATGTACCTCAAAGAAATTGGACGTGTACCGCTGCTGTCCCCGGAAGAGGAAGTGGAACTGGCCGAACGGATGGAAGCGGGAGATGAAGAAGCTAAACGCCGTCTGGCCGAGGCCAACCTTCGCCTGGTGGTCAGCATTGCCAAACGCTATGTGGGCAGAGGCATGCTTTTCCTGGATTTAATTCAGGAAGGCAACCTGGGCTTGATCAAAGCGGTAGAGAAATTTGATTACCGCAAGGGCTTTAAGTTCAGCACCTACGCTACCTGGTGGATCCGCCAGGCCATCACCAGGGCCATCGCGGATCAGGCGCGCACCATACGGATTCCGGTACACATGGTGGAAACCATTAATAAGCTGATTCGGGTTTCCCGACAGTTGCTTCAAGAACTGGGCCGGGAGCCCAGTCCCGAAGAAATTGCCAAGGAAATGGAAATTTCCGGGGAAAAAGTACGGGAAATTATGAAAATTGCCCAGGAACCGGTATCCCTGGAAACACCCATTGGTGAGGAAGAAGACTCACATCTGGGAGATTTCATTGAAGACGCGGACGCCAGAGCTCCTGCTGAAGAAGCATCTTTTACCCTACTCAGGGAACAATTGGATGAGGTATTAAAGACTTTAACCGACCGGGAGCAAAAGGTACTGCGCCTGCGTTTTGGACTGGACGACGGCCGTGCCCGGACCCTGGAAGAAGTGGGTCAAAAATTTGGCGTCACCAGGGAACGGATCCGCCAGATCGAAGCCAAAACCCTGCGCAAGCTGAGACATCCCAGCCGCAGTAAAAAACTCAAGGATTATCTTGATTAATTCAAACCGGATTAAAAGGCGGGTAGAAAACTGTAAAAAGTTTAGGAACTACCCGCAAGAAGATATTGACCTGATCCGGTTATTTTAGTATAATAACTCTCGCATGGTAATGCTCCTCGATAGCTCAATGGTAGAGCAACCGGCTGTTAACCGGTAGGTTGTAGGTTCGAATCCTACTCGGGGAGCCAAAATTATCAAGGGCCTATAGCTCAATGGTAGAGCATCCGGCTCATAACCGGCTGGTTCCAGGTTCGAATCCTGGTGGGCCCACCAGTTTGGAGTTCCGGGACCTTTCAAATTGCTTATTGGATTTTTAAGATACGGCCCCTTGGTCAAGCGGCCTAAGACACCGCCCTTTCACGGCGGTAACACGGGTTCGAATCCCGTAGGGGTCACCATTCCGGGCGATTAGCTCAGCTGGGAGAGCGCCTGCCTTACAAGCAGGATGTCGGCGGTTCGATCCCGTCATCGCCCACCAGACAAGCCTCACCAAATCAGGTGAGGTTTTTTTATTGAGTAAAACAGGGCCTTTGAGGCCCTGTTTTACTTTCTGATTCGGCAATTTAAGACAAAGTTAGTCATAATAAAACATATTTTTTTATTATTCAAAATTAACATAAAATTATGGTTGGTATTTATTGTTATAGTGTGTCATGATTAGTATAATAGCTATATTAAACAATGAAATATCTGCAAAGATCGGCAAGAGATTTAGAATATTATCGTTCCGCTTGAACGCTATCATGGAACATAGAAAAGGAAGAGGTGGGTAATCTGGACATTAAGACATTAACACCTTTATGGACCGGTGGGGTCGGAGGAAAAGTGGACCGTATCCATGAAACGGGTCTTTTGGGCAGCATGCGTTGGTGGTATGAAGCGTTGGTGCGGGGGCTGGGCGGTGAGGTTCACGGTGGTCCCGGATTGGATTATTGTAATTTTAAAGCAGATCAATATAGAAATTTTGAGATAGAGAATGAAACCGAATATTTAAGGGCGGCCGGCTTGTGCGACGTATGCCAGATATTTGGGGCAACGGGATGGAAGCGGCGCTTTTATTTGTCCATAGTAGAAAAGGATATTAAAAACGAAAAAATTCAACATCCGATCAAAGCTATCCAAAGGAAATATACAAATGATGAAGGAAAAGAGCGGATCCCTACTTGGTACTTTCCAGAATCCGACTTAAAAGGAGCTCCACCTAATACGCCTAAAACCGGAACTTTTGAGATGCAGATACAAAGCCGGGATCATAGATTTTCGCCGGATATTATTGGCGGACTGATTCAGTTTATAGCCGACTGGGGGGCACTGGGAGCCAGAAGCCAAATGGGGTTTGGAATTATTGAGCCGGTGAACGGTCCCTTTGACACCCGACCGTTATACCGGAGGCTTGTTGCCGCTTCCGGCAGTCGAAGCTATGCCGGATATCCTTCCTTAAAAAATATCTTTTGGACTTGTATCAGGACGAAGAAAACCGGAAAAGAGGAAACTTTCAATTTGAAATATGATTTGCGGCGGTTATTCTCCGATGATCCAAAAGTACGTCATTTTGTCATGGGGACTTCACTTAAAAGCGGAGAGCGAATGGCGTCCAAGGTGAAAATATCCCGTCCCTACGGCGACGGGCGAATACGCATTTGGGGCTGGATTCCGGAAAAAGCGAATTGCTATGGGAAAGCATGGGACCGGAACAGGATTGTTGAAAGAATCTATCGTTATTTAACTGAAAAATATAACCTGGAGTTTTGGCGGGAGATGGACAATTCACGGGATTCCGTTACGCCGAATACCGGTGATGCCCGACGATTTTTGCAGAGCCTGCTGGGCATTAAGGAGGGATAACATGCCGCTGGATTATTATGCTTTTCAAAAGACCGGAATAACCGAAAATGCTATGGGGTTCCGGGAACCACATCTGGCCTATTTATACGAAGCGTTGGATCATAATGAGAATGGCTCTGTACGCAAAAAATGGCAGAAAAGCTTAAAGGTCGAAATGAACCCCTGGCAGGAAAAGCATTACGATTTTTGTAAAATACCCGATGCATTCAGCTTTGTTCCGGATATATCCGCAATTCAGCAAATGCCTTGGTTTAGCTTCCTGCTTCAAATACCTTTTAAGCTGCGGAAGCCTTATCTTAGCAAAAATGAGGAAGCTTTTTACCTTTTAGAAAACCCGCTGCGGCGGGAAAAAATATTTAAGACGCCCATGGAGGCTGCCTCCGGCTGGAAGGGCGCACTGCGGGCGGCGATGCTGCAGCAGCTGGCCCGGTGGTGGACGGGGCTGGAAACATTGGAAAAGGCGGAACGTGTCAACCGTAAAAAATTTGTTTCCCGACGCTTACAACTGATAAGGCTGTTCGGTACGGAACGAGGTTTTTATGAAAAGGACAACCGGTATCTGGATAAGCTGGGAGGGAAGCTCCAAACCTGCTGGTTTCAACGATGCTTAAGATTTTCCATGACCGACAGCGGCTTTATTGCCGGTAGGCTCCACTTTTTCCCGACTTTCTTTCAGGAAGTGGGACTGGAAGTGATCAATCCTCATGATTCTAAAACCGGAACAGGAAGCGAAAAAGGGCCGATTTTACTGGAGTGTGTGCCCCAAAAGGCCGAGGGAGTATTTACCCTTTTATATGTGCCCGTGGGTTCCTTTGATACAAACTGCAGGAAAGAAGTAGCCCGGGATTTGGAATTCTTAGCAGACGGGATAAAAGCCATGCTGACCCAATATGGTTTTGGCGCTAAAACCGGCAGCGGCTTCGGGATTGCGGAAGAACGCTTGAATGGAGAAGGCAGGCTGACCCTTAAATGGGACTGGCCGAACAAAGCGATTGAAGAGGAAGGAACAACGGGACCGGCTCCGGGCCTGCCCCGTTATCTGGAGGCACCTAACCGGTTGATTGAAGAACTACACTGCCCCGATAACAGCTTAAAGGAAGAAGCGGCGTACCGGCAGTGGTTGGAAGACCGGGGCCGTACATATAATAAGGAGAAAAAACAGCTCTATAGCAAGGCGAAAGCCTGGTGGGAAAGGGAAGGGGGATTGCTTCCGGAAGCAGCCTCCCGGGACGGAGAAAAGGGAAGGCCTTCTCAAAACCAGCTGCCGGTGGCAACGGAGGTTACTTTTAACACATTGGAAAATCTCCGCAGTCAGGCCCGAAAGATTGCCGACCGCCTGAAGGAGGGAGGGACCGTATGAACAACCTGATTATCCTGGAAGAAAACCGTGCGTCTTTATTGCTGGCGGAAGCCGTAGGCTGGCTGCATGACTATTTTAAATGTTCTGAGGAGTTTTTGCAGGAGCAATTTTCTAACAGCAAAGAGAATAATGAAAGGGAAAAACTTTTAAAGACAAGCTTGGTGGTAGAAATTATTAATAAAAATGAAAAAGATTTAGGTGAAATACAGCTTTCTTTTCCTATAGGGGAAAAATTGACCGCTCCCATCCCGAAGCTTTTGCATGCTAGTTTCTATAGGAGCGCCTTAGGTGAAAAATGGGAAAAGGATGGCTTACTAGGCTACCTCTCCCGCTGTCATCGTACATCCCATTTCGACAAACAAAGACGGAATGGGGGGAAGCAATCTTACCCGGGAACTAAGATTAGTACGCCCTTCGGCTCTGAAAAAGATGTCCCGAATTGTTTGACTGAAAGACTAAGGGCGCTGCCCTGGAATGACCTGCTGGATTATAATCCTGAAAAACGGAAAAAACTGCGTGAGAAACTGGAAGCGCTATTTTCTGAGGCATTGGCCGATACCCGCCGACCTATTAATGAGGTGGATCTGTGGAGCTGGGGGTTGCTGGTAGGCTCGTTGTATAAAGCCGCTTTGGCCGGAGCACTGCTTACGGAAGATGTCAAAAAGCAGGATGAACTTACATGGCGGCTGCTGGGGGTCCGGTTCAAAGGCCTGGACTATATCTCGGAGGTATCCCGCATTCCCGATCTGCTGGCCCGGCAAAATTTGTTGCGGCATGGCCTGGACAGGGTGCGTGAGCTGCTGGAGGTTACCTATCCGCTGGGGAGTGAAGTCTACCGGGACGAAAACGGCAGTGTTTATGTGGTGCCGGATCTGGAGGACTTGCTGCAAAGGACGGACGGAAACGGTAAAAGTCTGGAAACTTTGATAAAGGAAACATTTCAGAAGGATCCTGGGGAACAGAATGTTAAACTCCAAGTTGAGGGTGAGATTCAGCCCCATATTAAATTGGAAGAAAAGTCTTGGCATGGACAAGACCCTAAAGACTGGAGGAAATATCAGTTACCTGAAATTGGAAAGTTTCTTTCCGCTGTGCCTATATCACAGGCGGATCCCAATAAAATAAGGCATTTTTGGCAGCAGCACACTGCGGATGTTTGCGCCGTATGCGGTTTGAGGCCCCAAGGGCCGGGAAGAAAATCCACGCAGCGTTCGGTATGTGATGTTTGTGAAAAGCGGCGTTCGGACCGTTCCAAGAATTGGGCGGAAAATTTGCAAGAAACCATCTGGACGGAAGAAGTGGCCGATGTAAACGGCCGTGTAGCCCTGGTGGTAGGACAGTTTGAGCTAACCCACTGGCTGGACGGCGTATTTTTAAGTTCCCTTTTTGTCATTGAACCCGATCCCGGCAAACAGGAACAACAAGAAGTCAGCAAAACGCCTTCTTTCAGCCGCCTGCGGCGTATTTGGGAAACAACACGCCGGTTCTGGCAGGAAGTGCGGGATGAAGTTCTGGAAACCTCTTGTACCAAGCAGCCGCGGCTTAAAATTTACCTCAGCGCGGAACCCAAGCTGGGGGACTACCATGTCTATGATTTGGTTCTGGGCTCCGTGGACCTGGACGTGGTTTGGATACCGTCGGATAAAGGGACGGGCTGTCTTCTCAGCGCTGCCAATCTGGAGTATATTGCCCGTCGGTTGGGAGCGAAAGAAACGGAAAACCACCTGCCGGAAAAGGCCGCGGACTATATAAAAAAATGCCTTGAGCAGTTGTACGCCGGCCAACCGGTGCTGCGGAACCCCGAAGGCCGAACCGATCGAAAAAGCCCAAACCTTTTGGAGGGTATAACCATTACCCGTATAGACTATGAGGAGACCCCCTATGCGCCTGTTATCCCTTTGCTGGCGGAGCCCCGTGCTTTTATGATGCTTGTGCCGGCCTGCAGCAGTCTTCGGATTATAGAGAAAATTAAAGAAAAATATGAGCGGGAAATGGGCAAAGTAAAGGATCGCCTGCCCCTGAGTTTGGGCCTTGTCCATGCCGGGCGTCGTATACCGGTCCGTTCCCTGCTGGAAGCGGGACGGGCCCTGCTGGATAAATCCGTTTCTTTCGAGATTTGGCGGGTTGGAAAAGATCAAAACGGCAAGTCCGAAATCGGAGCTTCCATGGAAGGCCGGTCCCTCCTGATTTTGGAGCAGGATCGACCTCCTTTCAGACGTCATTTTCCCTTTAATATGAAAGACAAAAATCCCAAGGACCCCTGGTATCCGTATCTCTTCCTGGCGCAAAAGCGGACTGGAAAAAACGGGGAGGCCGTGAAAAGGAGGGAAGCGGAAGCGACGCTGCCGCTGGGGAAAAATCAAACAAGGCCCAACCGGGTTGTTCACGCAGCGAATGTGGAAGAAGGCGATCAGATTTATTTTTATCCGTCCACCTTTGACTTTGAATTTTTGGATACCAATGGCCGCCGTTTTGAAATTTACTATGATCAGGAGGGGCGTCGTCCCCGCCGCACCCGGCCTTTCTATTTAGAGGGTCTGGACTGTTTCAAAACCATATGGAACTGCCTGCAGCACCTGTCCAAAACTCAGCGCCATCAGTTGATCCGCACCATTGAATGCGTCCGGGAAGACTGGTATGGGCAGGATGCCGGGGGGGTGTCCTACGTTGATGAAGTATTTTCCCGTTTTGTTGCCGACACCTTGGCCGGAGCAGCCTGGCCCCGGGGGAAAAAATGGGAGGAGATTCCCGAAAGGATACAAAGAAAATTGGTTAAGGCCGGGGTATGGGGTGAACTGGCTGATCTGGCCGAACTGCATATGGAGATTTTGAAACAATAAAGGAGGCGAAAACAATGGCTACTTATAGACGGCAGCGCTATCTTTTTATGTCCACCGATCCGGTGCATGTGGGCACGGGCGGGTACCGCCTGGGGAGGGTGGACAACAGCATTGTCCGGGAACCGGGCACACGGGTCCCCAAAATTCCCGGTACCAGCCTGCACGGCGCAGCCCGGTCCAATGCGGCCCGGCTTTACGAAAATCCGGCTGCCGCCGGAAGAGATCACGGTAAAGTGGACAAGCCGCAGGGGGATCCGATATGCTACACCTTCGGTTATATTCAACAGGCAGATGGTTCGAGGGAGGAGGTTCGCGCCTATTCCGGCGTGGTTAATATTTTTGACGCCTTGGTTCTTGCTTTTCCGGTATATTCCATGGCCGGCCCCGTTTGGATCAGCACCTACGAACGTCTAAAAGAAGCCGGATTTCGCATCAGTAATCCTGAACAGGGGAATAAACCGGAAGAATGGACTCCGCCTGAAAATTGGGAGGCCGGCAAGGTTTTCTTAACCTGGCAGCGCAGCGATATTCTCAACTTGGGATGGCTGATGATGGAAGTGGGCGGTGGGGTTTCGGTGCAAGCGCCATCAAATTGGAACAATGAAACACGATGGAAAGCCATTGCCGATCATTTGGTATTGGTAAAGGAATCGATTTTCAGCCAAATAGTCAACAGCAATCTGGAAGTACGTACCTCGGTAGCCATTGACCCTGAGCGGGGGGCAGCCGAGGAAGGGGCCTTATTTACCTATGAGGCTTTGCCCCGGGCCACCTTTCTTACCGCCGAAGTGGTGCTGGACGACGACCGTATGGATTGGCCGCTGAAAACAGAAGAACGTCAGCGGAAGACATTCAAAGACAAGGCTTTACCCGGAGGCTGCTGGAACGGACCGCTGGCGGTGGTACAGTCCGGTTTGCGTCTGATAGAGTGGCTGGGAGTAGGCGGCATGGGTACCCGTGGTTTTGGGCGCATGGCCATGATCGGTGATCCTGTTGAAGAAACTTACGGAGGGAGAGACGGCGATGCACAGCCCGGCGACAATTCTTAATTTGGATCGATTGGCGGCTAAGCACGGACAAGCCGTTATTGGACGGTTGGTTGACGAAAAAAAGATAAAAGCCGGCGATGTGGACAATAGCGTCACCAAGGCTTTGGGCGTATTACAGGAAAACGGCGTTTATGCCTGCTTTCTCTACCTTTTGGCTAAAGAAAAAAATAACGGCGGCATTGTGGTGCAGGAAATGCTTAATCTGCTGGAGAATCTGGGATATGGCTGGGGAAAACCGGTCGACCAAAAGCCGGATACGGTACTGGCCTACCTTACTGATAAAGTGACAAAGCAGCTGGAACCCTTGCTTCTGGCCAAAGAAACTCTGGAAAAAATGTTGATTTACGCCCGGTATGGGGCGAAAGCCAAGGAGTGATGGCAGTGGCCTGGCAGATGTATAAGGTAATATTGCGGTTGTGTTCTCCCCTGCATATCGGATGCGGTAAAATCGGAAACCTGCAGCGCACCTATCCTTATGTAACCGGTAGAGTCATGTGGGGTGCATTAACCATGCGCCTGACCCGGGATAAATGCAAAGGAAATGAGATTAATGATTCCAGCATCTATCAAGAGGTTGGTGAACAGGTTCATCGGGAACTGGCTTTTACCTATTTTTATCCGGTTCTTTCATCGGGAAATCACTATCAGATAGAATGGCCTTGGAAGGACCAAAGGGCATTCCGGTATCGCTTTCTGAGCAGCTATGCCGGAACGGCTCTGGACTATCCTCAGCAGTCCGCGGCCCGGGGCATGCTGCGGGAGACGGAATTTATTTCTCCTTATACCTTGGATGAGGGCAAGCGTGTGTTTTTACAGGGCTATATTTTTGAAAAGAAAGGGTGTACCCTTTCTTGGCAAGAGGCTGTAAAACGGCTGCAGTTTGGGGGTGAACGGAGCTATGGTTGGGGCAAGGTTAAACCTGTAGCGATCAATCCATGCAGGGAGGATGACAAGCTGTTTGATAAAGGAATAAAATTTCTAAAATCAGACGAAAGGCCAAGGGTGTGCCTGCCGGCCAAAGCGAGACTATTAGCCCATACGGTTGCTGCCGAAAATCCATTTGCCGACGGCCCAATCGAGCCTCTGGCGGGGCGTGAATGGCGTCCAAATCAAAAGGGCAATGCTTATGTGGGGCAGCATATTGCATTTAATGAGATTTGTTTTGCTCCCGGAAGTGTCCTAGTAAATAATGATAACCATTATGATTTTCGGATTGATCCTTTTGGCGTTTGGAGGTTAAGTGAAAAATAGATAAAACTGTCTTCTGCCTAAATTTAGTGAAATTGATACAGAAAGAGACCTCTTTTCGTCTTACCCCGCCTATCCCTTTAAAGTACTGGATATCCCGGACGGGTTGGAATATAATAAAATAAAAATTGTTATAAGGAAATGATGAACATGCTGGTGGAAATACAACAGAAATCTCAGGTGACGATTCCCAAGGAATTATTAAAAAAACTTAAACTGAAACCCGGCGATAAGCTGCAGGTGGAAGAGAAGGACGGCCGTCTGATTATTACTCCGGTTGCCATTATTCCCCGGGACCAGATGTGGTTTTATTCTAAAGAATGGCAGACGGAGGAAATGAAAGTCGAACAACAAGTACGGGAAGGCCGGGTAAAAACGGCTAAAAGCAAAGAGGAACTGCTAAAAGGGTTGGGGTTGAATGAATGATAAACCTGTACTATTCTGAGTTTTTTGCGGATAAGGTTAAGCGGCTTTCCTTAGAGGAAAGAAGAGTATTGAAGAAAAAACTTGAGTTTTTGATGGAGAACCCTCGCCATCCCTCACTTCGTACCAAGAAAATTCAGGGACAGGACCGCATATTCGAGGCAAGTATTACGATGGAAATTCGTATGACCTGGGAATATATGGAGGACGGCGGCATTCTATTGCGGAATATCGGAGAACATGATAAAACACTGAAGAGTCCGTAGAGTTTATTGTATAGGCATTTATTATATATAAAGGCGTTATTTGTACCGGGGCGATTAGCTCAGCTGGGAGAGCGCCTGCCTTACAAGCAGGATGTCGGCGGTTCGATCCCGTCATCGCCCACCAGACAAGCCTCACCAAATCAGGTGAGGCTTTTGCTTTGATTAAACAGGGACCTTTGGTCCCTGTTTTGCTGCTTTAAACTACCTAAATACAGATTGTCATCAAATAGACAAAATTGTTGTCGTTGCTGAGACATTGTGAAATATCCCTCTAATGGTAAATTTAATAATAGTCTGAATTATTACTAATTTATTATATTCTTACTATTAGAGGGGTGGTACGGAGGTGTTTCAAAGCATCCGAACAAAAATGCTGGTGCCGCTGGTCATTCTGGTGTGTGTATCCCTGGTGGCGCTGGTTCTTTCGGGGTACAGGCAAATGCGCACGGCCATATTGGAGCAGGAGCAGGTACAATACCGGAATATAGAGTCCCTAATCCGCAATGATCTGGAGGCGGTGTTTACTTCAACCCGAATGGGGCTGGCCAGTGTGACGGCCATGCCCGGTATCCAGGAGGCCTTTGCCAAAAGGGAACGGGAAAAGCTGCTGACCTTAACCTCCGGTGTGTTTGAACAAGCAAAAAAGGACGGTATTGAGCAGTTTCAGTTTCACCTGCCCCCGGCCGTTTCCTTCCTTCGTCTGCACCAGCAGGATAAATATGGTGACGATTTGTCTTCTTTCCGGAACACGGTGGTACAGTGCAATCAAAGCCAAAAGGTGGTGGCCGGATTGGAGGAAGGCCGGGGAGGCTACGGGTTCCGGGTGGTTGCCCCGGTTTTTTATCAGGGCCAGCATGTGGGCAGTGTGGAATACGGAATGGGTTTTAATGCGGAATTACTGGCCCGATGGAAGAAGCAGCTTGGGGGGGATTTTTTTATGTATCCCTATGCCAGCTCCGGTGTAGCCTGGGCCAAGGTAGATCAGAGCAAGCCCTTGGCGGGAACGGCAGCCCGGGACGGTCTTACTGTTTCTCCTCAAATCATTAAAGAAGCCATGGCCGGGAAAAATTACCATGCTGTGTACATGGCCGATGCCTCCGCGGTGGCGGTGATTATTCCGGTTTTTGATTACAGCGGAAAACCCATTAGTTATGTGAAAGCCAATCTGGACCGAACCCAGGTTTTGGGACAACTGCAAGGGGTCCTAAGGGACAGTCTGCTGCTGCTGATTTTATCCATTTTGGTCATGGCAGCGGTAATGTATTTTGTCACCGGGAAAGCGCTGAAGCCTCTGGTATGGATTTCCGAAGAAGTGTCTTTAATCGCCCGGGGAGATTTAACCCGAAACTTTAATTTCAAAGGGAAGGATGAAATTGCTGCCTTGGGGCAGGCGTTAAATACCATGCTGAGCAACTTCCGGCAGTTAATCGGAGAAACCCGCAGTGTTTCCGATCAGTTGGAAGAGTCCAGCAAATCCCTGACGCAGTCCTCTGAAGAAACCAGTTCTGCTGTTCAGGAGGTTACCACCCAGGTGACGCAACTGGCCGGATCTCTGGAGGAACTGGGAACCATTGCCCGGGACGCAGCCGGCTATTCCGGCCAGGCTTCTCAAGCGGCCCAGGAAGGGCAGCAGGCCGTAGGACAGACCACGGAGCAAATGAACCTTTTGCATACCATGATGGAGGGTCTGGCCCTGGAAACCGGTGGGCTGGGCCAAAGAATCGGGGATATTGAGAAGTTTGTGCAATTGATCGGAGAAATTGCCGAACAAACCAACCTCCTGGCTTTAAATGCCGCCATTGAGTCTGCCAGAGCCGGTGAACAAGGCCGCGGGTTTGCGGTGGTGGCCCAGGAGATTCGACAGTTGGCAGATCGCTCCAATCTGGCGGCCGAGGACGTAAAGGCTATTATCCTGGAGATCGGCAAACAGTCCGAGGGGGTTATCCGTAAAATGAATGAAGGTTTAAAAGAAGTGCGATCCGGGCACCGGCTTATTGACCAAACAGGAGAAAAATTTAGCCGTATCAAAGAAACCGTTGATCTGCTGGTGGAGCAATCCGCCGCGGTAGCCGAAGCCAGTGCGCAAGCCACAGCCAGTGGTTCTGAGATTGCCGCTGCCACTGAGCAGCAGTTGGCCTCTATCCAACAGGTGACCGTGGCCGCCGGATTGCTGGAACAACTGGCCTGTAATTTGCACCAACATATCGGTAAATTTAAAAATGATTCCTCCTGTTAATGGGATGAAAGCTTTAAAACCCCGGTTTATGGGATAACCGGGGTTTTAAACTGAGAGATACGAAATAATTTAAGGAAAAATGGCTATGCTTTTATAGGAAAAGATCTACTCCAAAAGGATTTTTTATGGGAACCGGCGAATTATGGGAATACGAGGTAGGTACCATGATAAAACTAAGTAACCGGTTGAAACTTCTGGCCAGTTATGTTCCACAGGAAAGTATTGTTGCGGATATCGGCACTGATCACGGGTATTTACCCGTTTATCTTGTGTTAAAGGGAATTTGCCCCCGGGCGGTGGCGGCGGATATTAACCAAGGGCCTCTGGAGGCAGCCCGGTCCAATATACTGGAGCATAAGGCTTCCGGTTTAATTGAACTTCGGCTGGGCAACGGCCTGGAGGTTTTACAGCCGGGGGAGGTTGAAACCATCATCATTGCCGGCATGGGCGGCGGCACCATCCGGGATATTTTAACCGCTTCCCCGGAAGTGGCCGGAACGGTGAAACGTTTGATTTTACAGCCCATGGCCGACGAAATGGAGCTCCGCCAGTATTTATTAAAAAGCGGCTGGACTCTGAGGGAGGAAGATTTACTGCTGGAAGACGGCAGACTGTATGTGGTGATGGTGGCCGAGAGAGGCCACGAACGGGTAGAGAATCCGGTATTGCTGGAACTGGGCCCCCGTTTGGTAGAGAAGAAACATCCCCTGCTGGGGCTGTTCATTGCTAAACGAAAAGAAAAATACCATAAAATATTAGCCGGGTTAGCCCAAAGCACACTGCCCGAAGCCAGGGAAAAAGCGGTGGGAATCCGGAAAAAGTTGCAGGAGATAGAGGGGGTTGAGGCATGTCTGTAACCGGTCAGGAAATCGTTAAAGTGGTGGAAGCGCTGGCCCCTAGATGGCTGGCGGAAGCTTGGGACAACAGCGGCTGGCAGGTCGGCGACCCCGGCGCCCGGGTAGACAAGGTGCTGCTGGCTCTGGATGTGGACCACACGGTGGCAAAGGAGGCCTTGGAAAAGAAGGCCCAATTGATTATTTGCCATCACCCCTTGCTGATGAAAGGAATAAAAAGCATTCGCCTGGATGATCCTCAGGGCGTCCTGCTGGCGGATTTAATTCAAAACAATATTGGTGTTTATGCCGTCCATACCAACCTGGACAGCGCTGCCGACGGTGTAAATGCTTTGCTGGCGGAACGGATGGGTTTAACGGACCTGGAGGTTTTGCAGCCTGCAGCGGGGGAAAGATACAATAAGCTGGTGGTCTTTGTTCCTGTAGAGCAGGTTGAAGCGGTTAGTGAAGCGATGGCGCGGGCCGGGGCCGGGCATATCGGCAATTACTGTCACTGTACCTTCCGGACCCAAGGCACCGGGACTTTTTACCCCTTGGCAGGAGCCCGGCCTTTTATCGGTCAGCCGGGTCAGTTGGCAAAGGTGGATGAAATCCGCCTGGAGACCATTGTACCGGTAAGCAAGGTTTCTGCAGTGCTGCAAGCCATGCTGTCGGCCCACCCCTATGAAGAAGTGGCTTATGACCTTTATCCTCTGGAAAACCGCAGCGGCTCCCTGGGACTTGGCCGGGTGGGTGTTCTGGAAGAAGCCTTAGGGTTTGCGGACCTGGTCATTAAGGTGAAAGAAGTGTTGGGGCTGACCACGGCCCGGGTTGGCGGCAGTATGTGGAAGGAAGTTCGCAGAATCGCTGTATGCGGCGGGTCCGGAGCGGAGCTATGGCCTGTTGCCGCCGCCAAAGGGGCGGAAGTGTTTATTACCGGGGATATCAAGTATCACACCGCCCAGGATATGCTGGCAGCGGGTCTGAATTTTATTGACGCAGGTCATTTTGCCACCGAGTATTTCATGATACCGGAGCTTCAGAATAAACTGGCGGAAACATGCCGCCAAAGAGGTTGGGCTGTAGATTTTTTGACCACCAAACGCCAATCCGATCCATTTACGTATCTATAGGGGAACAGGGACCAATGGTAGTCCCTGTCCCTTTTATTTTTATAGGAGTGTGATAAAAATGTCGGAGATGCAAAAGCTCTGGCGGCTGCAAATGCTGGAGGAAGAACAAAGGAAAGCCAATGTCAAGGGGGAAAAGGATCAGGGGCAAATCAAGCAGTTGAAAGCATTAAAGGGTGTCATTGAATCTTCTCAAAACCAATTGAGAGAATTAAAGGGGCAGCACGATGGACTGAAGGGGAGGGTGGGACAAATGGCCGGTCTGGCCCAGGAGACCCGGGGAAAGATCAAAGAGGTTACTGAAAAAATCTATGACGGGTCCCTGCAGATGAAGGAAATTGCCACTTACCAGCAAAGATTGGGCGCCCTGCAAAGTGAACTGAAACAGTTGGAAGACCGGGAGCTGGGTCACATGGAACAGCGGGAAGAAATCAAGCAGCAATGGCAGCAGATACAAAACCGACATAAACAGGATACGGATCAATACAAAGAACTTCACCGGCAGTATCTCCAGAACAAGGAAGAAGTAAAGGAGCAGGTGCAGGTTTTGGAAAAGCAGATCCGGGAAATTCTCAGTTCTCTGGATGGAGTGCTGTTGAAGGAATACCGGCGGATAAAGCAGCGGTACGAGAATCCGGTGGGCAGGGTGACCCGGGATGTTTGTTCGGGGTGTCATTTGGCCATTAACTTCGATAAGTTAAAACAGTTAAAGTATGGGCTTCCTCCGGTCTTTTGCAGCAATTGCGGCCGCATGCTTTTTTGGGACCCGGCGGAAGAAAAATAAAAAGGTGAGGATAACCCTCACCTAAGCATAGAGACGATGATCAATGGGGAACCTGTATAGCCATTTCAAGACGCTGACCAAAGGTACGCAGGCATTCCTCCACAGGCTGCGGAGTTTCCATATTGACTCCGGCTTTCTTGAGCAGTTCAAGGGGATAATCCTTGCCGCCGCTGGACAGGAACTCCAGGTAGCGGGCCCGCGCTTCCGGTTCGCCGCTTAAAATTTGGTTGGCCAGGGCCACCGCGGCACTGAAGCCGGTGGCATATTTATAAACATAAAAGGCGTTATAGAAATGGGGAATCCTGGCCCACTCCATGGCAATTTCATCATCCAGCACCACGCCCTGATAATAAAACTTATTCAAGTCGTAATACATTTCGCATAGACTGTCCGGAGTAAGACTGCCTCCCTGTTCAACCCGTTCATGAATCATTTTTTCAAACTCCGCAAACATGGTTTGCCGGTAGACGGTGGTTCGATATTGTTCCAGATTATAATTCAACAAAAATAATTTTTCTTTGGGTTGAGTGGTTTGGCCCAGCAGGTAATGAATTAATAGGTTTTCATTCAGGGTGGAAGCCACCTCGGCCAGAAAAATGGTATAGCTGGCATTGCGGTAGGGCTGGTTCCGGTGTGAATAGTAGGTGTGCATGGCGTGTCCTGCTTCATGGGCCAGGGTAAACACATCGTTCATGGTATGGTTGAAATTCAAAAGAATATAGGGATGGCTGCCGTAAGCGCCGGTGGAATAAGCGCCGGAGGTTTTGCCCTTGTTTTCAAAGACATCCACCCAGCCGTTTTCAAGGCCCTGCTTTAAATCCTGAAGATAGGTTTCACCCAGGTGGCTTAAGCCCTGATACATGGTTTCCACCGCTTCTTCATAGGAATATTCTTTATTTAATTCCGTAACCAGGGGTACATACAGGTCGTACATGTGCAGTTCCGGCAGTTTCATTACCTGCCTGCGGAAGTCAATGTACTTGTGCAGGTAGCCAATGTTGTTGTGGACCGCCTGGATCAACTGTTGATAGACGGAAACACTGACATTATCCGCAAAAAGGCTGGCTTCCAGAGCGCTGTTGTGTTTCCTCAGGCGGGCCCATAGGCAGTCCTTTTTAACGGAATTGCCAAGGGTTTGGGCAATGGTGTTTTTAAAGGAGGTATACACCCGGTATAATTCATTGTAAGCCGCTTGGCGAACCTTCCGGCTGCCGCTTTGCATGAAGAGCTGGTAGCGGCCGTGAGTTAGTTCCAGAGGTTCGTTTTTCTCATTAGTGACGGTGCCAAACTTGAGATCCGCATTGTTTAGGATTTGGAAGATGCTTTTGGGCGCGCCCGCCAGTTCGCCGAAGGAAGATAAAATTCTTTCTTCGCTTTCAGAGAGAATGTGTTCTTTGTTGCGGCCGATTTCTTTTATAAAGTGGCGGTAATCCTGAAATTTCTCCTCTTGGCCATAGCTCTGCAGATGAGCGTAATCCAGTTTCATCAACTCCGGGATAAAGAAGCTGAAGGTTTCGCTGTAGAATACATAAAGAGTCTTTACCTGATCGAACAGGGCCAGTGATTCGGTGTTGGTATTGTCCTGGTCCAACCGCATGTGGGCAAAGGTATAACATTTTTCCATCAATTGATCGCACTGATCCTGCAGCAGCAGTGCCTCCAGGATAGTTTCCCGGTTATCCAGGCGGCCGCCGTAGCTTTTAAATTGTTCCAGTAATTCCTGCACTTTGGCCATGTCCTGCTTTACTTCTTCAAGGCTCTTGTACATGGCTCCAAGGTTCCATTTATACCTGTCCTCAATCTCATCGCGGTTTTTAATGTTACTGTTCAAACTGATGCCTCCGATCTTTTTTCGAATAGGTTATGGTCCATTATATAATATGGCCCTATAAATATTCACCATGCCTGATCTGAAATTTTCTTTTTATCTTCTAAAATCAGTCAATTGAACCCTAAGGAGTGAAAAAAATGAATTTTAAAAAGGTTTCACTGGTTTCCATGGAGCGGACGCCGCTGCAGTTTTTGCCCAGGCTGAGCCGGCATCTGGGCGGTCCCCGGATTTATATCAAACGGGAGGATATGAACGGTTGCCTGGGGCTGGCCGGAAACAAAATCCGCAAGCTTGAATACCTGCTGGCAGAGGCTTTGGAGCAGGGATGCGATACGGTGATTACCACCGGGGGCTTACAGTCTAATCACGCCAGGGCCACCGTGGCAGCCTGCCGCAAACTGGACCTCAAACCGGTATTGGTTCTGGTGGGGAAAGCACCGGAGGGATTTCTTTCCGGCAACCTGCTGCTGGGTCATTTAATGGGTGCGGAAATGGTATTTACCGGAAGCGGCGATTTTAGCCTGCTAGAAGCGAAAGTGGCTGAGACAGCGGAAAAATTAGCAGCCCGGGGTCATCGACCCTATGTCATTCCCATGGGCGCTTCCAACCCGCTGGGCACCTTAGGCTTTGTGGCAGCCCAAAGGGAACTAGGGGAACAGTTAAGGGAAGAGGCCGTTGCACCCACCTGGCAGGTGGCAACGGCCGGCTCCGGCGGTACCTACGCCGGAATTCTGCTGGGAGCCCTGCTGGAGCAGCAGGCTAACCGGGTACTGGGATTTTCCGTATTGTTTCC